>JAEDFA010000022.1 GCA_016293005.1 Treponema sp.
CTTTTTCCAAAACCATTTCCGCAACCTGAACATGGCGAGTTGCCTGTTCATCAAATGTAGAAGAAATTACTTCGCCTTTTATAGCACGCTCCATTTCCGTAACTTCTTCCGGGCGTTCATCAATCAAAAGAACAATAAGATAAACTTCAGGATGATTTGTTGTAATTGAATTTGCAATTTTTTGCATCAATGTCGTTTTACCAGCCTTTGGAGGTGCAACAATCAAAAGACGCTGACCTTTTCCGATTGGCGAAAATAAATCTACGATTCTTGAAGAAACTTCTGTTGAAATTGTTTCAAGACGCAGTTTTTCTTTTGGATAAAGCGGAGTTAAGTTTTCAAAAGGAATACGAGTCTGGGCAACGCGAGGTTCATCAAAATTAACAGTTTCAATTCTTAAAAGGGCAAAAAACCTTTCACCTTCTTTTGGAGAACGAGTCTGACCGTAAATTGTATCACCTGTCTTAAGGTTAAAAAGCCTGATTTGACTTGGAGAAATATAAATATCATCAGGACCTGGAAGATAACTGTTCTGCGGAGAGCGTAAAAAACCGTAACCATCAGGAAGAATTTCAAGAGCACCTGAGGCAAAAATAATTCCACCGTGTTCCGTATGAGTTTTTAAAATTACAAAAATCAATTCCTGCTTTTTCATCGGAGCAAGATCATCCTGATTAAAACCGTATTTTGTTGCAAGTTCACGAAGTTCATGCATTCCCATTGCAGTTAAATCATTTATTAAAAGGCGCGGTTTTGAATCGTTTTCGTCTTTTCCGTCTGCATTATAAGGCTTTAAAACAGAAGGATCTACCATACCTGTAGGAACTGGCATTTCCGAACGGAAGGTTTTATGAGATGAAGTGTTACGCTTTTGATTTCTACTCCATGTTTTTTGATGATTTATATCTTGATTTTCTGAAACCGACTGTTCCTGATTTTCGTTTGAAGATTCTGAAGGGTTATCTTTTACTTTTACTACGGCCTTGCGCTTTGCTCTCACAACAACTTTTACAGGCTCTGAATTTTCCGTCTCATTTTCTGATTCAGACTTATCGCTAACTTCAACAGACTGATTTTGGGAAAAATCATCTGCTTCTTCCAAAAGACTTGAAGAACTTTCATAAGATTCCGGCTGAGCTTCAAAATCAAGTTGTTTTTGAGTTTCCGCTGAAACCTGTTCTTCAGATTCGGCAATTCGCTTTTTTCTTAAAGGCATTTAAAAAACTCCAAAAATAAAATATTTAATTATTAAAAAAAAAGAAATCATATATTTGAATAGATAAAGAATAGACTTTCTCTGAAAATGAATAATTTATTATTATAAATTTTTTTATTGTTGTCAACAAGTAAACACACCGATACACGCATACAAAACTATTCTATAAGTTCAGACCGACCAACGAGAGCTTTTTTATATTCTTCTGAAGAAACAGAAAAAATATTGTCTTCTGGAGTTGTGCTTACCATCGTTACCTGACCTTCAAATTCTACATTATTTGCAATACGAATCCGTGAAGTTTTAATATCACCAGTAACTTTTGCACCTGAACATATTTCTACCCGGTCAGAAGCGTTGATATCTCCTGTTAATTCGCCTGAAATAATAAGCGATTTTACATTTATGGAATCTACAGTACATAACGCATCTTTTGAAATTTCAAGATTTCCCGTTGCGTTTATTTTTCCATTGAAGCGTCCAGTTATAATTAAATCGTCGCTGAATTCTAATACGCCGTCAAATTCCGTCTCTGACCCGAAAACAGTAAGAGTCTTTTTTTCTGAAGAAGGCTTTGATTTTTCAATAACGATAGATTCTTCTTTTTGTGAAGGATAAAGATTCTGCTCTGAGTGAACATCAGCTTTGTCAGATTCTGAATTGCTGTTTAATGATTTTTGATTTTTTGAAAATATCTTTTTAGACGACATAATTTTATTTTACTTTATTTTCCTAAAATATGCAATAAAAGAAAAAATCATGCATATTACAAAACAAAATATAATTGAATACGGAAGAAAATCGCCAAAGAGAGTATACATTGAATTTTGTTTTTCAGAATAATACACTTCTCCCTGAATATAATTTTCTTCAAATGAAGGACTTCGAAGATAAATTTTTCCAACCGAAGAAATAAAACATGTTTCCCCGGACGATGTGCTTCTTACTGAATAGATTTTATTCTCAACGCTCCTAAACACTGCCGCCTGTAAATGCTGAACCTGACATCTTTTGCTTTTTGCCCAGGAATCATTTGAAAGATTTATAAAACAGCGTGCACCATTTCTAACAAATTTTATCAAATCCGAAGAAAAATTGTCCTCAAAACAAACGGGCGTTGAAAATTTAAAATCACCAAGAGAAAAAACTTTATATTCACTGCCCTTTTCCCACAAATTTTCCTCAGGAAAAATATGAGTAAACGGCCAGATTTTCAAATATTCTGGAAAATATTCTGAAAATGGCACAAGATGAATTTTTGAATAACACTCTCTAGACGGAGGAAGAACATTTTCTTTCGGAGTAAAAAAATATACTGAATTATAATCCTTTAAATTTTTCTGAGCATTGTAATTTCCGATTACGAATGAAGAAGGCATACTGTCAATAAACAAAAGCAGATTTTCTATAATTTCTTTGCGCTTTGAAGGAAAATCAGAAAAATAATTTTTTTCTATTGAAGGAATCACTGCGGTTTCTGGCCAGACAATGATTTTTACATCAGGATTTTCTTCAATACATTTACGCGAAAGATTTTTCAGCTTTTCAATCTGATTCGAAAAACCTCTAATATCATCTTCCCACGGGTCAACATTATTCTGAATTGCAGCAATTTTTATTTTTTCACAAGAACTTTTCTCTTCTTCCTGAATAAAAACTTTAATAATTCCATAAGAATAAAAAAAGACAAGAAGAAAAATAAAAACACAAGAGGAAAAACGGTTTATTAAAAAAGAATTTTTAAGCTTTACGGAAAACGAACCTGAAATTTTAATAAAATCCTCTAAAATTTTAAAAATAAGAACAGAAGAATAAATCATCAAAAAGTCGACTGCCCATATACCAAAAATATCAGAAATTTGAATTAAAAATAAATTTGTATACTGGGAATGTGAAATAAGACCAAAAGAAAAACCTAGAAAACCTTTTGTTTTTAAAAATTCAAAAATGCAAAGAAAAAGAAAAATTTTTAAATGAATAAAAATTTGAGATTTTTCAAAAAAAAATTTCAAACACAAAAAAAGAAATGCCCATAAAATAAAATACAAAAAACAGACAAGAATTAAATAAAGAAAGTTTAAATTGGAAAGCCAAAAAACATAAAAAAAATAACTGAAAAAACCGTACAATCCGCCCCAAAGAAAAACAAATTTAAAATCACACACCTTTACAAGAAATAAAACGGGAACAAAAACTATCCAGTTGAAAAACGCATTATTAATTGAAAATAAAAAAACTGACAGAAAAAATAATATTGAAGTCAGAAAAAATTTTTTTACTGAATTATTCACCTGTATTTAAATCCCAGACATTTTTTGCAAGTTCCTGACCAGCTTTAAAAGCGACAATATTATGAGGCTTAACAGGAGGAACCTTTTCACCAGTTTTTGGGTTTCTTGCATTTGCCCGACCTTTTCGTTTGCGAATTTCAAATGTTCCAAAACCTCTAAGTTCAATAGTTGCACCTGAAGATAATGATTTTTTTAAATTTTCCAAAAACAAATTCACAACAGATTGAATTTCTTTTTTTTCAAGAGGAATTGATGAAGCAATTTCATCGAGCAAATCAACTTTTGTTATTTTTCTTTCAACCATAATTCACCAGATTTAAAAAAATAAAAGGGTTGCCATAAAAAGAAATATAAAAGCCAAATCAAATGAAAATACTTTTTTGACTTAATTTCAAGACAACCCTAAAAAGACTTAAAAAGTCTGAAACTAAATAAAATTAGTTAGCAGCAGAAGCAGCAAATGAAACATTGAAAAGTTTCATCATTCTTGACTTCTTGCGAGATACAGCGTTTCTTGTAAGAACACCTTTGCTTCTAGCGCTGTCAAGATTGCTTACAAGAACCTTGAGTTTTGCTTCAGCAAGAGCTTTGTCTTTTGCATGAACAGCTTCTACAAACTGCTTTGCGTATGTTTTACAAGTGCTTTTGATAGCCTTGTTATGAAGTCTTCTTACTTCACTCTGTTTAAACGCTTTTTCTGCAGATGATTGTTTGCGTGCCAAAGGGAACCCCCAAATTAAGTTAACTTGTCTTAATTTTAACAAACCGACAATTTAGTGTCAATATTATTCTTCAGCATATTCGCAACTTTTTAAAAATTACAATTGACTTAATCAGCAACAATCACTAAAATAATAACAATACCGTATTAATTTTTTATGGAGGAAGACCATGGCCGGTGCAAGTAAAAACTCCCGAACAACCGTTGCAACACAAAAATTTATCTGCTCTTGTGGTGGAGAAATTGTAATGAAAACAATGTTTGAAAATGGCAAAATTAAAAACATTGCAGAGTGTTCAAAATGCAAACGCATTGAAAGACGACCAAAAGATTTCAAATAATAAGTTATTTAGAAATTAAAAATAAAGGGCTTTTTTCATAATTTTTGAAAAAGCCCTTTTTTATTTTATCTTTGATTTAATGGAAGTTTTCGCCATTCGTCTAACTGATTTTGAATCATTTTTCTGCTTTCCTCAAGAATCAAAGCCTGCTCTTCTTTTGTTGATGGTGAATCATAAATTTTTAAAATTTTTACACGATACGAACCGTTTTTCAAATTTGTCATAATCGTTCTGATTTCCCGGATTTGATAACCGCCATCTAAAGCACATACGACAACTGGAAGATTTGTAGTTTCGCAAAGTTTTCTAAAACCTGCAGAATAAAATTTTCCGACATTTCCGTCGCGGGTTCTTGTTCCTTCAGGGAAAAGAACTGGAATCCATCCATTTTCTGTAACTCTTTTACTAAAAGTTTCCATTGTTTTCATTGCAAGCATAGGACTACCACTTCGAGGAACCATACAATGTTTTTGAGAACGAAGCATTTCTGAAACAAGCGGAATATGGCGTGAAAGATTGTCTTTTGCAACAAAACGCAATTCTTTATCACGCAAAAAATTCATGTAGCATGGAATATCTATCAAACTCTGATGATTTGAAATAATCATAAATTGCTTTGGCAGTTCATTTTTTTTATCATTATATCCAAAAAAATGGAAATGTTTGTAACATTCAAGAACAGCGAACAGTCTTGGTGCCATAACCTTTACTATATAATCAGAAATTTTTAGACTTATCTTATGAGAAACAGGATAAGCTAAAATATTACAGAAAGAAGGCAGCATCAGCATCCCGAAAAGTGAAAGTAAAGTGATAAAACTAGACATTTTTGCTCCAAATTTTTAGATTCAACCTTGAAAACTATTTAAAACAAGCGAATATTTTAAAACAAATTTTCATTCTAAAAAGTTTTCAAAATAATTTTATCTGTAAAAAGCACTGCTGTCAATTAATCGAAAGAATTTCAAAGTAAATTTTAAGATACTTTAAAATTGTTTATATTTTTTTTTAGTCTAAAAATTCTTCTATAATGTTTAAAATTTTAGAAACAGGTTCATAATATTTTTTACATTCAGGAACATTTGCAAGAAAAAGAGAACCGTACTGTTTTTCATAAATTCTTCTGTCAAGAACAACAACTGTACCTTTATCTGTATTTTTTCGAATAAGACGACCTACTCCTTGCCTGAATTTTATAATCGCTTCAGGAACGCTTAATTCCATAAACGAATTTCCGCCTTTCTTACGGATTGCTTCTGAGCGCGCCTTAAAAACAGGATCATTTGGAACTGTAAACGGAAGTTTTACAATTATAACTTGAGAAAGGGATTCTCCGGGAACATCAACACCTTGCCAAAAGGAATCAGTTGCAAAAAGAACACTCGAAACATCATCTTTAAAATTTTTAAGAATTCTTGCATTATCATCAGAGCCTTGACGAAGCAGTTTTATTCCATTTGCAAGCATTGTAGAAAAAATATTATTATATGAAAGCCGTAACGATTCATAAGAAGTAAACAGAACTAAAGTTCGCCCCTTTGCCTTTAAAATCAAATTTTTTAAGACATTTTCAACATAAATTTGAAAATCAGGCTCATCGGGAAACGGAATATCTTTCGGAACCAGAAAAATCATATTTTCTTTATACGGAAATGGCGAAAAAAATTCACCTTGTAAAACTTCATCAGAATCAGAAAAATAAAGTCCGTTATGTCTAAGCCAGTAAGAAAAATCTCTTCCAGTTTTTAAAGTCGCAGAAGTACATACAACGCTATCCATCGGTTCAAAAATACCTTGATTCATCAACGGTGCAATATCCAAAGGAGTTTCAATAAAATTTATATAAAAATTTAATTCATCATCTTTTTGCATGTCAGACGGAAGATTTTTTTTCTGAAGCCAAAAAACTTTATCAGGTTTTTCTTCCCACATAAAAAAATCATTTAAAATAACTGAATAATCTGAAAGCCGCCTGTTTAACACTTTAGTTTCCCAGAAATACGGGATATCCCTGTCATCTTCAGGAACACCGTCTAAAACTTCAAGAACAAGCGAAGTAAACACTGAAATATCTTTTGCAAGTGTCTGGCACATTGACAGAACTGGCTGGAAATTTCTAAAAGTTAGAGGATTGAGCCATAAATTATTTTCCTGAATGCATAAATCAAGCGCAAGAGTTTCCAGATTTGTCAAATCGCTTTTAATTTTTGAAATCATCTGGTAAGCCTGAAAAGATTTTTCTTCTTCTTTACTAAGCATCGAAACAGAAAACAAAAAACCCATTGCAGAATTTTTCTTTTTTCGGTAAAGCAGATTCAACGGCTTTAAAATTTTAAAACGATTAAAACTTTCGCTGAAGAAACTCGTTGCAGCAGTTTCAATTCCGTGCGCTTCATCAAAAATAATTCTTTTATACGGCGGAAGAACAACCGCATCATCATAACCTGCACCGTGAAGCCTTGATTCAATATCTGCAAAAAGAAGATGATGATTTACAACAAGAATATTTGCAGCGCTTGCTTCCTTTTTTACTTTCATCACAAAACACTGACTGTAATAAGGACATCGAAGAGCCATACACGCATCGCTTTCAGAATTTATCCGATTCCACACAGACTCAGAAGGCAAAAAAGAAAGTTCACTTTTACTTCCAGTATCACAAGAATCCTGCCATTGCGCAATTCTATCTAAATCATCATTATTCTCAAAAAGGTCTTTAGAATTAAGCGCATCTTGAAGTCTGCGCTTACAGATATAATTCTGCCTTCCTTTCATGAGTATAAATTTAACTGGCTTTCCTGTAATTTTAATTGCCTGTGGAATATCTTTTAAACATAACTGCTGCTGAAGATTTATAGTTCCTGTAGAAATTACAACGCGCTCATTATTTTGTACAGCCCACAAAATCGAAGGAATTAAATAAGCGTAAGATTTTCCGACACCCGTACCTGCTTCAAAAACACCAGTTTTATTCTGATTAAAAGTCTTTACAATATTTTTTAATAACTCAATCTGAGAAAGCCTTTCTTCAAAATTTTCATTAATTTTTGCAAGCGGACCGTCTTTTGAAATATAAAACGCGGCATCATCAACATCAAGCTTTTTTATAACTTTTGGAAGAACAGGCTCAACGACTACATAAATTTCAGTAACATCATTGTTAATTATGTAAAAACCTTGTGCATTTTCTGAAGAAACAGCAGCAACTGACAAATCAGCATCAGATGGAGTAAGATTTTCTCCCGGATGATTGTGAATTAAAACACTTCCCTTTCGCTTTAAATCTTGATTTACAGGAACTGAATGTAAATTTCCACGAGAACCAACTGAAACAGAAGTTACTTTTCCGTCTTGATTTATTTCTCCGACAAAAAAAACTTCATTTTCATTTGAGGATGCAATTTCTGATCGGATATACTTTATTACAGAAGAAGAAAAAAGGTCTTCAATTTTTGAATTCATCTTTAAAACCAAATTGACAAAAAAAAACCTCTGTATGAAACAGAGGTTACATCTCCTAGCAGAATTGAACTGCTGTTGTCGGGATGAAAACCCGATGTCCTAACCACTAGACGAAGGAGACATACACAACGCGTTGTTGATGTATTTAATATATCTTATACAAAAAAAAATGTCAATATTAAAAATAGAAAATTTTGATAAATTTTATACTTTCATATCAAATTTATCAATCAATTTTGAATGAAGTGGTTTTAGTTCTTTTTCGTCAAGACCAAGTTTTCTAGCCGACTCTAAATCATTCATTGAATCTTCGTATTGTCCGAGTTCAAAAAACGCTAATGCCCTTCGAAGATATGCGTGCGACTGATATTCATTTAATTCAAGCGAAATTGAAAAATTTTCCACCGCACTTTGAAAATCTTTCTGAATGCTAAAAACAATTCCCTGATAATAAAAAGAACGGCTGTTTTTAGGATCAAATTTGCATGAAGTTTTGAAATCTTTTAAAGCATTTTCATAATCATTTTTAGTAAAATACGCCATTCCCCGATGCTTAAAAATTACAGAAAGAACGATATCATTAAGCTGAGTTTTTGATTCTAAAATTTGAGAATAAATATAAATTGCCTTGTCTAAATTTCCGTTATTGTGGCACTGAATTGCCTCTAAAAGCATATCATCAATAGTTCCGCGTATGTAAGGATTCAAGCGCTGAATTTTATTTTCAGTTTCATACGGAATTGCAAGAGAATCATTTGTAAGTTCATCAGCCTTTTCATAAAAACTTCTGTGTCGTTCATTCATTTCAATTTGAAGTTTTTTCTGATAATCACGAATTTCCTGAAAAATTATATCAGCAAGACTTAACGAAGCATTCATACTCGCAAGTTTTCTTTTTAACGGCATATCAAAAGGAGTAAATTCTGATTTATAAATAAGTTCATGCTCTACTTCCGCCCAAGCATCCTGTAGAATAGTTCTGATTTGAATTTCACAGACTAAATCATCTGGAAGTTTTAATTCTAAACCGTTTTTATCATAAAATTTTTGAGATGGCATGCAGTCATCCGGAACTTTTACAAGAACATGAACAGACTCATAACCGAATTCTTTGAAACTTTGAGATTCGCCTTTTATTTCAATCTCTTTTACATCAAAAATTTTCTGAATCTGCTCCTTAACAATAGTCACATCTTCGAGAAAAGTACATATAATTCTTATTCCTATCATGTCAGTAAGACATATCAGCGAGGAAGAATTATCAATTTGTTTTGATTTTAATCTAAGAATTTTAGTGTAATAACTTTGGAAACTTTTTATTCTTTTTTTATAAGTAGGCTGAGAAGAAAGTTTTATGCTTGAAGCAAGTTTATCGTGAATATTGTTTTTAATAACCTCAAAAAACGGAACATAAGAATTGTATATTTCAAGAATTTTGACTTTTTCAGGAATTATTGTTTTTGCTTTTTGCACATTAAACCTTCCAATAAAAATACACAAAAAAAAACACCTTTCATTTCGTTATAAATGAAAGGTGCCTTATTAATCAGATTGCAAAATTATTTTGCGTCTGCTGCACTTCCACTTCCTGTAGACTGTGCATTAGAATCACCGTCTTCTGACAAACTTGAAGTAAATTTATCTTCTACAGCCTGTTTCTGTTTTTCAAGATAACGAGTTACCTGTTTATCACCAAAACGAGCCATTTCTCCAGCCTGTTTTGCATCTTCTTTCTTTTTGATGATTCCCCAAAGATCTTCATCTGCGATATCACGGTCAGAATTAAGAACTGCTTTGTCATAGATAATTGAAACATCTTTGAAGTATCCGATATAGTTTCCACCAATATGGTTTGCATCACGAGTAATCTGGAAACCTGTAAATTTTACAAATGGAAGTCCGCGCGGATAGATTGGATATACACGAATTTCACGGTTACGGATTTCTGTTATGTACTGAGGATTATTCCATACAAGTTCTTTCCAACCGTCAAAACCAAGATAACCCATAAAATAGCGGCGTTCTACATTATCATTATCTTTAAGGAGAACATAAAGTCCCTCTGGATAATTCATACCCATTGTAGTTACTTTGATTGATTTAATTGTTCCGACATTTTTTACAATACCGTATCCTTCTTCAAAAAGAGTTTTACCTTTCTGCTCATCTGAAGGTTCCTGTCTAACACCGTTTTCATCAGCATCTGCGAGTGGTTCATAAGCAGGAATTTCAAAAGGAGGTCTGATATAAGCATAAGCATTTGAATTCCATTCTGGGAACACAACTCTAACGCCCATTACAGATTTTCCAGCAAAAGGAACAGTTGCATCTTCTTTAACTGGAGCGGCAACTACAGTTGAAAGACCCAAACTCTCTACAGTTCTTGCAGAAGAATTAAGGCTTACTTCCCATCGCGGCAATGCAAGAGATGTTTTCATAAGATCTTTCTGATCTGCTGTGAATGTTGCACCTGCAGAACTAGAGAAATCCATAACAGTTCTGGCATTTTCTGTAGGTTCTCCGTTTTCGTCAGCCATACAGTCAGCCTGTAAATTTGTAAAATCGATGAGAATTTGTTGATCAGCAAACACACTGAAACCAGCAAGCAGCATAGATGCTGCAGCTAAAATAAAAGTCCTCTTCATTAGAAGCTCCTTTTTTGCAATTTTGATGTAGCCTTGTATATGTATTTATTATCTTATATCAAAATAATTTTGTCAATGTTTTTTTACGATTTTTTACCGATGTTTTCAGTATGCTGAAAACTTTCTAAAAGCCCTTCTGAACCGTTTATATAAATTTTTATCGATTTTACATTTGAAAAACTTCTAAAAATATTCTTTTTAAAAAGAACAAAAGATTTTTCATAGTCATAAGAAGAAGCTGGAAGAGCATTTAAAAGTTCTTCTGAAAGTTCAACATATAAAACTGAATCCCTTAAAAAACAAGAATCAAGTTTTGTTCCGCGCGGAAAAAGAGGCGCTGAAAGTTCATTTAAAGGACCTAAAAGAAGTTCTTCTATATAGCAGTTTATAAGAGGTTTTTGACGATTTTTTTTAATATAACGGGATTCTATATATTCAATTGAGCCAGAATTTGAATAAAAAATAAAAGTTTTTCGGATTCCGGGGAAAGAAAATGCCCAGAATGCAAAAGAAATTATAAAAAAAATCAGAATTAAAGAAAAAACAACATATAAAGAAGTTTTAAATCGTTTTATTTTCATTTTGTCTTAGTAAAACCTCGCGAACGCTCAAAATGTGTTATGAACGCAGATACCCCATTATATATTCCAAGAGATGTTTTTTGCAAGTATGATTTATCGTTTAAATTGAGTGCCTCTTTTTCATTTGTAAGAAAACCGACCTCGATTAAAACGCTCGGCATATTTGAATTTTTTACGACAAACCATTCTTCAGCCTTAATTCCGCGCGCTTTAGAAACGCTTCCAATTTGAGATGAAAGTCCGTCCATTATAAATTTTGCAATCAAAATGCTTTCTGCCGTATATTCTTCTTCCATCATAGAATTCAAAATAGGAAGAAGCGATTTATCTTCTGAAACTTTTGAAGAATCTATCACAGTTCTTCTATAACCTGGCGAAAGATACCAGACTTCATATCCGCTTGACTGTTTATTTAAAGAGGCATTCACATGAATCGAAATAAACAGAACCGCTTCATTTTCTTTTAATTTTACAGAATTTGCAATTTCAGTTCGTTCACTTAACGCAAGAAATTTATCTGTGCTGCGAGTTAAAATTATCTGTTTATCAGGATAAGATTTTTTCAGCATACCGTAAAGTTCTTTTCCGATTGAAAGCGTAATATCTTTTTCCTGAATCGTGATTTTTTTTCCGTTTACAGTGTACGAAGCAACAGCACCAGGATCTTTTCCGCCATGTCCCGGATCCAAAAGAATTGCTCCAACTTTAAAAAAAGAATTTTCGCTTTCTAATTTAAAAAATTCTTCTGTCTGATTTATAAAACTTTCTGAAACAAAAATTTCTCCGTCTTTTACAAAAGGCGCATCTGTAATTTTTAACTCGCTTGCGTCAAACATTACAACCGGATTTTTATCCTGAAATGTAATCTGATGTCCGTCTTTTTCAATTATTCCAGAAGATGAAAAAGTATCCCAATAAAGAGAAAAGCCCAAAACAGAAGATTTTTCAATTAAATTCACAGAATTTTTTGCGTCACTTGAAAAGCACGGAAAAAGCAATGCGAAAAAGAATAAATATATAGAAAGTTTTTTTAATTTTTTTTTCATTTTTATGCCTTTTAAAATTTTAATTTTTAAAATTCTATCCTTTATTATTTTCGGAAATAGAATCTAAAACATAAATAATCGCTTGAAGTCCGCCTCTAAAAAGCGCTTTAAAAAAACAATCGCAGGGAATATCAGGATGCTTTGGAAATTTTTCATCAAAAACGCTGATGCTCTGTGAAAGCGTAAGGTAATTCCAGGATTTTTCAGAAGAAGAAAAATATTTTTTAAGTTTTTCAGGGATAAAAGCTTTTACGGGTAAATTTTTTAAAATCGTTCCGGGGAAAAAATCGTTTTTAATTTCCGGGTAAAATGAATACGCATCCGGAGGAAAATTCTTTTCATCTTCAAGAAAAACTGAATTTAAAAATTTTTCAGTTTCTTCATCATTTTCTTTTAAACGAACAATTATCTTTGAAACCGCTTTTTCAGCGCTGGAAACGGCAGAATCAAGAGTTTCGGCTTTAGAAATGACATTTCCGCATTTTGAAACATTATTTCTAGGGAAAGAAACTTTCTCTCCGTGTTTTAATTTTAAAGGAATGACATCCATTATTCCAGAAACTTTTTCTGCCTCAGATAAACCTAAAACATCTTTTACAGTCCCCGGAATGCTTATCCAGGCGCGTTCTGCGCTGAATGAGTCTTGCGGAATTTCAAAAAGGTTAAAAGGCGATGAAAAATTTTTGCATGATTCAGGCGGAAGATAAGGAATTTGTTTTCGACGCGAAAGAAGTTTTTCAGGTTTTATGGAACAAGCAATTTTTAATGCCTGTTCTGTAAGGTCAAAACCAGAACTGTACGGAAAAGTCCAGCCTGACATATAACCGCCTGAAAGACGAGCTGCAATTTCACCGATTCTAGGTCCATTCGATGTAAGTTTTATGTCTGCTTTTGCCGCACCGCAGGAAAGTCCTAATGATTTTACGGCAAGAGCAAAAGTTGCAATGAGATTTAATCTGTCTTCTTCAGATATCAAAGACGCAAGCGTGTGCCCCATTTCAATAAAATACGGAGGATAAAAAATATGCCGTGAAGCAAAACCTGTCACTGTAAAAGAATCTTCATAAACAAGCGCATCAATTGAAAATTCTTTTCCGTCAAGAAATTCTTCAATAATTACAGTTTTTGAAGAAGAAAATTTAAAACTTTCTTCAACGGCTTTTTCAAGTTCAAGAGAATTTTCTGCAATTCTACAGCCTCTAGAACCCATATTATCAGAAGGTTTTACGACAACAGGAAATCCAAGTGAAAGCGCAAAATTCTGTGCACTGGAAAACGAATAATTATCTTTTGAAAAAGATATAAATTTTGCTGAAGGAATGTATTTTTCTTGAAATATCTTTCGCATTCTTTTTTTGTCAGAAGCATTTAGCGAAGAAATATAAGAATGGCAAGGAAGATTTAATTTTTCTGCGGCATAAGAAACTGAAGAGGAAAAATCAGTTCCAGCTGTAAAAATTCCAATCAGTTTGTCATCGCCCTCAGAGAGTTTTTTTGCAAGAGCTAAAATACCTTCCTTATCTTTTAAATCAACAGGATAAAATTCATCAGAAAGCGAAACGCATGGAGCGAAAGGGTTTTTATCGATAACAACAGCCTTTGCAATTTTTTTTGCACTTAGAATCGCTTTTTTCTGCATAAGACCGGCGCCCAAAATCAAAATTTTTTCCATTTATTTCACCTTTTTACAGTAAACTTCAAATGTATCACCGTATTTTCTGATTTTACTGATTTTTTCAAAAATTTTGTATTTAATTTTATTTTCCTTTGAATTTTTAAGGGCCGGAAAGCGTTCTGGATGATGACCAGTTGAAACGATTTTAACGACTTTAAAACCAAAAGAATCAAGAATTTTTTTTGCAGTTTTTCCTGACCAAATCGTATAATGGTCTAAAGGACTTTGAATGTAAAAATTTTCTGTATTTTTTAAAGCAGAAACGCCAGTTGCACTCGGAGTTGAAAAAGCAAAAACTCCTCCGTCTTTTAAAAGCGATGAAACTGAAGTTAAAACTGTCTTTAAATCTGAAAAATGTTCGATTACAAACCACATCGAAACTGCATCAAATTTTGAAAGTCCGAATTCTTTTACAGAATCAAAATCAGGAAATTTACCGCACACGCATGGAAATAAAAGTTTTGTCTGAACATATTTTACGGCATCAAAACAAGGATCAATTCCGTACACCTGCCAGCCTTTTTCTGCGGCGCATGAAAGAAAAGGTCCGTATGCACAACCGACATCCAGAATTGAACGGCGAGACTTGCTGTGTGAAATAGAAGAAATTTCGTTGATTCTTCTTGAGGAAATCCTTTTTATATTTTCAAAATCTTCAAGATATGTTTTTCCGTACTGCGCTTTATATTGTTCATTGAAATAGTCTTTGTTGTAATCCGATTCTCTTTCAGTGTTAAAAGAAACATAAATAATTCCGCATTTCCTGCATTTTCTGAAAGTTCTTTTTTCTGTGCGGCTTACAATTTTATCGGAAATTTCTGAATCACAAAGACATACCGGACAGAAAAGCCGTTTTCCGTGCGAAAGATTCTTTATAAAATCAGAAAGAGATTTATTTTCAGGATTGAAAAACAGTTTCGGGAAGAAATTTTCAGGCTTTTTTATCAGATACCTGATTTTTTCAGAAACGAGTTCTTTCTGAGAAAGGCAGAGAAATCCGTATTTTTTTGCAAGTTCGTGGTGAAGTTTTGAAGTTACAAGAAGCAAAACTGCGCATCCCGATGAAAGAGATTCAAAAGCCGTAAGTCCATAGTGAGTTACAACAAGATCATATTCATAAAGTTTTTCTTTTAAATTATGAACAGGAGAAATAAAAGTCAAATTTGAAAATTCGCTTAAAAGGGAAAGACTTTCAACTGTCTGGCTGCTTGATTCAGATAAAATCGCCGTTACACTTTCACAACTCATAGCAAATGCTTTTGCCGCAGGAACAGTTAACGAAGATGGATCTTCACCGCCTAAACAGATTAAAACTTTTTTTATTTCTTTCGGTCTTTCAAGTCTTTTGTTGTCAGGTTTTTCAATAAATGAAGTTTCTGTGAAATTTGCTTTTCGGTTTAAATTAAGAGAAGGAATAATATCAATTAAATAATCTGCTTCATCAGTATACGAAGAGCCTTCATCGATTGCAATAACAGGAGATGCTTTCTTCAGGGAAATAATCTCTTCTTTTTCCATATTGAAACAGTCGGCTACAATCACAGAATATTCATTTTTTTCCGGGAAAGTGTTTACAACCTGATACTGAAAAAGACCGTTTGCAAAATATTCAGAAAGAATTTCAGAAACTTCTTCGAGCGTACACGATTCTGGAATATAAACAAAACCTCCAGTTTCTTTTGCACAAGTTAATGCCCTTCTAAGATGACCTGTTCCCTGCCCTTTTTTTACAGACGGAACAAATAAAATCGTGTCATTTACAGAAGAATCTGTCATTGCTTTTATAATCTGCTCTGTCGTATAAGGCTCAAGTGGCGCTTTCATATTGGAAAGAAAACTTACAACTGAAAGCGCTTTTCTGTAATCCTGCGGAGTGTCAATAGTTGTTCTAAGATGCGGAAAATAAAATCGTACAGGAGATTTAAAAAAAAGTGATACAAACTGATTTTTATGATTGTAAATTCCAGGACCTACATGCTCTCTTTCATACGGATCAGTCGTAAGTTTTTCAGCCTGCAAAAGACTTTCCGCTTTAAAAATTTCAACACCAGAACCATGCGGAAGCCCTGTATAAGTCATATAATCGACGGGAGAAATTTTATTTTGCTTTACAAATTCATCACACAAAGACTGAGCGGCTTCATAAAAAAGAAATGGATTGTCTGCCGTCGCACGCAAAACATATTTTACTTTCAGTGTTTCAATCAAAAGACAGAATCGTTTCAAGACATCGGTTAAAGGGCCTTTAAAAATTTCCCAGCCCGCTTTTTCAACGATAGGTTTTAAAATAGGATAAGAATCTTCATCTGTCGCAACAAAATATTTATCAGCCTGAACTTTTTTCATAGATGAAAGTGTCCATTCAAGAACAGTTTTTCCGCCTAAATCTTTTATTGCTTTTTCAGGGAATCTTGTAGAAGAGAGCCTGCACTGAACAATAACAACTATATCTGTTTTCATAAAATTAACCTTTTACCTTGAAAATTAAATTTTCCAGCTTTCAAGAAATCCCTGCAAATCAAAAGAAAATCTGTATTGATTTGAGTTGACCCATTTTTTTGCATTTTTAAACTGCTTTAAAGATTCAAAAAATCCGCAGGAAGAATGCCGGAAAAAAGTAAAAAAAGAAAAATTCGAAATAAAAGCGCAGCCGTTTTTTACTCTCGGAAGAACATTTTTAAGATAAAATCTCAAATACGAAAGGTCAAAAGAATATTCAAGAACAGGAACTTCTTTTTTGTAAGTAATAAAAAATCTCGTTGTAATCTTAATTTTTTCACCGAAAAGCCACGCTCTGAGAGACAAATCTGCAAGCTGCCAGTAATGCGACTCAATAGTATAATCAAAACCACCTGTAGAAATGAATTTTTCGCGGTTATAAAGACCTATATAATCAAACGGGAAAACAGTCGGACTCATATCGGAAACAGAAGAAACGGCTTCCATAGAAAAATGTCCTTTGTAAACATCAGGAAGTATGTGCATAAAAACGCTTTCACCACCTTTTGACAAAAGACGAGGAACAAGACAGAAAAGATTTTCGCTGACTAAATTTTCAGCCATATTCTCAAGGAGAAATCCAGACGGAATGTAAAGGCTGTCGCGAAGAACAAGAAAAAATTTTGAATCAATTTCGTTTACGCAAGCGTTTATAAGTTCGCCGTCAGTAGTTTTTTCAAGCGGAACGAAAAATTTCACGGCTGGATATTTTTTTGAAATATTTTCTATATTACAATTCTCATTGTTAGGTTCAACTGAAATAATCGATTTAAAACCGCAGGAAATAAGATTTTCAAGCAAAACAGTGTGAAACTGAGGTCCTGTTTCATTTAAAAGAATGACAGAAATATCAAATTTCGGATTTACACTGCCTGTTTTTCCGCCAATTATTACACGCTGAATCTGATGTTCGTTAAAAATTAAAGGTATAGAATTCATCGCATTTCCTGCATTTTTCAATATATTTTTCTTCAATCTGCATTTCTGCAAATTCCGTCTGTTTTTTCCAGATTTTTTCAATTCCATCCGTAAAAACATTTCCAAGAATCAATTTTTCATCCTGATTTTTTAAAACTTCATGACAAAGAGAAACTTCACCGTCATAAAAAATGTTCATATCGCGAAGAAGATGCCAGCATACATTTCTTTCAAGCGGTGAAATATCAGAAGGCCTTAAATCTGGAAGGAATTTTGAAAAATCATCATATTTTTGAACGATTAAATTTCCTGAAGAAAAACTGTCTTTTGCACTCCAAAATCTGTAAAAACTTTCAAGTTCATCTTCGTTCTGATTTAAACGCGTCATCTGCGGATAAACTGCATTTGGAAAATATTTTTCCAGAATTTTCACGGAATTTAACGCTGTAAAATAATTTTCTTTTTCAAGTCCGCGTATTTCAGAATATTTTTCAGGCGAAAAACTGTCTAAAGCGACAATCCACATAATTTTTGGAAAAGAAGCAAAACCTTTTTTTTCTTTGGCTAATCTCTGAAGACTTTCACAGAGTTTTTCATCAATTAAAAGACCGTCAGTTTCAAGCAAAACAGAAAGACCTTCGTACTTCAATATTTCTGAAACAAACATCTCAAATTCCGGATGAAAAAGCGCTTCTCCCCATGAAGAAAGAGAAATCACTGCCGAGCCTGAAAAAAAAGAAATTTCTTTTACAAGATTTGAAAATTTCTTAAAATCCATAAAATTTTCAGATTTTTTTCCAGTTATTTTTTCAGAATACGGACAGAAAAAGCATTTTCCGCTGCATTTTTCAGAAATTTGAACAGAATAATACGACGGCACAGTCTTTAAAACATCAATATTTTTTACAGCATTTAAAGAAATTTCTTCTGCATTTTCAAAAGGAATGTTCATCTTGAAAAGATTTTTGCACGAAATAAAGCCCTGTTTTGATGAACATTCAAAAGAAAGTCTGTTCATTCTGAAATCGTTTTGAGAAATTACGGTTTCAATTTCAAAAGAATTTATTTCAGTTTTTAAAAGAGAAAAAAGCGATGCCCTTTCAATTTTTTCTTTTCCAGAATATAGAGGATTTTTTTCAGCAAGATTAAAAAGAATTTTTACCGCATCTTTTGCAAGAATTTCAGGTGAAAGCCCGTAAGGATAACCGTCGGCAAACGAATATTCAGCATTGTATTTTTTGTGACGAGAATAAATTTCTTCTGTAAGAGCGGTGTTTATAAACGGAACATCGGCAAACGAAAAAATAACATCGGAAGCTTCAGTTTTTTCTGCGATATTATACGATTCTTCAAGAAATTCTTTTAAATTCCATGAATTTCTTTCAACAAGAGAGATTTTATTTTCTTCAATTTGAGATAAAACTGAACTTTTATTCTTTTCTGTGAGAAAAACTACAATTTCTGATTCTGGTATTTTTTCTGCCCATTCCAAAACTTTCTGGAACGCAGATTTTCCGTCGAAAACTTTTTCAAAAGCGTAAAGAGAATTTTCTTCACAATATAAACTTACAAGAGTACTCATCTTTATTATAATCGGAAAAACTGTTGAACAAGTTGAACTGAATGTATAAAATTATTTTATGAATCAAAACCTTTTTCCATCAGACAAAATTTTTTCAGTTTCAGAAATAAATTCAATATTAAAAGAAATAATCGAAGGAACTTTTCCAACTCTTACAATCGAAGGAGAAATTTCAAATTACAGACCGAACAGTTCAGGTCATCTTTATTTCAAGTTAAAAGATTCCTCTTCGCAATTGAATGCCGTAATGTTTAAAAGCAGTGCATTTTACCTGCAATTTAAACCAAAAGATGGCGATAAAGTCAGAGTTCACGGAAAGCTCACTGTTTACGCGCCGAACGGAAATTATCAGATTCTTGTTACAAAAATGGAAAAAGCCGGAACAGGAGACATTTTAACACTTCTAGAAGAAAGAAAACGCCGTCTTTTTGAAGAAGGACTTTTTGATTCAGCAAAAAAGAAACCTCTTCCAAAATTTCCAAAAACAATCGGAGTTGTTACAAGTCCGACAGGAGCGGCAATCCGAGATATTCTTCAAATTACAAAACGAAGAAATCCGTCTGTTTCAATTTTAATTCTTCCATCTCTTGTTCAAGGAGAAAATGCAAGCCTTTCAATCTCACGGCAAATCAAAAATGCAAACGATTTTTCTTTATGCGATGTTCTGATTGTAGGTCGCGGCGGTGGTTCTCTCGAAGATCTGCTTCCGTTTAGCGAAGAAGAAGTTGTACGCTCAATTGCAGAATCAAAAATTCCTGTAGTTTCCGCAGTCGGGCATGAAATCGACTGGGCACTGTGCGATTATGCAAGCGATGTAAGAGCCCCAACCCCATCGGCAGCCGCAGAAATTGTCGTCCCAGAAAAAAATCAAATCGTTCAAACTCTGCAGAATGCAAAAAGTGCCTTAAAAGATTCTGTTTCTGCAAGAATTGAACACCTAAAACTTCTTATAAAACAGTTTGCACCGGAAAATTTTGAACACAGAATAAGAACGATTGAGCTTCCATTTTTAAATAGACTTGACAACGCAAAAACAGCACTTCTTTCAAATATCGAAGAAAAAATTTTAGACACAAAAAGAACAATTCAAACATGTGTCGCTGTCCTTGAAACTGCAAATCCTGAAAACATTTTGAGTAAAGGATATTCAATGGTAACAATAAAATCTTCAGGAAAAATTCTAAAACAAAAAGACGAAGTTTCAAAAGGCGAAGAAGTTGAAATCAGACTTTCAAAAGGATATGTTGAGGCAGTAATAAAATAAAAATCAAGTTCTCCTTACAAGACGGAATAAATCAGCTTTTGTAATCACAGTGTAAACAGGTCTTCCGTGCGGACAATGAGGATCTTCTAAATTTAATGCCTCATACACAAGATCTTTTGCCGTTTCATCATCTAAAAATCCGCCGTCTTTTATTGCCGCTTTACAGGCAGTAAGAGCTGCAATAGAATAAATCACTTCATCGGGTTTAACTTTTTCTTTTAAAATTTGATTTAAAAAATCCTGAAGATTCTGATTGAAACGCTCATTTACAGTAAAAATCTGCCACTTTCCGTTTTCTTCTTTTAAAGTAAAACCTGCTTTTTCAAATGCTGGAGAAATTGAACGAAGATATTCATCGTCAGATTCTGATTCAGTTAAAAAAGTTTCAGGAATCAAAAGTGCCTGAGATTTCCCCTGATTTTCCATTATTTTATTAAAAAGAAGCCGTTCATGTGCGGCATGCTGATCGACAAGATACAAAGCATCATCAAATTCTGCAATTAAAAATGTTCCAAGACAAGAGCCAAGAAATTTTATTTTTTCAGCTGGGATTTTTTCTTTTTTAGTTTGATTAAGAGAAATATTTTCTTCTTTAAAAGAATCATCTTTTGTGTAATTTTCTAAAACTTCATCAACAAACGAAACGATTTTTTTTGCATTTTCCTCTTTTAATTTTTTTTCATTCTGATTTTTTTCGTTTTCAAGATTTTGCTGCGGATGTTTTTTATTATATTCACTTGCAAACCGCTCATAACCTGAAACAGATTTTAAACTTTCGGCAAAATTTTCACCAGAGTCTTTAACTCTTGAAATTTTATAACGGTCAAGCTGACTGAACATTTTATGCTGAGAAGTTTCTGACGAAAAATATTCATTTGTAATTTTTTTTGAATAGTCAAATTTTTTCTGAGGTTCTGAATCAAAAAGTTTTAATGTTTCAAAATTATTTTCTTTTGAATTTGAAAAGGAAGAAATTTTTAAATTGACAGAATCCCTAAGAAATTCCCGGACACTCACAGAAATCTGATGATGAAGGCTTGAAATGTCTTTAAAACGGACTTCTTTTTTTGCAGGATGAATGTTGAAATCAACGAGTCTTGGATTTATATTTACAAAAAGAGAAGCAACTGGAAAAGTTCCGTTCGGAAAAAAGCCCTGACAGCCGTATTCTATAGCCTGAACAAGCGCATATTCCTGAATACGCCTGCCGTTTACAAAAATGTAAATATCTTTTTTTGTAGAACGATAAACAGACGGAGAAGCAATTACAATTTTAAAAGAAAAATCTTCACCGCTTTTAAAAAAATCAATCTGATTAAAAAGCGAAACATCTTCTTTAAATTCCATCGCACGAACAAAACGCTCTTTTAACGATTCGCCTGAAAATAAATCAATTTTTATTTCACCGTTATTCACAAACCGGAACGATTTTTCAGGATACGGAAGAGATTTTTCGATGAAAGTGTTTTTACACATAACACCTTCTGCGCTAGCCTTTTTTAAAAAGATTCTTCTTGCAGGAAAATTTTCAAAAAGTCCTTCTGCAAGAACGATTGTACCTTCCGTTGATGAAGTTTTTTCTATTAAATGGTCTTCAGTTATTGAAGAACGCATTTTAAGCCCTGATGAAATTATTTGAAGCCGGGAAACTGCTGCAATAGATGCAAGAGCCTCACCGCGGAAACCTAAAGTTGAAAGATTTAAAAGATCAGATTCTGAAGAAATTTTACTTGTAGAATGAGGTTTTGCACAGTTTTTTAAATCTTCTTCGCTCATTCCGCAACCGTTGTCACTTACACGAATTTTTTCGATTCCGCCTTCTGAAATTTCTACAGTAATTTTATCTGCGCCAGAATCAATTGCATTATCCATTAATTCCCGCACGATAGCGTTTGGTCTGTCGATTACTTCACCGGCTGCAATTTTTCTTGCAACTTCCGCTTTGAGCATTCTTACAGGATTTCTTACACTCATTGTCTTGTTCCTGCTTCCGGAGAACCTGAAGAACCAGTTTTTTCATCTGTTTCTGAAAATAAAGTAATTTCAGGTTCTTCATTATTTTCTAAAGAAGGATTATTTGCCAGAATCTGAATTTTTCCTTCGATTTCATCAATCTGCTTTTCAAGAGTTTTGGCAAGTTTTATTCCTTCTTCAAAATTTTTCAACGCTTCTTCAAGAGAAATGTCAGGTCGTTTTATATTGTTCGTAAGATATTCAAGTTTTTCAAGTTTTTCTTCAAAATTTTTCATTTTATTCACCTTTTTTAATTTTGCTCAATCGATTTTAAAAGCGAAGAAACTTCATCTTTTCTAAAATCAGGCGCTTTTTCCTGAAGGGTAACAAGATATTTTTCTGCGCCTTCACTGTCACCCATAGCAAGACATACTTTTGAAAGCTCAAGAAAAGCATTCCAGTTTGATGAATCTAGTTTTAAAAGTTCAAGATAAGTTGTTTTTGCATTGTCAAACTGCTGATCACTTGCAAAAGCCTTCGCAAGATTTGACCGGACTTCATTATTTTTTGAATCAATTTTAAGCGCATTCTGAAAATAAGTTATTGCTTCTTTAAATTCTTTTTTTAACAAATACGCAGAACCTAAATTATTGTTCGCTTCAAAATTATTTTTATCGATACTATACGCCTTTAAAAACAGGGAAAGCGCATTTTCTATATCCGGTTCAAGGAAATTTAAATAAATTGAGCCAAGGTTTATATAAGTTTTTATGTGATTCGGATTATAAGAAAAAACTTCAGAATAATATTTTATTGCATTATCGATATCACCAGTTTTTTCAGAAATTAAAGCGTAATTATACACGATATTTGCCTTTGCAGAACTGTCTTTTACAGAATCTTTTGTATCGTACGCTTTTTTTGCATAAGTTACTGCTTCTGTTATTTTATTTTCTTCATACAAAACGCTTGAAAGATTGTAATAAGTTACAGGGTCATCTGTATTCTGTGGCAAAAGTGCAAGCGATTTTCTAAAATAAGATTCAGATTCCGAAAGTTTTCCCGCCCTTGAATAAACGGCTGCAAGTTCATTTAAGGCATCGCGGTTCATATTGTTGATTTTTATAACATTTAAATATGCTGTAATCGCTCCATTTAAATCTGAAAGCCTTGACAATAAACGCGCTTCTTCAAGATACGCTTTTTCATGACGAGGGTCAATGTCATGCGCTTTTCGCAAATCTGAAAGAGCAGATTTTGTATCGTTTAACCGTAAATTCGTGAGCGCAAGATTGTACCTGGCTGGAGCAAACACCGAATTTAAAGAGCAGGAAGTTGAAAAAGATGATTTAGCCGCCGTAAATTTTTTAAGCATATATTGAACTCGGCCTAAATTATAAAAATAAAGGTAATTATTCGCATCGTAAGTAGCCGCTTTTGTAAGACTTTCAAGCGCTTTAGGCATATCTTTTTTATCTAAATTGTACATTCCGATTATAAAATGGCTTGATGCATCTTTTGGATTTTTTGAAACAGCCGTTTCTGCGTAAGTTTTCGCCTGGTCGATTAAATTTTTTTTCTGTTCTGCAGAACTTTCAGTCTGACTTGCTTCCCACAAAGCCTTAGCCATTTCAGAATATTTTGATGCAGAAAAATCAGGCTCACCTTGAGAAACAGGAAGTTTTTTTTGCGCTTCAGTAAAATAAGAAAGAGCTTCAGATATATTCCCGGAATTTAATGCTGCTTTTCCAAGAAGAATCACTTCGTTTACATCGTCAATTTCTTTTTTAAGCTGAGCATTTTTTCTTGCAAGTTCCGCTTCTTTTGCTTTTCTTGCCTCTTCTTCTTTTTTACGCTGTTCTTCTTTTTGTTTTTGAAGTTTTTCTTCCTGTTCCTGCTGTTTTTTTTGAAGTTCCTGCTGTTCCTGCTGCTTACGGATTAAATTCTGCATTTCCTTCATAGTTTTTTCAGATTCTTGACGCTGAATTTCAAGATTTTTTTCACTTTGAAGGCGCATTTTTTCGGATTCTTGACGCTGAATTTCAAAATTTTTTTCGATTGAATTTTCCAAAGAAGAAGTGTCGATATTTACATTAACATTTTGATTTCCTTGAGAAGAATCTTTTTGTGATTTTATTTTTGCAAGAAGAGACCACAATTCTTCATCATCAGGATTTTTTTCAAGAAGTTCAGTGATTTTATCTGAAGCCTGATCATAAAAACCGCGCGAAATATAGTTTTCAATTAAAGAAA
Organism: Treponema sp.; assembly: GCA_016293005.1. Lineage (GTDB taxonomy): Bacteria > Spirochaetota > Spirochaetia > Treponematales > Treponemataceae > Treponema_D. The sequence continues at coordinate 24,448 of JAEDFA010000022.1, forward strand.
TTGCCTTACTTCTTGCAGAACCTGAAGAATTACAGCACAAAAGACAAATTAAAAAAATTATAACAACTAAAGAAGACGCCAGACAAGCAATAAAAATTTTCTGTTTTTTTGTAAGAGATTTTTTTTTGATTCCTGAATTGTATCCGTCTGAAAATTCGTAATTTTCCATTTTTCCACCTAAAATGCTTTTATTATATAGAAGAAAAAGCACTGTATTTCTATTTTTTATAAATTTGCAACGCAAAATTTAAGTTTTTATTCAAGTTCAGATTCATATTCATACTCAAGAACATCTTCTGCGCCGGCAGTCATATTTGTTGCATCAGTTTGTTTTAAAGAATTTGCAACATCTTCAAGAAGTTTTCGCCTTCTCTCTTCTTCAAGGCGTCGTTTTTCTGCTTCACGCAATTCTTCTTCGGCTTTCTGACGGGCAATTTCTTCCTGCATCCTGCGGTTTTCTTCTTCAAGCCTAAGCTGCTCTTCACGAAGACGCTCTGCTTCTTGTTCCTGCCTTACAAGTTCTTCTTCAAGATATGAAATTAATTTTCGGATTTCTGGTTCTTGAGGATCATCAGGCAAATCTGTTATATATTTTTTATAATCGGAAAGCGCCTCTTGGTATTTTTGCGCCATAAGTCTTGTATTTGCACGATTTAAAAGAGCAGGATAAAAATCTGGAGAAGCTGCAAGCGCAAGTGAAAATGCTGTTTCTGCCTTTTTATAATCTTTTATGGAATAACATGCAAGCCCCTGACTGAATGCAAGAAGTTTTTTACTGCCGGAAGCATTTTTTATTCCTGAATCAAAAATTTCTATTGCTTTGTTGTATTCGCCAATCTGAATATATGAAAGTCCTAAAAAATAATATGTATCAACAGAAACTGAACCATTTTTTATGTCTTCTTCTAAAAGAGGAATTGCCTGATCGGGCTTATTAATTTTAAATAATTTTTCGCCCTCTGACTGTGAAAAAGAAGCAAAAGAAAAAAACAATAGAAATACTTTCAGCAAAAGATTTTTTTTCTGCATGTTTTAATCTTAACAAATAAACAGAACTGTCGCAAGTTTTTATATCAAAAAACACTTACAGAAAAAAGAAAAAATTCCAGCAAAAAAATGAATTTTTGAAATTTTAGTATTGACACAAAAACCGATATCATATAATATAAGAACATCAACGCCGCAGTAGCTCAGTTGGTAGAGCGCCGGACTGAAAATCCGTATGT
>JAEDFA010000085.1 GCA_016293005.1 Treponema sp.
GATTCTTCCGCGATTGAATGTTTTAAAGGCATTAAAATCATATCGAAAGGAAGCATTCTCAGTGAAATAATTTTTTCCTGAATGTCGAAAGTCTGTTTTTCAATAACATCGATGCTTTCAGAGACTTCGCGGAAATTGAGGTTTGAAATTTCGCTTTGTTCTTTTAGTTGTTCGATTTCTTTTTTGAGTTTAATCTGGCGCATAATCAGTTTATCGAAATACTGAAGAATTGAATTGATTTGCGAAATGTTGATTTTTATTGTGTCTGAGTCGTGGAAAGTTAAATTTTCTTCTGCCGGTGAATTTTGATTTTCGCGTGGGAAGAAATTTGTTGTGTAATCTTCGTCATTTGCCGCTTTTTTTACATTTTCGAGAATGAAGTCAAAATTTGCAATCTGGTCTGTTTGATTTTGTTCAATTGTGTCGACTGCTTTTCTGATTACTGAAATTACTGAAATCAGAAGATTTATGTCATTGCGATTGGCGCGGGAATGATTGTTCTGGATGTTTTTGAAAACCGTTTCTGTTTCGTGGATGATTTGTTCTATGTTTGAAAAGCCCATCATTCGCGAAGTTCCTTTTAAACTGTGAAGGATACGCAGAAGTTCTTTTAAAAATTCCTCGTCGCCTTCTGATTTTTCCGCGTTCAGGCAGAATTCATCGAGACTGTTCAGATATTCGCGAGATTCAACGATGTAATCTTTTATAAAATTGTTATTTTCCTGCAAAATGCTCTCCATTATTTAAATTCAGGATAAATTCCTGCAAATTGATTCGATGTAAGACGGACTGAAAGAATCGAAAATAAAACCGTACTTGTCGTGCAAATTTTTTTCTTTTACGAGCGAGAGACATTTTTCAAAACAAACAGATGCTTTTTGTGAATTTCCGATGTCTTTTAAAACAAGTCCGTGGTAGAAAAATGCGGGCCAAAAATCCGATTTTAAAATGTGCGAAGATTCAAAAAGAATTTCGGCCTGTTTTTTGTTGTCGTTGTAATATTCGATGTAGCCTTGAAAAAAATATGAAAAATGTTTTGCGTTTCGTTCGGTTTCGATTTTGGAAATTGTTTTTTTTGCTTCGTCGAATTTATTGTTGTTGATGAGTTTTGAAATTTCTTCGTAGAGCGATTTTAAATATTCTTTTGAAAATTCGGAATTTGTTTTTATTTCTTCCTGTAGAAGCGGAGTTTTTGCTGAAAAAGTTTGTTCTGTTTTGGTTTTTACGACTGGATTTTTTTTCTGTATTTTTTTCTGAACTGATTTTTGATTTTCTGTGTCTGCATTGTGCGATTTTTTCTGGAGAAAGTAAACCTGGTCTGAATGAGCTTTTTCGAGCGTTGCCGGAAGAATTTCATCGTTTATGCAGCCGATTTCATTCATTGAAAAAAATATGATTCCGTCGTTTTTCAAATAGTGAGAAATTTTTTCGATAATTTTTTTGCGTGTGTCTTTGTTAAAATAAATGAAAACATTTCTTAAAAAAATTATGTCAAATTGCGTTGAAAATTCCGGTGGAGTTTCTGATAAAAGATTGTAGTTTGCGGAAAAAAGTTCGCGTTTAAAATCGTCGTTGAGCGTAAAAAGCCCTTGAGAATTTTGAGTTCCGTATTTTTTTATTGAATCGTGGAATTTTTGCCCGTCGTTTCTGAAAGAATTTGTTGTGTAAATGCCTTGTTTTAAAGTTGAAATTGCCTGAGAATCGATGTCGCTTGCAAAAATGTTGATTTTTATGTTGTTTTCAAGTGCGAGAGATAAAATAGAATAAGGTTCTTCGCCGGTTGAACATGCTGCGCACCACACGGAAAGCGTTTTTTCTTTGAATTTTGGGAAAACTTCCTGAAGTAGAAAATTGAATTGCTTTTCTTCGCGGAAAAAATAAGTTTCGTTGATTGTGATTAATTTTATAATTTCGTCAAAATCCTCTGAAAAAGTTGTGAGGTTTTCTGCAAATTCCTGGGAAGTACAGTTTGCGGCCGACGCTTTTTTTTCTGCAAAATCCTTGATTAAATCGTACTGAATGGAATTTACGATTATTCCCGTGTGAGAAAGAATTTTTTGTGAAATAAGCGAAATAAAATCCATCTTAAACTCCTAAAAGCTCCTTGAGTCGTGTTGCAATTTGTTTAAGATTTAAAACTTCTGTTGAACCACCTGCTTTGAAAGCTGCCTGAGGCATTCCGTAGATTACGCAGGATTCTTCGGATTCTGTGATTGTGTAGCCGCCTGCCTGTTTAATTTTACAGCAGCCTGCCGCTCCGTCGCTTCCCATTCCCGTTAGAAGAACTGCAATACATTTTTCTTTGAATAAATTTGAAGCGCAGAAAAACATTTTGTCGACTGCCGGTCTTAAAAAATTGATTTGCTCGTCGTGATTTAATTCTAAAGTGATTTTATTTTCTAGATTGATTTTCATGAGAAGGTGATAATCTGCCGGTGCAAAATATACATGACCGTTTTGGGCGACCATATTGTTTTCTGCAAGGTGGACTGGAATTCCTGTGCTTGAATTAAGCCATTCGATGAGGTTTTTGTCGAAATTTGAATCGATATGCTGCGTTACTAAAATTGGAACGGGAAAATTTTTACCGATATCTAAAAGAAGTTTTTGAATTGTTCCAGGTCCTCCTGTTGAAACTCCGATTAAAACGACTTTGTAATCGATTTTTTTTGATGACGGCGTTTTTATTTCTTCCGGAATTTCAGTTTTTTTAGAGATAAAGCTTGGATGAAAATTTATTTTTTCAAACATATTCTGGATTTCTTTTGAATATTTTTTTAACTGTTCCTGCGTTGCCGAGTGAATGTTGTTTCGTTGTGTGATTTTGATGTTTGGAATTTGTGAAGGTTTGAAATTTTTTTTATCGGTTGTAAGAATTGTTTTTATTCCCAACGTTTTTATTTTTGCGATTGCTGAATCTAAGGTTTTTTCGTTTACAAGGCTTTCGTCTAAAATAATACCATCCGGGCGGTTTTCTTTTACTTGCTGCAAAATTTCTTCCCAGGAACGGGCAAATTCTATTTTAGAGAAAAAAGAATTGAATCCAAAGAGTTCTTTTTCGATTGAGCGCGTAATTGCCGATAGTTCACCTACAAGAATTTTCATTTTTTCTTCACACTTGTTATAGTTTTAATTTTTTTGTTGTAAAAATCGAGAAACTTTCTGATGTCGATTAAAATTCCGAATTTATTTTCAGAAAAGGAACAGGCGAAAATCCCCATTTTTTTTAAATGTTCAAAGTAAAGCGGTGAAAACAGTGAAAAAGAAGAAGCGTCTTTTTCGATGACAAAACATTCTGCAGAAGTTACAACTGTGAGATTTTTTTCTGATTCAAAAATCGGTTCGGAAAATTGTTCATTGCTGATTAAAAATGCCGTTTTGATTTTTTTGACTTCCGTGTGCTGAAAAAAACTTTGCGCACAGAGGTCAAAATCGATAAATGAAATAAAAGAAGTTTTGTTATCTATAGAAGAAATTTTTAATTTCCCGTCTGCGAAGTCTTCTGTTTTGCAGCACAAAACGGCGGGAATATTTTTTTGAGGAAAGAAAAAATTTAATTCCGGATAGGAAAGGCATACAAATTTTTCAGAATGATTCAAAGTCGTCTCCTGTTTTTTTTAGAAGTGCCTCGGAATTTATTACAAAGACTTCCTGACCGTTTATGAGGAGAGTGCCTTCAAAGAAAGAATTGTCGTCGTTTTCTGAAAAAGGAACTAAATCTGATGTTTTTGCGGAATGAAATTCTTTTACATCTGTTACTTTAAGGCATGAATTTGAGTCGTCGTTAATTACGATGAAAAGCGAAGATTTTTGTTCCGGGAGATTGAGTAAACTTGCAAAGTCGATGACAACATAAGGGTCGCCGTATCTGTTTAGAATTCCTTTTATGTATGGCGGAACGAACGGCACGGGATAAACTTCTGAATCTTTTAGGATTTCTTTAATTTTAAAGGACGGAATTGCAAAAATTTTTTCGTTTATGCTGAAAGTAAGGAAAGTTTGCGTTTTTTGTTGTTCTTTTGAAACTGAATTTTGATTTTGCTTGCTTTCTTTGATTTTTTCGATGAATTCTTCCAACATTTATTCCGCTCCGAAACAGTTATTATAAAAACTGAAAAATTAATTTAAAATCCCTTTTTTATTTTTACATAATTACTTAAATTTGTAAACAAATTTTTTGACTAAGGAAAAAGGTGATATTTTGAATCAGATTTTAAATGACAAAATTAAGATTTCTCACATAAAAAGTCAAGAAGATTGTTTCAACAATCGATTGACTCCTAGTATTTATATTTTATTCCGGCTTGAATTGTCGAAAGTTTTTGAGGATTTATAATATTCAGCATTCCTTCAAGTGAAATGTCCAGCGATTTTACAGGTGTCCAGACGATTGCAGTAAATTCTCCTTTTGTTATTGATTCTGAAACTCCGTTAAGCGCGTGAACGATTGCATCCGGATTATTTTTTGAATTGTCTGATTTTTTTTGATTTCCTATTGAATAAATTTTGCAGACATCAACAATTTTTACGATTTCTTCCATAATTGTTTCTCTGAATGTTTTATTTTAAAAGCAATTTTTAAATAGGTCAAAAAAAAAATGATGAGTTTTGAAGTTAGTATATGCTAATTATAACATTCTGTAAATACTTATTCGGTGTTTTCTTTTAATGCTTCTATCATTTTAAGAAATTCTTCTTCTTTTATTACTGCGATTCCTTTTTGTTCATCGCCTAAAAGAATTAAATTGTCGCCTGGATTTATATTGAAAACTTTTCTTGCTTTTACAGGAAGCGTAATTTGACCTTTGTCGCCTACAGTTACAACTCCAAAAGCGTGTTTTCCTTTTGGCGGAATTTTTAGAGAATTTTCTGTTTGCTTAAAATTTATTAAATCGTCTAGAGAAACATTGAAAATTTCTGCAAGTTT
>JAEDFA010000023.1 GCA_016293005.1 Treponema sp.
AAGAAGATAAATACAGTTTTGTTTATTATGACAGCAAAGGAATTTATCAGAAGTAGGTAACAATCCTTTTTTACTGAAATCCATTATTTCATCTAATTTTTTTAGCTTATTTTTGTAAGACAGGACATTTATTTTCTCTTGCCCAACGAAGAACTTCATTTAATTTTGTTTGATAACCTTTTGTACCACAACTTTGAAGCCAGGACAAATTATCAATGTCTATACGAATTGTTATAGATTTTTTTAAAGGTTTCCAGTATTTAAAATGCCCACTCATAAACTGTTCTTCAGTTATTTCTGGCATATCAACAAGATTTAATTGAGAATCCGGAACTGCATTTTCTTCACTTTTAGCGATTAATTTCTCTAAGTCTGTCATAATAAAAATTCCTTTCTTGCTCTGTCGCAAGACGTGTTGAAATTATATGGATTCGTTGAGTTTCAGTGTATACAACTTGTACAACACTTAATCCTAAATTTTTAGCAAATCCAAAACCAATATATTTATCTTGCTCATTATCAGAATGTGCAGAATCGTATATTTCATAAAAATAAGCTTCATTGAAAACATCTAAAATATCTTCAAATCCGATTCCTTTATTATTTTTATCTTTGTGGTTAATCTTGTTCAAATCATTCTTTTCAGACCACCATTCAAAATTACCACAAACAACTAATTCACCTTTTGGCATTTCTTACTACCTGTTTGTAATTATAAATTGTATGTACAAAAATATCAATACATTTTTCTCTTTTATCATTTTATCTACCTACTTAAAATGCGTTTACATCGTTTTTAAACATTATAATTTTAATTGAAATAACATCGTTTATAAGATATAATTTTAAATTATGAGTAGAACTTTTACAATGTTAAAGCCAGGTGTATTGAATCGCCGGCTGGTTGGTGAAATCATTTCAAGATTTGAGAAAAAAGGACTTAAACTTATCGGTTTAAAATTAATGCAGATTGACAATGCTCTTGCTTCAAAGCATTACGAAGAACACAAGGAAAAACCATTTTTTTCAGAATTAACTTCATATATTACTTCTGCTCCTGTAGTTGCAATGGTCTGGCAGGGCGATGATTGTGTAAATCTTGTAAGAAAACTTGCAGGACCTACAAAGGCGTGCGATATGGTTCCTGGAACAATTCGCGGCGATTACGGAATGCACACTAATGTAAATATCATCCACGCTTCCGACAGCGATATCAGTGCAGAACGTGAAATCTCTCTTTTCTTCAAAGAAAACGAATTAATCGATTGGGAAGATAATCTTTCTTCCTGGATATAATAAAAAGGGCTGTCATTTTATATAATTTGATAGCCTTTCATTTAAAAGAAGGTGTTTTTATGAATCCTAAATCTATTGGAGTTCTCGGCGGTGGTGCATGGGGAACAGGTCTTGCTCAGGCTTTAGCTAATGGTGGAAATAAAGTTTCTATGTGGGCGCTTGAACCGGAAGTAAAAGATTCGGTTAACAACGAACATGAAAACAAAAGGTATTTGCCTGGCTATAAACTTTCTGAAAATCTTACTGTTTCTAATGATATTATCGAAGTTGCTGAAGATAAAGAATTTATAATTGTTGCATCGCCTTCACTTTATCTTGCAGATACAATCAAAAAAATTGCAAATGTAAAAGGAATTACAGACGGTTCTACAGTAATCGTTGCTTTGACAAAAGGTTTTGTTCCTTCTAGTTCAGGTCCAAAACTTGTCCTTGAAACAATAGAAAATGAACTTCCAGAAATTTACAAAGGCTGCACGGTTTATGTTGCAGGTCCTAGCCACGCTGAAGAAGTTGCCATGGGAAAACTTACAGGTTTAATTTGCGCGTGTGAAAATCCTAAAAATTCTATCAAGGTTCGTGAATTATTAAAAGTTCCTGGAATAATGCCATTTTCAAGTTTTGATGTAATCGGCGTTCAGATTTGTGCCGCTGCAAAAAATGTTGTCGCTGTTGTTTATGGCGCTCTTGATGCAATCGCAGAAACATCAAAAATTTTTGGTGATAATACAGAAAGTTTTCTTTTTGCTGCCGGTTTAAACGAAATTCAAACTCTTGGAATGGCAATGGGCGCAACTCATCCTGAAACTTTTACTTCAATCTCTGGTGTAGGCGATTTAGATGTTACCTGTAAAAGTAAATTCGGAAGAAACAGGCGTTTTGGGCAGGATATAATAAAAACCGACATTCTTTCAAAATTCAGTAATCTCGATGATTTAATTCAGAATATCGGAAAATTAGGCTATTTGTCAGAAGGTGCAATCGCCTGTAAATATATTCATCAAATCGCAGAACAAAAAGGCTTGAAACTTACAATTTGTGACGGTCTTTACAGGATTTTAAATAAAGAAATACGACCGTTAGAATTTCTTGATGAACTTTTAATCAAATTCGGAAATTATTCAATGTAAAAAGGTGAAAAAATGCTTGAAAAATTGACAGATACATTCAGTAATATTGTCCGTTCCATAAGCGGAAAATCAAAAATCTCAGAAAAAAATATTGAAGATGCCGTAGAAGAAATTAAGATGGCGCTTCTCGAAGCCGATGTAAATCTTCGTGTTGTAAGGCGTTTTGTAAACAGTACAATAGAAGAGGCAAAAGGTGAAAAAGTTTTAAAATCTGTAAATCCCGGCCAGCAGTTTGTAAAAATCGTTCATGACAAAATCGTTTCAATGCTTGGGGATTCAAAACAGGATCTTCATTTAAAAGGTCCGGATACAACTTCTGTAATTTTGATGATTGGTCTTCAAGGTTCAGGAAAAACTACGGCATCGTCTAAACTTGCGGCAAAATTAAAAAAAGAAGGTCGTCGCCCTGTTCTTGCAGCGTGTGATTTAGTTCGTCCTGCAGCAGTAGAGCAGCTTTCAGTTTTAGGTGAAAAAATCGGTGTTCCTGTTTTTAAAGAAAATTCAAAAGATGCCGTAAAAAATGCAGAAGAAGCGCTTTCTTATGCAAAAAAGAATCAGTTTGACACTTTGATTATCGATACTGCCGGTCGTCTTCAAATCGATGAAGAAATGATGGCAGAACTTGTAAAAATTAAAAAATCTGTAAAGCCGGATGAAACAATTCTCGTCGCAGATTCAATGACAGGTCAGAACGCTGTAGACATTGCAAAAACATTTGATGAACAGCTTGAAATTTCAGGTATTATCTTAACAAAATTTGATTCTGATGCGCGTGGAGGAGCGGCTCTTTCTTTAAAAACGATTACAGGAAAGCCGATTTTGTTTATCGGTACAGGAGAAAAAACAGAAGATTTTGAACCGTTCCACCCGGATAGAATTGCCGGAAGAATTCTTGGAATGGGCGATGTCGTTTCTCTTGTAGAAAAAGCGCAGGAAACTGTAAATCAGGAAGAAGCAGAAAAACTTCAGCGTAAAATGGCAAGAAACGAGTTCACGCTTGAAGATATGCTCCTTCAGTTTCAGCAGGTAAAGAAAATGGGTTCTGTTCAATCTCTCGTAGAAATGATTCCTGGAATGCAGGCTCAACTTGGAAACCGCGAACTTGATACTTCTGGAATGAAAAAACAGGAAGCTATAATTCTTTCTATGACAAAAAAAGAAAGGCAGAATCATTTAATAATTGGACCTAGCCGCCGTAAAAGAATTGCAAAAGGCTCTGGAACTTCTGTTGCCGAAGTAAACAAATTGATAAAGCAGTTTGAAAAAACAAAACTTGCAATGAAAAAACTTTCCCGTAATAAAGGACTTCAGGGAAAACTCATGAGCCAGTTAGGCGGCGGAAATTTCGACATGAGTAAACTTGGTTCAATGTTTTAGTTCTGGATAATTTTAAATTTAAGAGAATTTATTGAACTTTTATCACTGAAAGAACTCTTCCGTCGTCGGTGTAAACTTTTTCGGGGTTTGTTTTGTCCTGGAACGATGTAAATCCCGAATAATAGTTGTAGTAGTATGTTCCTTCCGGTAGATGAAGGTTTAATTCGTAAAAGCCGGGTCGTGTTTCCTCTAAAGTGTATATCCACGAATCCCAGTTTGTGAAATTTCCTGCAAGGCGCACAGTTTGACCAGGTTCTCCGTTGTATACAAAACGAATTCTATCGTCTTTTTTGTATTCTGTTAAATTTGTTTCTTTTTTTGGAATCGAAAGCGTAGAAAGAGTAAGTCCTGTCCGGGAATCGTATACTGTATTTTTATTTGTTGGGTCTACAGTCCACAATCCGTCGAGAATTACTTTGTAAGCGATGTTTTCGATATTTTCAGGTTTTTCGAGGACAAAGAACATTACTGAATTTGTAACTTTACCATCGATGTCTTCTGATTTTCTTATCTGATAAGGATGAATTGTTTTAAAATCTTCAAAATCAAAACAAAGTCCTGCAACGCGGTAGATGTTCTCCTGGGTAAATATTATTGCATCTTCAGTTATTTCCGGTTCAGAAACTTTATTTATCGAAAGAACGAGGTTGTTATAATCGTAAGAATCTGAAACTTTCAGTTCCGCATGAATATTGAAGTGTAAAAAGAGAAAACAAAGTAAAGTGAAAAAAATATGCCTTTTCATATTCAGTTTATCGGTGAAATTTGTCAAAAAATCAATATTTTTTTTTACTTGTAATTTGTCATTTAGTAGAGTAAAATGAAAAAAGAATATTTTAAAGTAAATCTCTAAAATTCTTTTTTAAGAAATTATTTTTGGAATCTTATGCCGGGCCTTAAGCAGCTGCAAAAATTTAATACAGACATTCTCTCACTTGGAAACGAGGCAACTTTGCGTTCAAGCCGCGGTGAAAAACCTCTAACAGTTCCAATTCCAAAAAGTGTAAAAGATATAGACGATTCTGATGATTTTGTTTTAGGTCTTCCAGAAGTTGAGCCTGAGCAAATTCAGGAAGTTTCCCAAAATACAGATGATGAAGATTTTTCTGACATCATGGGAACTTCTTCTCCAAAAACTTCCCCAGAAATCGAAAAAAAGCCTTCTCTTGATTTTTCATCTATTTTGTCTGGCGTCGCTCCAGAAAGTGTTTCAAACGAAGAGCCTGACCTTTCAATGTTCATGGAACCTGTTGACGAGGAAGTTCAAGAAACTGTCGAAGAACCAGAAGAAATTCCTTTATCAGATCTTTCTTTAGACGATTTATTGAACAGCGAAGGTTTTGACGGTTCTACAGGAGAAGCAAAGGATGAAACAGAAGAATTAAATGCAATAGAAAACGAACCGCTTGAAAATATATTTTCTTCCGAACAGGAATCCGATGCAAATTCTTCCATAAATAAACCATCTGACATAAAACCTTCAGAGGCTTCTTCTCCAATTGATACTTTATTAAGCGGTTTTGAAAACGGCAAAGATTCTTCCTTACAAAATTTACAGCCTGAAGAAGAATTAAAAAATCAAACAGAAGATGTTTCTCAAAATTCAGAAAGTATTCCAGATTCTTTGTTACCTCAAGATTCTTCCGATTCTTTAAACTTAAATCAGGCATCTAGTTCTTCTGATTTTGAGCGTCCTGATTTTACTTTAGAAGATTCTAATAAAAGCGATTCACAGGCTCAAGATTCCCTTTTTCAAAATCCGTTCCCGAGTGAATTTGAAGATTTAAATTTTGATGAATCTCTTCCTACAAAAGAAGACCTTGAAGACGATTTTGTTCTTCCTGAAGAATCAGATTTTGAAAAATCCCTTTCAGGCGAAGATTTAGATTCAATAATTGAAAAAACGGGAAGTTTTTCTCTCGATGATTTAAGTCCTGAAAGTCAAGGTTCAAATGAAAATGTTTCTTCTGATGATTTTTCTATTCCATCGGATCTTGAAAATCCACCAGAAGAAAAAACGTCTCAAAGCGAATCTCAAGATTTTTCAATTCCACAATCAAAAGAAGATGTTCAAAACGAAAATAAAAATTCACAGGATTTTGACGGCATAGATTTTTCTTTAGATAATATAGAGGAATATAATCCGTCAAATGAAGATTCAAATGAAGATTCAAATGAAGATGCTTTTGCAGAACAAAAATCTGCTTCTCAAGATATTTCTGATTTTGATTTAGATTCTTCTTTAGAGCCAGTTTCAGAAAGTCAAGAAAATCTTTCAAGTGATTTTGATTTACCAAAAGAAACTTCTGGCGACCTTGAGCCTAAAGATATTTCGTCAGGTACAGAATTTACCGATGCCGCTTTATCAGACAATGCGTTCGATATTTCTTCATCAGATTTAGACGAAATCGTTCTCGATGATAAAAATCCTGATTTTAATTTATCAGACGACAATTTTGATGTTTCCGCCCTTGAAAGTGAATTTTCACCTGACATTTCAGAAAGTAAAAAAGAAACTGAACCTGAGCCTTTGGAATTAGCACCAGAGGAAAGCGGTTTTGATTCTTTTGAAAATCTTGAAGATGATTCTTCCTTAGAAGAATTAAAACCGTCTGAAGATGAAAAAATCGAGTCATTTGATACTTCTGGAATCGAAAACTTTGATTTTGATATTCCTGAAACAGACAGTCAGATAAAAGAATCTCAAGATTTTGCTCTTGGTTCATCGGATGATTTTGCCCTTGATAATGGTGATTTTGAAATTCCAGGTTATTCTGATGTAGATATCGTTCAGGAAAATAAAAATGGAAAAATCAAAGTTCCTGTAAAAAATGATGACTCTCCAAAAGAAAAAAATACTCTTTCAGATGAAGAATACAAGCGGTTTTTAAAAAATCTTTCAAGTTATCCGTTAAATGTAAGAATTGCCGTTGAAGAATTAATCGTAAAAGATGAATTTACAGATGATGCAGAATTTGAAATCGTTCAGAAAGTTTTAAAAAAGGTTTCGGCGCGGCAGCTTGCATCAGAACTTGAAAAAATGCTTGATATTTCGCTTCCGGTTCCGCGAGATTTTGAAAGAAGATCTGCTGAAGAATACGAAGCGTATAAATCATCTTTTCAGTATCAGTTAAAAAATAAAATAATTCCTGGAACTTTCATCGCTGCTGTTGCCGGTGCTTTTTTGTATCTTATAACAATTTTTGTAATTTATGGTATTTATCGCCCGGTTAAGGCAAATTCTGTTTATAAAGAAGGCTATCTTCTTCTTCAAAATGATGAATTTCCGCAGGCTGAACAAAAATTTAATTTTGCGGGAAAATATAAAAAGATAAAAAAATGGTATTACAAATATTCAGATTCATTCCGCGATAAAAAACAGTATCTTCGTGCAGAAAAAATCTACAAAAAAACGCTTGAGGATTTTAATTTCGATAAAAAAGCAGGCTTAAATTACGCAAAGATGATGCTTTACGAGCAGGAAAATTATGAAAAAGCGGAAGAAATTGTAAAACGGGATGTTCTAGAGCATCACATAAATGACAATGATGCATATCTTTTGCTCGGTGATATTTATCTTGAATGGGGAACAGAAAAAGAGCCTTCAAAATTAGAAGATGCATTTGCAGTTTATTCTGATTTAATTCAGCGTAATGGGGCAAACGATGTTTACTGGGGACGGCAAATGAAGTATTATGTCCGCACCGATAAACTTGAACAGGTTCTTATGTTAAAGCCGAATTTTATGGCTCGTGAAAAATCCCTTGATTCTTCAGGCTGGACTGAATTAAGCGGTTATTGTCTTGATAAACTTTACGGACCACTTCCTCCAAAAGATGAATATCTTCGTTCAAAAATTGAGGATGTAAAAGAAATGCTTGAAAGGGCAGTCAGAGCCGACAAAAAAAATCCGGAAGCCCTTTACAATCTTTCACGCTATTATATTCAAGTGAACAGTGTAAATGCTGCAAAATCAACTTTAAAAAATTCTATTGACGCGTATAAAGTAAAATCCGTAAGAAAGCGAAAAGATATTTACAACGAAATCGATGCCCACAGACTTTTAGGCGAGCAGTATGTATTTGAAAAATCTTTCCTCGATGCAGAAGAAATTTATTCAAGAGGATTAAAAATCTTTTCTGAAGAACATAGTGCAAGCGGTCTTGAAGCAAATAAAAATATTGGAAAACTTTATGCCGACCAGGGAGACATCGATTATTTTGTAAAAGGAAATATGGATTTTGCGCTTCAAAATTACATGGATTCAATCGATTCAGGAAATGACACGCCGCATATCCGTTACAAAGTGGGTTACATTCAGTATGGAAAAGAAAATTATTCAGAAGCGCTCGGTTCATTCTTGAAAACTGGCGAACTTTATTCAGAAGACACAAATTTATTATTCGCAATGGGAAATGCTTTTTCAAAACAAGGCAATTTCTATGCTGGCGAAGGGTATTTTAAACAGCTTATGGATATCCTTGAAGAAGAAAAATCCAACAGAAGACTTTTATTTCCACAGTCAAAGTTGAGTGATTTTTCTTTTGTAGATTTGTACATGAAAGCTTCGAACAATTACGGTGTTTTGCTCTTCAATCTTGCAAAACGCACTGGAGACAGTACTAAAAACGGAGAAGCCTTAGCTCAATTCCAGAAGTCGCTAGTTGCATGGGATTCAATTTCAAGAAATCAGGAAACCATGAAAAGGCTTGAGGGCAGTAATCTTGCCGAACAGAATATAAAATATATTTCAAAACCGCTTTCAAAGTATGAACCTGCGCTTTACACAGAAATTTCAAAGACTTTAACAGATGAAAAAGGACTTGTAAAATGAAACAGCGTTCTTTCGACTACGGAATTGAGCTAAAAAAAAGACGCAACAGCCTTTTTAAAGAATTGTTTAGAAAAACCATTCACCTTTTAAGTGCATTTGTTCCGCTTTTTTTAAGGTTAAATTACTCATTTACGATTTTTCTTCTGATTTTTGCCCTTATAATGTATTCTGTCTGTGAGTTTTTGCGCTTAAAAGGAGTTGAAGTTCCTGTTGTTTCAAAAATTACGGAAGTTGCTTCAAGAAAACGCGATGAAAATAAATTCGTTTTAGGACCGGTAACTCTTGTTATAGGAATTTTAATCTGTTCGCTTTTGTGGAAAGAAAATTTTATGGCTGTAAAAATCGGAATTTTTTCTCTTTCATTTGGAGACGGTCTTGCAAGTCTTTTTGGAAAACTTTTCGGGAAACAAAAAATTCCGTTCGCTCAGGGAAAAACAGCCTGCGGAAGTCTTGCATGTTTTGCTGCCGTGTATATTTCTTCGTTTGCAGTCTGTCAAAACTGTTTGTATTCGTTCTGTTTTGCATTTTTTGCGATGATTCTTGAAATTTTCCCGTTAAAAGATTTGGATAATATTTTGATTCCAGTTCTGCTCGGTGGATTTGCTTTTTTTCTGCTTTGATTTTTAATCCCAAAGATATTTTTTGTGAAGTTCTCTAAGAAAAATTACAGTTCCCGTTATAAGAAGAATTGTTCCTCCTAAAACTGAAATTAAAAGTGCCGTTGTACATAAGATTTTGTATCCGACTGCAAGAAGAAGAAATCCAAGAGGCATCTTTGACTTTGAATTTTCTGAAAAATTGTTTTGCAAAATCGAAATGAAAGTTATGAGCGTAAAAAGTCCCCAAAAAATTAAAAACTGCTTTTCAAAGCCGAATTTCAATCTGCATGTTACAGTCATTTTTTCTGATTCAAGCGGAACTGTAACTGCAATTAGCGCTGAAATTATGAGTAAAATTGTTAAATTCCGTTCTACATTTTGCCTGTGTTCTGGAAGATTCTGAATTGAAATGTATAAAAGTGAAAGAGGCGAGAGAACATGAGAAAATAAAACAAGTCGTGAAATTACTGATGTGATTTTTGAATATGAGTCGTAGAGATTTAAGCAGGGAACAAAAATCCTTACAAATTCGAAAAGAATTGAAAAAAGAAAAAGTGAAAAATAAATTATTTCTGAACTTTGCGTTTTTTCAAATTGAACTGATATATAAAATAATGATGTGATTACATAAATGAGCATAATAAATACGCTTGAAATTGTTGAATAAACTGTTGGCGTTAAAAAGAAAAAATTTGAAATCTTTACAGAAAAACTAGCGGGAAAATCGTTTATGCCGTGATAAATTTTTATTCCTGTGAAAAAAGCTGATGCGACTAAAATTGTGATTGAAAGCATTGTAAGACAAAGTAAAATTCTATTTCTGACTTTGATAATCATTTTAAAATCATAAACTTAAAATAAATAATAGTAAAGACTTTTTAAAATCTGTCGATGATGAAAGTGGACATCTGTTATTTTTTAGATGATTTTGGGGGAAATATGAAAAAAATATTATTCTGTGCGTTTTTAATTCTTTCAGTTTTTCATGGTCTTTTTGCCGGAGATTCTGCGGTTTTTGTTGATGAAGGCTTTTCTTCTGACGGAAAAGTGTATGTTTTTGGTCAGTACGGAACTACAGATAAAAGTTTTCAAGGGTGGGCTGAACTTTACGCTGTCGACATTGAAAAAAATGATTATATCGACGGTGAATTTTACAGAATAAAGCCGTCTTCGGTTACTAAAAACAAAAAAGGGAAAGATTTGTACGGTGATTTGGTCGGAAAATCTTATTTTGATTACAAAAAATATAATTTAAAGCATGCGACTGCTGATAAAGTTTTGTATATTCGTGAAAGTGAGGCAAAAGGAGCAACAGAAGAAATTCTTTTTAAGGATTTTGTAAGTTCTGTGAGTGCGGACCAGGCATTTTATTCAGTGAAACTTTTTCCGACTGTAAAAGGAAGTGGGATAAATGCAAAATCTTCATTTTATATTGAACTTGTAAAAAAAGACTCTGACGGAAATGTTCTTGCATCTCAGAAAATTGGAAATCCGCAGATTGAAAGAAAAGGCGTTCTTTCGTATAAAATTGAACGGATTTTGTGTTCAAACGACGGTTCATCGATTGTTTTTAATATTGAAAAAACTTGTGAAGATAAAACCGGCGTAAATATAAGGTTTATGGTTGAAGCGGCAAAGTTGAGCGATGAGTTTTTCACAAATCTTGCAGAAAATAAAGATGAGATTTTGAAAGAAGAAAATGAAGTCCACGATTTTATTGACGCAAAATAAGATTCATTTACGCTGATTTATAAAAAAGAAAGGCAGTGATTTTTTTCAAGTCGCTGCTTTTTTTTGTTTTAAAATAAATTTAAAAATTGATTTTCTTTCGATATTTTTAAGTATAACAAAAAATTAGAATTTTTCTGCACTTTTTTTTGCCGAAACCTGCATTTCGACGGCTATTTAAACTATAGAGAGTTTAAATGCTCTTTTGGGATTGTAAGAATCAAACGGTTTTTACGAATTTGTATTTTTTTTTCGTTGAAAAAAGGTACAGGTTTTCCCGGTAGTTTTTGGAGGCCTTTTTATGAAAAAAGTCTGTTTAAAATCGGCAGAAATTCTGTCAATTGTATTTTTTGTCCTTATGTGGTTTTATCCTGTTTCTTGTAAAGTAAATGAAGAAGGGATAAAAATAGTTCCTGTAGAAGAATCTTCTCCTGAAATTAATGAGTATTCGGTAAATTCGTCAGATAATATTTCAGTGTATTTTTCTAAAAAAGTAAGTGTAGTTGAATCAAAAATTTTTGATGAAGAAGAAGATTTTTCCCATGAAGTAATTTCTCAAGACGCAGAAGAAAGTGAAAATTTATGGAAAATCGATTTTGTATTGAATGAACCGTTAAAAGCCGGAAAAAATTACGAACTTTATGGAATCGTAGAAGATGAAACTGGAAATACCCTGACTTTTTCACTTCCGGTTTCAGGTTATAACGAGAGAATTCCTTCTTTAAGAATCACTGAAGTAAGACCAATGTATGCAAAGACTTCGAAGAGTGTTACTGTTGACGGTGAAAAAAGTAAAATAGATGTTTTCAAGGCAGAATTTATTGAATTTGAAGTTTTGTCTGACGGAAATCTTTGTTCGGTTGAAATTGTTTCTGCTTACGACGGAGAAGAAAAAAATCTTATGCTTCCAGATGTAGAAGTGAAACAAGGTGAAATCGTTGTTGTTCATCTTAGACTTTGTGAAGGCGAGACGGGAGGAATTTCTGAACTTGAAGATGACATTACGCTTTCAACCGGATATTATTCTTCGGATTTTGCACGCGATATCTGGTTTTCAAATAGTGATTCTCATTTAGGCGACAAACAGGATGTAGTATTTTTACGCGATTCACAGACTGGAAAAATTTTAGATGCAGTTTTGTATTCTTTGCAGGCTGAATTGTCTTGGAAAAATGATTCTATGAAATCTGCGATTGATGAGATTAAAAATCAGGAAAAGTGGAATTTCATTAACGAGGAAGACATTTATTCTATGGAAAATGCGTACGATGTTACAGGCATAACAAGTACAAAATCATTTTATAGAATAAAAGAAGAAAGTGCTCCTGATAGCTGGGTTTTGTCTTTGGCAAGCAAGGAAACTCCGGGAGAAATTTCAGAAGAATTAAAAAAGCTTTAAGGATTTTTAGAAAGAAAAAAATTTAAAAATTATCTGTTGAAACTGAATGATTTGTGATAAAATATTTTATATGACTTTCAATGATTTGCGAAAAAATGCTTACAAATCTTCAGTTTCTCAAAATGTAGCGCCAAAAAAAATCCAAGTTCAAAAAGAAGATTTGTCTAGTCAAAAAGAAAAATCAAAAAAAGAAAAACATAAATCACAAAACCCTGAATTAAATGCCGCATCCGATGCTTTAGTTTCAGGAGGTCTTTTAAAAGTTCCTGTTTCAAAAAAAGAAGCGGACGGAAGAGATAGTGTTTATAGGCGTGTTGCAAAATTTCTTCTTATAATCGGAGTCGATGAAGCGGCAAAAATTCTTCCGCACCTTACAGAAGAACAAACAGAAAAAATTATTCCAGAAATTGCTTCAATTAGAAGTGTAAGTTCTGAAGAAACCAGACAAATTCTAGAAGAATTTGAAACTTTATTAAAAAATGCTCGCGAAGGCGGTGGAATCGATACTGCCCGTGAAATTTTAAGAAAAGCGTACGGTGAAAAAAAAGCAAAGGAATTAATCGACAAGTCAGTTCCATTTCCGCTTGAAAAACCTTTTGAATATTTAAACGATATCGATAATGAACGAATAAATCTTTTGTTAAAAGAAGAAAGCGTTCAGGTAAAAGCACTGATTCTTTCTCATTTAAATCCTAAAAAAGCGGCTTCTGTTATAAATCTTATGGATAGCAAAGAAAAATCTGAAGTTGCTTTCAGGCTTTTAAAACTTGAACCTGTTTCTCCAGAAGTCATAAAAAATCTTGATGAAGTTCTTCATAAAAAAGTGCTCCTTCAGAATTCTCAAAGAACAAATTCTCTCGATGGAAAAAAGATTCTCGCAGAAATTTTAAAAAAAATGTCTTTCAGCACAGAAAATTCTATTCTTTCAAAAATTTCAACAGAAGAACCTTCTCTGGCAAATGATTTACGCGAAAGGCTTTTTACGGTTGATGATGTTGTAAATTCAGATGACAGGTTTGTTCAGGAAACTTTGATGATGTATTCAAATTACGAAATCGCCTGCCTTGTTTATAAAAGAGAAGAAAAATTTATAAAAAAAATCTTTCAATGCATATCGCAGGGGCGAGTAAGTCAGGTTCAGGAAGAACTTAATATAAATCAGACTTTTTTAAAATCGGAATGTGATAAAATTTATTCAAAATTTTTAAATACGCTTCGAAACGCTTTTGAAGAAGGAAAACTGTTTATAAAAAACCGAACAGACGATGTTTATATTTAAAAAGGAAAATTATGAACGAGAAAAACATTTTAAAAGAATCTTATAAAGGTTTTCAATTTATTTCGCAGGAATATATAAATGATTGTTCAGGCTATGCGCTTTATTTCAGGCATAAAAAAACTGGACTTGATGTTTTTCATATTTTAAATGATGACAGTGAAAATCTTTTTTCGTTTTGCTTCAGGACACCTATAAAAAATTCAAAAGGTGCAGCTCATATTCTTGAGCATTCTGTTCTGTGCGGGTCAAAAAAGTTTCCATTAAAAGAGCCGTTTACAAATCTGATGAATCAAAGTCTGAACACATTTTTAAATGCTTTAACATATCCTGATAAAACTCTTTATCCTGCAAGTTCTACAGTAAAAGAAGATTATTTCAACATTATGAGCGTTTATGCCGATGCTGTTTTTTTTCCGCTTTTAAAAAAAGAATCTTTTATGCAGGAAGCGCATCGAATTGAATTTGATGAAAATGAAAATCCTTCAATTCAGGGTGTTGTTTACAATGAAATGAAAGGCAATTATTCAAATTTTGAATCTGTCGCTCAGGATGAAATCATAAAGTCGCTTTTTAAAAATACAAATTATGAATACGATTCTGGAGGTGATCCTGTAAAGATTCCTGAATTTTCTTATGAAGAGTTTAAGGCGTTTCATAAAAAATATTATGTTCCTTCAAATTGCCTTCTTTTTCTTTACGGAAACATTCCTACAGAAGAGCAACTTGATTTTATTCAGGAAAATTTTCTAAATGAACTTGAAAAAAAATCTTCATATATTTTTAATCCGTCAAAAACTCCTTTAGTTCCATACGAATTTTTGCAAATGGAAGAACCTGAAAAAATTCATTCTTACGATGTAATTAAAAAATCTGCTCCAGATAACGGAACTGAAGGAGCAAATGTTTCTGTCAACTGGAGATGCAATAAAGTCGAAGACCTTTTTTCACGGCTCGAATGTCTTTTCATCAACGAAATTCTTACAAATCACGATGCATCTCCTCTTGCAAAGGTTTTGATAGATTCAGATTTAGGAGACGACATAATTTCTTCATTCGGACTTATAACTGATTTACGGTATCTTGCAATTAATTATGGACTTCACGGTGTAAAATCAGGTGACGAACAAAAAGTTTTCGATTTGATTTTTTCTGAATTAAGGCGTATTTCAGAATCTGGCGTTTCAAGACAAATAATTGATTCAATTTTGATGGCAATTGAATTTTCTAACCGCGAAATAATCCGTGTTTCAGGTCCTTATTCTCTTGTTTATCTTGAACGCGTTTTAAAAATGTGGAATTACGGTTCAAATCCTTCAGACGGTTTAAAATATCGTGAAACTTTTGACATTATTAAAAAAAATGCACAAAATGACATTCAATATGTTCAAAAACTGATTAAAAAATATTTTCTTGATAATCCAGAATATACGCTTTTGTGCGTTTCTTCAGATTCTTCTTTTAAGGAAAATCGTATAAATCTTGAAAAATCGATTTTAAATCAGAAATTAAAAAATCTTTCCAAACAAGAACTGCTTTCTGATTTAAAAAAGATGCTCGATTATCAGTCAAAAAAAGAAACCGAAGAAGAACTTTCTGTAATTGGTTTTATTCCTCCTTCAAAATTAGACAGAAATATCCGCATAATTGGTCATGAACTTAAATTTTTTGAGAATTCTAAAAATCAGAAAATTGCGTATATAAAATTTCCGCAGAATACAAATGGAATTTCCTATAATTTTGTTGCCTATCCGCTTGATTATCTTGATTTATCAGATTACGAATTTTTAAACTTTTATTCTTATTGTGTAACGGAATCGGGTTTTAAAAACAGAAATTGGGCAGATTGTGCAGAAGATGCGGCTTTAGTAACCGGCGGAATTGGAACCAAATTTATTCCATGCGACAAACTTTGCACGGAAAATGCATTAAAATTTGATAAACAAAACGAAAATCTCAATCTTACAGGTCGCGACTGGATTTTTTTCAGTTTAAAAAACCTTTCTGAAAAAACAAAAGATGCTATGGATGTTTTTTCTGACTATTTTACTTCTGTTGATTTTTCCGATGAAAAACGAATAAAAGTTCTTTTAGATGAATATTTTACAAGTTACAAATCTTCGCTAAATTCTCAGGGAAGTTATTATATGCAGAGAAGGGCAAAAAAGACTTCTTCTCATCAGGGCGCATTTAATGAGATTACGCACGGAATTTCTCAGTTTTATTCTGTTTTAAAATTTTTAAAAATGGATATTCATGACATTCAAAAGCGCCTTTTAAAAATTCACAAGACAATTCTTTCAAGCGGTTGTGTGATTTTTTCAATTGCAGATTCAGATTCGTCAAAAGTTTTCGAGGAAAATCTTTCAGATTTTATAAATAAGGCAGAATTAACGCCTCTTTTAAAGAAAAAAGAAATTGATGAAGATTCATTTAAATCTCTTACATTGCTTGAAGGCGAATCTTATTCTGATTCTTTCCGTGAAATTTTTACGCTGAATACACAGGTCGGTTATCTTTCTTCTGGTTATCCTGTAAGCCCTATGTGTACAAAAGAAAACGCAGCGGAAGTTATTCTTGCAAAATATCTTTCGGGTTCTCTTTTATGGGAAAAAATACGGACAAAAGGCGGAGCGTACGGCGCTTCTGCATCAACTCAAGGAATCAATGACGGATTTTTCTGTACTACTTATCGCGATCCAAATCCTGAAAAATCGCTTAAAATTTTTTCAGAGTGTTTTAAAATCGCTTCAAAAGAGAAATTATCTTGTGAAGATTTATCGCGGTTTGTAACTGGAAATTACGGAGAAGCTCATCAGCCGCATTCCCCATATTCTGACGGTTGGATTGGAATCTGGAGATTTTTAAGTTCAATTACAGACGAAGACAGAAAGTTGCAAAATTGTCTTGAACTTGATGTTTCTTCAGAAGATATTCAGAAGGCAGCAGAACGCCTTTATAAATATTCGTTACAGCCTGAAAGAAATTCTTCTGCGGTGATTATCGATAAATCAAAGAAAAATAAAAAAAATACTGGCATTATTGTTGATTTGCCTTTATAATATATACATAGTATTTTGAATTTGTGGAGTTGTTTTTATGGATAAAAAAGTTCAGATGTGTGTTGAAATGTTACGCCAGCTTGTATCTAATGTACAGGGGGCTCCATATCCAGGAAGTGACATTAAAGGCGAATTGTATTCAATTTGGTATGAACATGCACAGCAGGCTGCTGTAAATTGTTTTGAATTTCTTGATGCTAATTTCCCTCAGGAATCTTCTGATGTTAATAAAAAAATAGAAAAGTTTTTTGATAAATAATTTGCTTAACTCTTTTTCTGTTTGAGTTACTTTAAAAGTCATTCTAAACGGTAACTTTAAAACTTTATAACTGGAGTTCTGTACTTGAATATTTCAAAAAAGGCTTTATCACTTATTCGCTATAATCTGCAAGGTTCTCTTAAAAAAAACGGAATTAATATTTGGCGTTATGTTTTTAAAGGCGTTGAAAAAGGAACTGGTGTTGAGCGCCTGTTCTTTATTGAGCTTATAGTTTTAAATCCATATTTAAGTCCGTCTGACATTGTTTTGGGATTCGATTCAAGAGTAAGTGTTTCTTCCGAGCAGCTTCAAAATGTTCTTGCTGGAACTGTTTCTGCGCAAAAAATGATGAGTGAAACTCTTGTTGTTCCTTCTTATATATGTGTAAAAGCCGGAATTTTAGGGGCAGGGGCAAGACAACTTTGCTTTTATGCCCCAGTAAAAGATGTAAAATCGTCATCAAAATCTTTTAATTTTGAAGTAGGGCGGTGTTCGTTTTCAGAAGAAAGGCTTTCCGGGCTTATAAGTCAAAATCCTTCAGATATTCAAGAGCATCCTGGTTTTTTAAGTGATACAGGTTTAATTTCATGGGATTTAAGATATGAAATTCGATTAGATTCTACAGTAGGTTTTTCAGGAAAGTCTGCAAACTGGTTTCCTGTCGGAATAAATACTGTGTTTGCGGGTAATATTTCAATAGACGGAAGAGAATATTCTGTTCTTCCTAAAAATTCATTCGGCTATTTTGACAGAATTTTTGGTCCTTCTTGCCCAGATAATCTTTTTCATCTTTCATCATCTCATTTGACTAGCGTAATTACTGGTAAACTTCTTGAAAAATCTTCTTTTGCTGTTCACGGTGTTTATAAAGACAAGGTAAGTATAGTTGCGATTTTAGAAGATAAAAAAATAGAATTTGCTGCTGACTTGTCAAAAAGAGCTTATAAATCCATTTACGATTGTTCAACTATTACAGATTCTGTAGACGGTGATAAACTTCATTGGACGATAAGCGCATCAAATAAACAATATATTATCGATATCGATGTTTTTTGTATTGCAAGTGATTTATTTGTAAGAACATTGGAACTTCCAAACGGAAAACGCAAAGTAATAAAGTTTGTTTCAGGAAAATCATCTTCTGGTGAAATCCGAATGTATAAAAATAACAGGTCAAACCTTGAACTCATTGAACACGCACATCTTGCTGACTGTTTATGCGAATTCGGTTCACTTGAAGTTCCAGAAGAATAACTATATGAAATTTTTAAAACAACAGTTTAAAATTTTTTTATTTTCTTGACAAAACTGTTTTCTGCAATTATATTTACTAAGTAAAGTGTCAAAACTTTTATCGGGGATGCCCCGGTTTCGACGGATATGGGGAACGCATTTACTGCAGGCAGGTGTGAAGGCGCCTTTAAGCTGACAAAACAATAACTGCAAAACGTAGAGAAGAAGAAGATTCTTCAAACGAACAGTTTGCACTTGCTGCGTAAACAGCGTGCACGGAACTTTTAAGGTTTGTTTCTGGCTTTAAAATGTTCTGACGCTTACAGAAACTTGAAATACATTGCTTTTCGGCCTTTGTATTTGACATTTAGCCGGAATAAGGAAAAGACGCTTGTTATGCTGCTACCTTTTCCCGACAAATACCTCGCATAACTACGCCCGTAGATGTATTTGGGTTACATATTCGGACGCGGGTTCAATTCCCGCCATCTCCAAAGGCTGCGTGATTTATGCAGCCTTTTTTTTTATCTTTTAAAAATAAAAAAGGTTACTTGAATTTTATAACTTCAAGTAACCTTTTATTTATAAAAGATTCTTTAGTGAGCTTTCTGCTGGTATTTTTTTAACATTGCAACGGCATTCTTTTTTCCGTTGTATACAAAACCACCGTTCCAATATTCAAGAGCTGCAAACAAAGCATTTCCACCATCCTGATTGTCAGATTCTTTAGTTCTGAATGAAACATAATCAGCAAGCTGTTCATAATTCTGGTCATGAAGTGCTTCAAGGCGTTTTCTGTTGAATTCATTCCATTTGTCTAAATCTTTAAATCCTTCTCCTTCATCTTCTACGATAACATGAGCGTGAGTAGGGCTGAATGAATACCAAACTGTTACTTTTTTATTTATATCGCAGTGATTTCCGTGCTTTACACCATTTTTAATAACTTCACTAATCTGTTGTTCAAGAAGGTTTAATTCTTTAATTTCTGAAGGAGCAGACTGAACAATTAAAAGTGTAAAATAACGAATCTGTCTGAAATCAGATGGGAATTCTTTTTTTTGCATATTAGTTTTATCAAATAATGGGTCATTATCGTCTGAACGCAATTCTTTAATAACTGTATCTTCCATAGATGGGGCCTCGCTTTGTGAAAATTAATTGTTTGTAAATGTTTTGATAAAAACTACTCTTTTACCATTAATAAAGCTTCATCAACACTATTTGCAATTGGGAAGTAACCCATGAGCTTTGTAAGTTCAATAACTTTTTTTACAGAACCATGAATATTTGAGATTGCAAGTTTTAGATTCATCTTTTTAATTGTAGAACATATATAAATAAGTGCACCAATTCCTGAAGAGTCGATGTAGTCAACTTGTTCAAGATTGATTACAAACAGTTTTACGTTCTTTTCAATCATTTTCATAACTAGTTCTTTCAGTTTATACGAATTGTACAGATCCATTTCGCCATTTACATCAATGATGTAAATTTCTCCATTTTTTCGTATTTTCAGTTCCATAAGGTACTCCTTACCCTTGTATTTTTACTACCAGAAGACTCTGGTCATCATATTGCTGTGTAGTGCCACAGTGTTTTTTTACATCGTCTTTAATTTTGTTTGCAATGTCTTTTCCCTGAAGTTGACAATTGTGCTTGATTACATTTTCAAGTTTTTCAATTGAATATTGCGCTCCAGATTCATTAAGGCATTCAACCAAACCGTCAGTACAAGTTACTATTACATCGCCTGCGCTGAGTTTTAAATCGATATTTTTATACTGTGTTCCTTTATCAACACCGATTGGCTCGCTTTCAGATGAGATTTTTGAAATGCTCTGATCTTTTGCCGAGTATACGATTACCGGGTTGATACCACAAGTAGCAATTTGTGCTGTATCATCTACGCTGTTGTAATTGATTAATGCAATGCTACCAAATCTGTCGCTTTTGTTCAATTCTGAACAGATTGCTTTGTTTACCCATTCAAGAATTGTTGCGGCATCCTGATTTGTGTTAGAAACAAGACGAATCATTGCCCTTACCATTATCATGATTACAAGCGAAGTCATTCCTTTTCCTGCAATGTCTGCCATTACGAAAGTAATTCTGTCTTTGCGCGAAGGAATAATATCATAGAAATCTCCAACTACATTTTCTGCTGGAGAAAAATGCTTTCCGATTGAAAGTTTGTTGATTACAGGCATTTTTTCCGGGAGCATTGTTTTCTGGAATTTTGAAGCAATGTCTCCTTCCTTTGTAAGTTCTGAATGTTCTGCATAGGAAATGAAACTGTTTAATGGTTTGAATGCCTGTGAACAGGAATTTGCAATTACGCACGCAGAATTAAATTCTTCTTCTGAGAAAGGAATTTTACCTGCTGTTCTTGCAAGACCAATTACTCCGATGACTTCTTCATCCTGTTTTATTGGAATGAAAATATATGGTCCTGGAGTAAGGAATTCTTCTGGTTTATTTTGGAAAATGCGTTTGTCTTTTAGCGAATTTATGATGTTGCAAGGCTTTCCTTCTGTAACGATGTTTCCAAAAATGTTGTCAGTTAACTGGAACTGCGCATATTTGAAGTTTGTAGAAACTCGAAGTTCTTTATGCGGAAGGTCTTCTGGGAGTTTATAAGGCGGTGGAAAAGAACCTGACAGCGATTTTACAGAAAGAATATTATCGTATTCATCGAGCATTAAAATTACGCAGCCGTCTGCTTTTGATGCATCGGTTAATTCTTTATTGATGTAGTTCATGAATTCTTCGAGGGCATCTGGAGATGTAAAAAGTGAAGAAACTTTTGCCGTCATTTCGTTGTTTTTTGAAATTATTGTTTGATATTTTTCATCTAAAGATTTGATGAGGCGTTCTTTTGCTTCTGGAGAAAATTCATCATCTTCTAACTGCTGCTTTTGTTTGCGTTTTTTTGCGCGTTTTTCTGCATCGCCTACTGCAACTACAATTAAGCATGGAAGAGTGATTAAACCTGCGAGGGCAACAGTTGTAATTAAAATAAAATTATTTGGATTGAAGTAACTGTAAAGTAACCCTGCTGTAAGTATCAATAATGCTGGAAGCATGATAACGCTTGCTTTTGTTGAATTTCTTATTTTACCGATTAAGAGAAAGATGAAAAGCAAGAATGCAATTGCTGCCGCAGCTAAGAGTGGAATATTTGCATATTGATCTAATTCGTTCAAATTACTGCTCCTGTTATGTGTTACAGTTTTTACGATAAATAAAACTGTAAAAATTATTTTAAGCATCTCTAAAATTTAGAGGTTCTTTAAAACACTGTTTGTGTTTATATTGTATTGTAGCATTGAAATAATGAACCGTCAAATTATTTTTTTTTATTTTTTTCTGTTGATGATGATTTTTATTCCTGAAATAAGTTTTGAGAAGAACCCAGGAAGTTTTTTTGTTTTTTTGTCTTCTTTCATGTCTTCAACAACTTCATCTAAGTCTGCTTTACCGAATTTCTTTTTTAAATCATCGTAAGTGTGAATTATCCAGAGGTATAAATCGCTTTTTGTGTTGTGCTTGAAGTGTTTCATCACATTGTTGCGTTCAATTGCCTTGATTACCGGCATATAAACTGAATCAAACCATGATTTTATTGCTTCTTGAATTGGTATTTCGTTTGGAATCTGCTGATTCATGAAATATTTATGTGTCAGAATATGGTTGTAAATTTTATCGTATTGTCCTGCGCTTGAAAAATCTAAATCCCAGTATTCTGTTATGTCGCCGAACATCGTTTCTGAGTAGAAATTTCGTTTTTCGTAGTTTATGATTTCTTTTATCATTTCAGGAAGGTTTCTTGTCGCTTTTAGTTTTATTTCGCTTTCAAGTGTGATGACATCTGCATCGATGAATTCTACGCCTTTTGATTTTGCAACTGAAACCCGGTGATTTCCGTCACGGACAAAATAAAGTCCGCCGAGTTCATATACTTTTATTGGGGGAAGAATTACATCTTTTATTACCGCATCGTCGACTCGTTCCCAGCGTTCTTTAAGGAAAGAATTTTTTGGAAAAAATCTGTTGTCAAAATCTTTGTAGCGTCCTTCTGAACCGACGATTTCGTTTATGGGAATTGTTTTCATTCCGACATAATGCTGTGAAGTCGGTTTTAGAATTCCTTTTATTTGCCCGAAAGAAATCATTTTTGCTTCTTCGGGATTGAGAAAATGCTGAATTTCATTTATGAATGCTTTATTTCGTGCTTTTGAAAAATCTATTTCAGTTCTTGTCATCATTTACTCTGTCCTTGTTTTTAATTTTTTTTGTAATTTCAGAAAGATTTTCATAGTCGAGGACATAATGCGCATAAGCATTTACAATTGTAGTTTCTTCAACCTGAGTAATTCTTTCTTCTCTTTGGTCGTAGAGGTGAATGTGCCCGTGAATCATATATTTTGGCTTGAATTTTTTTATGAACCATGTAAAACATTCAAAACCTCTGTGGCATAAATCTTCTTTGTCATGAATTTTATACGGCGGAGTGTGCGTAAGGAAGATGTCGAGGTATCGGCCGTATCTTATTTTATTTAAAATCAGTTTTGGAATCATCTTGATGAGTTTTAAGTTCATCTGTGCATTTGAATACTGATTTAAACCGTTGTTGTATTTAAAAGAACCTGATGCGCCTGCAATTAAAAGTGGGGTAGTCGTCTTGTTTTTAGGATGTGTAATTTTAAAATCTGAAATTTCAAGCGCCTTGAACCCTGTGTAAACTGCTCCCCGAGATGCGGCGGAAATGTTCATTTCAAGTGTGTTTGAATAAGTTTTTCCGTGATAGTATTTGTAGTCTTTTAAATCGTGATTTCCGAATATGAAATATGTAGGCTTATTGAGCATGCTGACTGCAAATTCTACATAATCCATAGGCAAATCCCCCGCACACAGAATCAAATCGATGTCAGGAAAATTTTTCTTCGCGTTGTTGCTGTATATTAGAGGATCTATTGCATCTGAAATACATAGAATTTTCATTTTGTTTGCCTGTTATTTTTCGTTTGCAGCAAGAATTTTTTCAAGTTTTTCTTTTCCGATTAATTCAATTTGCCTGTTTTCTGCAAAAGAAATTGCAGAACGCGTAAAACTTGAACTTGAACAAACAATTGCTTTGATTCCGTTTAAAGATTTTACTTTATCCAGGGTATCGCGTATCGCAGTATCTTCAAGCGGATCTGGATTTCTGTAGCAGCGTACGACGAAAACTGGTTTTCGCTGTTCTCTCCATGAACCTTTTGAATTTTCAGTTGCAAAAATCTGAACGCCGTATTTTTGAATTTCTGTTTGTTGTGCTGCAAGATTAAAATGCGGAAGAATGAGCTTTTTGCACATTTCAGAAAATTCCTGATCAGAGGCTGTAAGATAGTCTTTCATTGCATCGTTTGTCTGAAGTTCTTTATATTCTGTAAGTTTTGCGGCAACATCGCGAAAGGCGCGGTTTCTTCTATAAATTGCTTCCCATTGTTCGATTGCCTTGTCGATTTGTCTGTTTTTTTCATAGCAGAGTGCAAGAAAATATCTTGCGTGGAGAGTTTCGCTTTTTATGTTTTCTTTGTCGGTTTCGATTGCGCGAAGAAGATCGATTTGCGCGTTGTCGTAGCGGTTTGCACTCATATAGCAAGTTGCCCGTTCGATAAGTGCTTTTTGTTTGTATTCCGGGTCTCTTTGCGCTTTTTCAAAAGATTTTACTGCTCCTGCGTATTCTTTTGCGTCTTTTAAGATTTTTCCGATGTAATAGTGGCAGACATAATTTTCTGAATTGAGGGAAAGTGCGTAATCAAGTTCCCGCTTTGCATCTTTGTATTGTTTTGCCCTGTAAAGAATTTTTCCGATTTCGGCGTAGGCTTTTGCATTGCGTTTGTCGATTTTTACACATTTTCTGAAAAAAACGATTGCGTTTTCGAGTTTTCCAGCATTTAGAAGAATTTCGCCTGTTTGAAAATAAACATCGGAATCGTTCGGGTCAAGTTTTGTAAGGAGAAGAAGTTCCCGAAGTGCCTCTTCATTCTGGTTAAATTTTCTGTACATTGAGGCGAGTTCTTTTCGGAATGGAATTTCTTTTAATTCTTCACCGAACAGTGCGTTTTCGTTTACGAATTTGAATTCCATAAGGGCAAGTTCTGCTCTGTTATCCTGAATGTAAGCACGCCCTAGATAGTAATGCGCTTTATAGTCTTTTGGATTTTTTGCGATAATCTGTTTTGCAAGTTTAATTGCAGATTGAGTTTTTCCCTGTTTTAAAAGTTTTCTGATTGAATCAGTTTTTTTGGGGGAAGCAAGCATTTTAATTACTAAAAGAAGAAGCGTAACGACGATAACTGCTGCAACTGCGATTAAAATTATGATACCCATGAATTAATTCCTTAAATTAAGATGCCCTGGAAATTTTTAAAAACTTTATCATTTTTGTGATTTTATATATTTTAATACAAAAATATAAATTTTTACAGTCTTTTTTTTTGAAAGTTTTAAAGGTTTATATTTTAAAGAATAATAAAACTTGAATTCTGTAAATGTTCAGTATATATTTAAAATAACATAAGGAAAATTCGAAAAACTTCAGTTTTGAGATGTTCCAAAATAAATTTTGTCATGAAAATGGAGTTTATTCTTCATTATGGGGGTTATTATGGAAATGGAAGAAGCAAAAGAGAAAGCTAAAGATGTCATGGATAAAGTTGTCGTTTCTTCAAAAGATGCTTTTTCTAAAGCCGGAAACGCGATTCAAAAATTCGGTGATAAAAGCGTTTTAAAAATTGAAATTATGCAGTTAAAGTCAAAAAGAAAAAATGCAGTTTCAAAACTCGGTGTTTATGCAGAAAAAAAATTCTACGCTGAAAATGCAGAATCCATTTCTCGTTCTGAAGATGAAGTTTCTAAACTTTTAGATGAAATAAAAAACCTTGACAGTCAGATAAATGAACGCACAGAACAACTGAATCAAAAATAATTAGTATATAATCGAGTTCAAGATGATAAATAGTGTCATGTTGAACTCGATTACAATATTTTGGACGCTTTCTTAAAAGTTGTGAGTTTTAAAGTGCTTCGACTTCTTCCAGAGAAAGTCCTGTGCATTTTGAAATGATTTCCACCGAAACACCAGATTCTTTGAGTTTTCTTGCACTTTCAAGTTTTTCTTCCGCCGCTTTCTTTACAACCATGACCTTCTCGATTTCAGCTTTTTTATAAAATTTTTCAGCCTTTTTATCAAATTTTTCACAAGCTTCTTTATAACCTTTTTCATAAGCTTTTTCAGTTTTTTTATCAAATTTTTCACAAGCTTCTTTATACGCTTTTTGATAAGCGTGTTTAGCTGCAAGTTTAACTTCCTGTTCCAAAGTCATAAATGACCTCCATG
>JAEDFA010000024.1 GCA_016293005.1 Treponema sp.
CTTATCACACTGAAAACAGAACTGTCTTTTACTGAATTTTCAGCATTTGTTTCTGAAATATTTTTATAGATTTTTTCTTTTTCTTTTCCCTGATTCTGAAGTTTTAACATTGAGATTTCGTAATTAATTTTTGCATCTGTATTTTCGCTTTTTATTTCAAGCGCTTTTTTAAAATAATCACACGCCTTTTCGTAATTTCCGCTCTGATGAGAAATGACACCCATATTATAAAAAGAATCAAATTTTATTTCCTCAGGGGCATCAGCATAAATCATTTTAAATCTTTCCATTGAAGCCGCTGTTTCGTTTTGCGAATAATAAGTCACGGAAAGATTGTAAAGAGCGCAATAATAAAGTTCACTATCTTCTGATTCTTTTGAATCTTCAACTACTTTAAAAAATTCTGAAACCGCCTTGCTGTACTTATTTTGAGCCCATGCCCAGGAACCTGAAAGAATTTTTTTTCCGCCGTCAAACTTTTGGGAACAGGAAGTAAAAAAAATGCAGAATAAAACCGATGAAAGAACAATTTTTTTGCGTTTGAAAAAACCTGAATTAAATTCAGAAAAAACAAAACTTAAGACGAAGAAAATAATTGCAAGCGCGATGAAAAGCCAATAGCGTTTTACTGTTTTTACTTCGTAACAAATTTCTTCGTCTTTTTGCTGTGAAAGAGATTTTTTTTGAGAATTTTTTAGAGGTTTTAATAGTTTTACCGCAGAACCAGGTTCCGTAGAATCGATAAATTCAATTTTTGCGCTGTTTTTATTCTTCTGATTTTTTAAAAGTACATTTCGTGAAATTTTTTCAAGATTTTCACTTCGAAGCGCCGTGTAAATTTCAGTTTTTCCGTCGCCTGCAAGAACAGGTATTTCAATTTCAGAACCAAAACCAATTAGAAAAACATCAGTTCCATATTTTACAGATTCTTCTAAAGCGCTTTCAAGTTTTCCATCAGTTTCTTCACCATCCGTAAAAACCCAGATTCTGTTATTCAGGGAAGAAGTCTGCGGAAATTTTTTCAGCGCAGCAAGAATTCCATTTCCAAGACTCGTTCCGATGCTAGTCATCATATACGGACTTAAAGAATCAAGAAGACTTTCAACACTTTCCCTGTCTTCTGTAAGAGGAAGAGCAACAAGCCCTTCTCCTTTTGCAAGAATTACAGAAACATTTTGTTCTTCCATATTTTCAAGAAGGAGTTTTGCATAATTCACCGCCGATTCAAGCCTCGATTTTTCATTCGGACAGTCGCGAGCCATCATACTGAACGAAATATCAAAAACAAGGCTCACAGCATTTCCGTTTTTCTGAACGGGTTCAAGATAAGTTCCCCATGAAAAACCTGCATACGCGCACACAATCATAAGCCAGCTTAACGACCTGAAAACTGTACGCAAAATTATCACGCGTGGAAAATGTTTTTTTTCTAAATCATTTGAGCCTTTCAAAGAATAATTCGTCTGAAAAAATCCAAATTTCTTTGAAATTTTCCTGTATTGAAAAATAATTACCAAAATTGCAGGAACGAGAAGAAAAAGTGCATAAAAAGCATAAGGTCGTTCAACAGAAAAATTCATAATTTTCACCCTCAAAATAAAATTTCAAAGTTACTTCTAAAACAACTCCTCAAGATAAAGGCGTTTTAAAATCCATGAAAGAACTATAAAAACCGCTGCTAAAAAAAGAAGCTTATCGTAATATTCAACGCTTGTAATTTTTGAATAATAAGACTGAGGAAGATTTTCTCGTTTTGAAATCACAGAAAGTGCAAGATTCAATTCGTCTAAAGTTGTAATTTCAAAATATCTTCCGCCTGCAATCGAAGAAAGTTTTTTCAAAGATGCAGAATCAAAAGAAGAATTAAAAGAACCTGAAACGATTTTTCCTGTTTTCGGGTCAACATACTCAAGCCTTGAAGTTCCTTGAAAACCTACTCCGAGCGTGTAAAGCGAAATTCCATGATTTTTTGCAAGTTCTGCTGCAACTTCAGGATGAATTTCACCGCAATTATTTTCGCCGTCCGTGATAAGAACAACCGCCTTTTTTTCGGCTTTTGAAGAAATCAAGTGAAAAACAGCAGTGCTTAACCCAACACCGATTGCAGTTCCGTCGCCAAGAGAAGCAATTTGCACCTCATTTAAGCAATTTAAAAAATATTCATGATCGCATGTAGGCGGAACCAAAACAGCTGCATCTTTTGCCATTGCAATTAACGCAAAAGAAGAACCGGGATTTGAAGATAAAATTGAAACAATTGATTCTTTTGCCGCCTCAATGCGACTCTGTTTTTCTTTTTTAACTGAAACAACAATATCTTTTGCCGCCATCGAAGGACTTACATCCAGAACAAAAACAATATCATTTCCGCGAGAAGTAAAAACCCGCTCCTGACGGTAAAGTACAGGCTTTGCAAGCGCAAAAACGCACAGAATATACGAAAGAATGATAAAAACATGACTCAAAATTGAAGCAAATTTTCTGATTTTAAAATTCCATTTAAAAAATTCGCCATTCCAGTCTCCGAGAGTCAGAAAAAAGGATATCCGCGAAAAAATTCCGGCTTTACGCAAAATAAATACAAGAGGAATTAAAATTAAAAGCAGAAACGCCTCTGGATTCTGAAAACTAGGCATCGTACCTCCCGCTAATTCAGTTTTCTGGCAATTTCATTTATAAAATTAAGACAAACATCTATAAGAGTTTTTCTTTCACCTTCTTGAAAAGATGCAGAAAATTCTTTTTGTGGAAGCCTTTTTGAATCAACTGAACCAAATGCAAACTGAATGTAATCCGTGCGCGCAAAAAGAAAAACAAGATTTTCAAGTTGTTCACAAAGAAAATCGCTTGTCATTCCTAGAAAAATTTCATCGAAAACAGAAAAAATCCGCGATGTTTCCACAGAATAAAAATTCCTTGAAAAACGCACAGAAAGATAACGGCGCATTTCGTGCTGAATGTTTTGCGCAAAACTCTGATCGGAACATTTTTTATTTTTCAGAAGTTTTTTTAAGAACGCTTTTGACCTTGCTGAATTTTTTGCGTAAATCATGCGCATTTTTAAATTCTTTAACGCAAAAACAACTTTCTTCCATTTTAAAATTACGCTGACAGAAAAAATCACAAGCAAAACTAAAAGAATTAGCAAAGCCAAAATAACATAAACAGTTCCGGGTACAAGTTTAGGTCCATGAACGCCTTTTAATTCGTACTTGTTTGAAAGAATGGAAGAAACTTCGACAGGATTTAAATTTATGTTAAACGGAACATTTGATTTTTCGTACACAAGAAAATACAAATCAAGCGGCGGAAAAACAATCATTCCAGTTTTCCAAGGAACAAAATCGAGAACAAGCGTGTAATCTTCAGAAGTTCGCGTAAGAAAAATTCTTTTAACTGAAAAATCTTCGGTTTTCCATTCGCCAGGAAGATTTGAAATTTTTAATTCACGCTGAAAAATATTTTTATCCAAATCTGAAAAAAAATCTACGCCGCTTTTAAAAGAATAACGAACCTGAACAGAATCCGCGACATAAAAATTTTTTGGAGAAACGCTTTGAATTGTTTCTGATTGAGAAAAAACGAATGACAAGTTAAAAATAAAAACAAACCAGAATAATTTTTTCATATTTTCTTTAAAAAAACTGACAAATGCCTTAAAACATCATCTTCGGTTGAAATTATCAATGGTTTTGAACCCTGACGGATACAAAAATCTTTCCAGCGGTTAATTCGTGCCTTAAATTCTTCTTTCCATTGCGCCTTAAAAGAATTTAAATTTGTAGGAAGAACCATTCGTCTGCCGCTTTCTCCATCCGTAAAAGGCACAGAACCGACATTTTCAATTTCCCAGTCCGAATTGTCAGTTATACAAATCGGCGCAACAAGATTCTTCTGACACAGAATTTTAAAAGAGTCCTGCCAGCCTTCAGCCCTGAAATCAGAAATAACAAAAACAAGGGATCTCTTTTTTAAAAGTTTTGCAGCCCCTAAAAGCGCATTTTTTAAAACTGAACCTGGAACAACTTTTTCTACTCTGTCAAATTTTGAAAGAAGAAGCATAGTTTGCTTTTCAGAAAGTTTCGGCTCAAGACTGAAATCTATTTCACCGTCAAAAATCACCGCTCCAAAAGGATTGCGCATATTTTCTGCAAGAAACAATAAAAGTGCGGCAATTTCACAGGCAGTTTTATATTTTACATTTCCAGAAGAGCCTGTAAACATCGAAATCGAGCGGTCTAAAATCACAAAAAACTGAATTTCGCGTTCTTCTTCGAATTCTTTCACAAAAGGCTTTGACATTCTTGCAGTTACATTCCAGTCAATCGCGCGAACATCGTCTCCCGGTAAATATTCCCTGACACCAGAAAACGAAAGTCCCTGCCCTTTATAAAAAGAATTAAAAGAACCAGATGAAAGCGATTCTGAAAGAATACTGGAAGAGAGTTTTAAATATTTTGCTCTTTTAGAAAGCGAATCTTTGGAATCCGAAAGGAATTTATACATTTTTACGGCAACGGAACGCAGTCTAAAATCTGCTGAATAATTTGTTCAGACGAAATTTCATCAGCACTCGCCTCGTAAGAAAGTACAAGCCTATGCTGAAGAACATTTACAGCCACTTTTTTTACATCTTCAGGGATTACAAATGAACGGCCTTCAAAAATTGCATGAACTTTTGCACACAGAAGAAGCGAAATTCCGCCCCTTGGAGATGAACCGAAAGAAATGTATCTTGTAATATCGTGTTCATTTGATTTTTTCCCTGAACGAGTTACGCTGATAATTTTTGCAATATATTCAATAATTTTTTGATCCGCAACAACTTTTTCAAGCGCAGAACGCAATAAATCGATTGACGATAAATCTAAAACTTTTTCCACAGGAATTTTTGACGCCTTTCCCATCGTGCTGATAATCTTAATTTCTTCCTGAATTGACGGATAAGAAACATTTACCTTTATTAAAAATCTGTCTAATTCTGCTTCTGGAAGATTGTATGTTCCTTCCTGTTCAATAGGATTTTGCGTTGCAAGAACAAAAAAAGGCTCAGGAAGCGTGTAAGTTTTTTCACCGATTGTAACTTGTTTTTCTTCCATTGCTTCAAGCATTGCAGACTGAACTTTACTTGGAGAGCGGTTTATTTCGTCAGCGAGAACGATATTTGCAAAGACAGGACCTTTTCTAACGGAAAAACTTCCTTTTGCCTGTTCATAAATCAAAGTCCCCGTAACATCCGCAGGAAGAAGATCTGGAGTAAACTGAATGCGTTTAAAATCAAGACCGGCAATTTCAGAAAAAGTTTTTATTGCAAGAGTTTTTGCAAGACCTGGAGCACCTTCAAGAAGAACATGACCTCCTGCAATAAATGCCATAATTATTGCATCTATTACATCTGACTGACCTATAAGTCTTTTTGCCGCTTCGTTTCTACAAGATTGAATGATATTTTTTGCTTCTTCAAAAATTTTTTCATCATCATTTTGAATCATAAAAATAAAACCTCAACGCTGAAAACTCAAAATCCTTAAATGACACGGCTCATATTATCATATTTTTCTATATTAAAAAAGTATCTCTCAAATTTAATATAAAAAAAATCAGCTGTTTAAAAAAAAAATCTTCCGCTCAAATTTTCAAGAAATTTTTCATCAAATTATGAAAAAATATTTATCTTCATAATTACCATAACAATTGTCTTCAAACATAATTTCTGCATAAAAATTTATCTTGATTTTTTTCATATAGTTATGTACTTTTTTTATATGGAAATTAAATGGTTCGTTTTAGCCCTTGCAGTTTTAATGTATGCACTTGTCATCGTATTCCAGAACAAAAAAGTCTGGTTTTCACTTTGTACGGCATTTATCCTGATTGTCTTAGGGATTATTTTTCCGTCTGCAATTTTCAGCCAAAAAACATCTTCCGGTGAAATCCTTTCAGAAAGTTTCAGTCGATTCTTCGCGTTTACACATTCAGTTAAATCATTAATCAACTGGAATGTCCTCATGATTTACATCGGAAGCATGATTATCGCTTCTCTTTTCATATATTCCAAAGTTCCTGCAAGAATCGCTGATTTCTTAATTTCAAAATCAAAAAGCACAGGAATCGCAATCGTTTTAATTCTTGCAATGACGGGAATCATTTCAATTTTTGTAGAAAATGTTGCAACAGTTCTTGTAATGGCTCCAATCGCACTTGCGCTTTCAAAAAAACTGAACCTTAATCCTACATATTTTATGATTGGGCTTGCCGTAATGTCAAACCTCGAAGGAACTGCAACTTTAGTCGGAGACCCGCCGTCAATGATTTTCGCAAGTTTTGCAAATTATTCTTTCAACGACTTTTTCATTTCACAAGGAAAAATTTCAATCTTTTTCTTCATTCAGGCAGGACTTCTTGCAGGCTGTTTAATGTTTTATTTTCTTTTCAGAAAAGCAAAAGAAAAAGCCGAAGTTTCAAAAACAGAAGTAATTTCGTATTTTCCTCTTGTACTCCTTCTTTTAATGATTTTTGGACTTGCGCTCATTTCATTTCTTCATATCGAATTTTCCTATTTGAGCGGAATTTATGTAATGTTTTTAGGCATTTCTGGTCTTTTGTGGTATATTTTTAATCAGAAAAAAACAAAAAATGAAACTTTAACGCTCATAAAAGAACTCGATTGGGAAACAATTTTCTTCCTAATCGGAATTTTCGTAGTCGTCGGAGCAATCAGCGAAACAGGTCTTCTTTCAGATTTTGCAGGATTTTTAAAATCAATTACAAAAGGCAATGTTCTTTTAGGTTTTGTGCTTATTCTTCTCGTTTCAGTAATAATTTCAGGATTCGTGGACAATGTTCCGTACATCATCGTAATGCTTCCTGTTGCAAGCGAACTTGCCGTTTCCATGAACATTGCACCTGAATTATACGATTTTGCACTTTTAATCGGTTCTTGTCTTGGCGGAAATCTAACTCCTTACGGGGCAAGCGCAAATGTTGTTTCAATGGGAATTCTCAAAAAAGAAGGTTATCCTGTAAAATTTTCAGGCTGGCTTAAAATCTGCATTCCGTTTACACTTCTTACAACTTCAATTGCCGCAATTCTTCTGTGGATTGTCTGGGCTTAAAATTTCAGGCATCAAGGCTGAACAAAACCCCGGCTTCAGGCTTGTTCCCTGAAAGAATGTACGGCTGAACTTCAGAAGCTTTCACAGTCTGCTTAATTTGTTCCTGATAAGTTTTGATGAGCGAATCAATCTGATCAGGCGAAGAAGGATTTGTTTTCAAATTTGTATCGTTTTTTATAGACGAAAGATGTTCGATAAGCGTGTTTAAAATTCTGATTTTTGAAATAGAAATTCCGTTCTGCCCTTTTTTTGCTGCAACACCCGAAACATGATCAAAATGCGAATACAAAAGGGAAGATTTGTTTACAGGAACATAAAGTTTTGACGCTGTCTGTGCTGAATACGCAGAATTAATTCCATAAACCATAATTTTTCTCCCGGAACTTCTATAAAAGTAACCATTTAAAATATCGGAAGGAGAAAAAAAAAGTTTAGAAAACCTTTAAAATCTCAAAGAAAATTAAAGATATCTATTTGATTTCTGGATTCTGCTTACGCCATGCTGAAAAGCGTTCTTCTACAGATTTTACGGGATTTTGCGTGACTTTGATTTTTTTGCTTTCAGAATCTTTTTCTGTTGTGCACGAAAGAATGCTTTCTTTTATGTACGGAATTATTACTTCAGTTTTAATTTCGTTCCAGCAAACTGGTTTTGGGTCAGGAAGCCGAATGGAACCTTGTTTTGGAATGTTTGAAAGAAGATTTTTGTAGTAAGTCGGAAGAACCTGTTCATTTACCGCTTTTATTGCTGAAAATCCACCTGCAATCCCAAATTTTATGCGGTCAGAAGTGAGATTATTTTTTAATTCAAGGAATTTTTTCTGTGTATCAGTATCATAAAACCACGAAATGAACTCGATGCTTTCCTGAAAATTTGAAACGGTTTTTGAAATTCCCATCGTAATAATTGAATCTTCTACAGGAATAAGACCTGCATCTTCAAACCACCTGAAATCTATTTTTGAAATCTGTTCAGGCGGAAGATTAAAAAATTCATTACTCACCGTATACGCAAACAAAGTTCTTTCGTGCAGAACTCTCTTTGTATCAACTTCAGAAAGATATTTATAGACAAAATCATTTGATTCTGCGATGGACAGAGAATCCAACATCGTCATTTTAGCAAGATAATCAACTGAAAGAGAAAGATTTTCTTTGTTATAGGTAAAAAGATGTTTTTTTGATTCTTTGTATTCAGTGTTTTTCATTCTTGAAATTGTATAAATAAAATCATCGCTTGACAAAGGAGAAAATCCAATTTTTGTGAGTTTGCCTTTAGAATTGTGCTGAGTATAATTTTTTGAGATTTCAAATATATTTTCCGGAGTAAGCGTATAATCATTTTGAACAAATTTTCTATTTTCTTTTGAAAAAATTATCGCCGGAAGATTAAAACTTACGGGTAAAAGCCTTATCGTGAAAAAAATGTCCCCATATTTTAAAAGCCCTGAATAAAAATCATCGGATTTTAAATATTTTCTGTCAAAAAGAAAATCAAGCGATTCAAAATTTTTTGAAGTCTCCCTGTTTTTTAAATAAGGCGCAATTACGATATCTGGAAGAAGTTCATTTTTTTGAGGTGGAAGAGATGCAGCAGGATTTTCTTTATAAACTAAAACAGCTTTTGTTTCATGAGTCGCATTAAAAAGTTCTATATATTGAACGAGTTCACTGTTGTTTGTCCAGATTACAACCCGCCTGTTTTTTTTCTTTGAAGAACAACTTTGAAAAGTTAAGGCTATAAGAAAAAAAACAAAAATTTTTAAAGCGTTTTTTCTAAGCACGACTCAATTCTCCGGCAGTTTCGTAAATTGCAGAATAAACTTGTTCGATTTTATCTTCGTCTATGCTGCTGAATGCAACGCGCAAAGTAGAAGAATCGATTGAAATTGTTCCGATTCCTTTTTCTTCAAGAAGTTTTACGCGCAAAGATTCTGCATCGATATTTTTTGTATGAAAACTCATAAAATACCCTGAATTAAAAGGAAGAGCCTCGATTACATCAGAAGAATGAGTGTCAACAAAATTTCTTACGATTTTGTATCTTCGTTTTAAAATCTGCTTGAATTCTTCTTTTTCAGAATCATTGTTTTCATCATTAAACGATTTTAAAAGAATTGACTGAGAAGGAGTTGCCGCGCATGAAACCGATGAACGAATTACGCCCATAAGTTTTTTTACAAGGGCATCATAATTTGCTTCTGTAAAACCTTTGCATCCAAAAGTCAAAAAGCCGCACCTGAACCCCCATGCAAAATCTTCTTTTGTAGGACCGTCTGCTTTTACGGCAAGAATATTTTCATGGAGATTGCAGACATGAGCAAAAAGGCTCTCTTTTTCGATATCGTCTTCATAATTTAACCCGAAATAAGCATCATCGCTGATTACAAGAATTGGAGTTCCTTTTTCGGCAGTCTGTTTTAAAATACGCGACAGTTCCTGCACTTCAAGCGAAGTCGGACTGTAACCCGAAGGATTCTGCGGGAAGTTTAAAATAATTCTCACTGAACCGTATTTTTCTGCCTCACTGCAAACTGCTTTTTCAAGTGCATTTAAATTGAATTTTCCGTCTTTAAACATTTCAAACTGATGAAATTCACTTCCGCGCCGTGCTTCTGCGATAAGAACATAATTATCCCAACTTGGATTTGGCGCAAGCATAGGCTTATCTTTGTCTACGAATAAATCCATTATATATGAAAGACCTGCTGTAAGACCTGGAACTACGACAGGAAGGGAAATTGTTTTATTTAAAAGCGAAGGATTTTTCTTTATCTGCTTTTCTTTCCATGCGTTTCTGATTTCAGGGAAACCGGCTGTAGGCGCATAAGAAACAAGTTCCCGGCTTGAAAGCTCTGGAGCATATTTTTGAATTGAAGGAAGAATGGCCGCTTTTCCGTTTATAACAGTTGTGCCGATTGTTCCGTTTGCCGTGAACGCTTTTTGTTTTGCTTCACCACCCTGAGCGATAATGCCTTTTGGAAAGTAAATTCTTTTTCCTAAATCAGAAAAAAGTTTTTCTGCTGAAGTGTTTTTCAAAGATTCGTTTAATTCTTGTGCTAATGGATTTATCATAATGGCTTTATTATACCGATTTGTTCTGCAAGTGTAAATTACACATTTTACGCATTTTAATTTTGATTTAAAAAGAAGAATTGAAAAGTTAGAAATTTGCTAAAAATAAAAAAAACTTAAAAAAACACACGAAGCATTTTTTTAAGTTTTTTATTAACAGCCCCTGGGAGAATCGAACTCCCGTTGACGGAATGAGAATCCGCTGTACTAGCCGTTATACGAAGGGGCCTTAAAGTAAAAAGGCTGAACTAGAGTTCAGCCTATTCCCCAAGGAGGATTCGAACCCCCACAGTCAGAACCAGAATCTGAAGTGCTACCATTACACAATCGGGGAATGAGTGTTATCACTATAAACATTTTAAAAAAAATTGTCAATAGAAATTTATTAATAATTTTTTACCTTACAAGATTGACTATTTTCCTCACCTTCGTTAACTTGTAAAAATAAATGGGTAACAAATCTTCTACAAAGCGCAGCGTACTTGAGATTCTCAGAAACAACACAAAACCAGTTTCAGGTGAAGAAATTGCAAATAAAATCGGTCTTTCCCGTGTTTCTGTCTGGAAGGCTGTAAATGCGCTTGAAAATGCAGGCTACAAAATCGACTCAACAAAAAACGGTTACATTCTTTCAAAAGACATAAAGGACAGTCTTTTTCCGTGGGAACTTGCCTGCGACGAAAATTTTTCGGTTCACTTTAAAGAAACAACATCTACAATGGAAGAAGCAAAAAAAATCGCAGAATCACAAACAAATTCTTCATACAAAAGCACAAAAATCGTTACAGCAGACAGTCAGACACAAGCGCATGGGAAAAACAATACAGTCTGGAACACGACAAAAGGTTCTCTGGCATTCACAATGATTACAAAAAATCAGATTCCTGTAAGCGAAAATCACAGACTTATTATGGCAGCCCAAATCGCATGGGTAAATGTCCTTGAAAAAAAAGCAAACAGAAAATTTTATGTCAGATGGCCTAACGATATCTGGAGCGAAGACGGAAAAGTTGCAGGAATTTTAGACGAACTTTCAAGTTTAGGCGGAATATGCCGCTACATTAATCTTGGAATCGGTATAAATCTTTTTGAAAAACCTCAAAACCCCAGAATAAAAACAGATTTTGCTTTCAAAACCACAGAAGTTACGCGAAAAGAACTTCTTTCAATGTTTTTAGAAGAATTTTCAACTCTCGAAGAACTTGCAAAAGAAAATTCAAAAACACTTTCAATAATGTGGAACAATCTTGGATTCGACACAGGAAAAAAAATCAAAACGAATATAAAACAAACTAAAAGCGCAGTTTTCAACGGAATAAACGATTGGGGTTTTGCCTCAATCACCTTTGATGAAAACCAAACGGAACTTTTTCCACCGGGAACTATTTCAATTTTAAAAAACATATAAAAGGATGCAAAAATGAAAACAGAAAAAAAACTTTTGAACACAGTTTTAACAGCTTTGTTTGCAGCATTGATTTCTGCCAGCTGCTTTATTCAGATTCCGCTTCCGGGTGGCATACCGATTCTAATTCAGGATATGCTTGCAATGCTTTCAGGACTCATTTTAGGGCCACTTCAAGGCGGCATTTCAGTCTTAATTTTCCTCGTGCTCGGAAGTATTGGTCTTCCAGTTTTTTCAGGAAAAGCCGGAATTCAGGTGATTTTTGGAGGACCAACGGGAGGATTTTTAATCGGTTATCTTCTTGGAGCTGTTGCAGGAGGACTTTTCTTAAAATTTCTTCTTCCGCCTGAAAGCGATTTTAAAACAAAAAAAGTTTACACGATTGTAATGATTTCAATTTCATGTATTATCGCAACAGTTGTAGTTTTCATTGCAGGAATCACAGGCTTTAAAATCGTAACTTCAAGCACAATGACAAAAACACTTGCTGCGGTTTTAATTCCATTTATTCCGGGAAATCTCATAAAAATCGTCGTAATGGTTCCGCTCACTTACAACTTCAGAAAAGTCATTTCTGTTTACAGGGAGTCATAATATAGATGACAAAAAAAATGGATTCTAAAAATCAGGAAAAAATTCTTGAAATTCAGAATGTAAAAAAACGCTTTTCAGACGGAACTCTTGCGCTCGATGATATTTCTTTTTCAATCAATAAGGGAGAGTTTACAGTTATCGCAGGTTCAAACGGAAGCGGAAAAAGCGTTCTCATGAGTTTAATTGCAGAGCTTGACAAACCTACGGAAGGAAAAATTATTTTACACGGACTCAACGCAGGACTTGTTTTTCAGAATGCTGATGCACAAATTTTAGGAGAAACCCCGGAAGAAGATGTCGAATTCGGGGCAAAAAATTCTGGGCTCAAAGGAAAACT
Source organism: Treponema sp. (assembly GCA_016293005.1). Classification (GTDB taxonomy): domain Bacteria; phylum Spirochaetota; class Spirochaetia; order Treponematales; family Treponemataceae; genus Treponema_D. The sequence goes on from JAEDFA010000024.1 coordinate 12,527, forward strand.
TCTTTCAGATTGTGTCGAAAAAGTTCTTTCGTACACGGGACTTTTGCACAAAAAAGATTCGCCTGCAAGAATGATGTCTGGCGGTGAAAAAAGGCGTCTTTCCGTTGCCGATCTTCTTGCGATGTCACGGGAATTTTTAATTTTTGATGAACCGTTTGCGAACCTCGACTGGCCGGGAGTAAAAACAGTAACTTCAATTTTAAAACAGCTGAAAGACGAAGGAAAAACAATCATCGTTTTAACGCACGAACTTGAAAAAATTCTTGCGCTTGCAGACAGATTTATCGTTTTAGACAAGGGAAAAATTCGTTTCGACGGAAAACCTGAAGACGGCTTAAAACAACCGCTTGATTTGTGGAGTATAAGAAATCCACTTTTTTCATACACAAAACTTGAGGATTTAATATGGCTTTAGAAGCTTCACTTTTTTCATACCGAAAAGGAAATACACCTGTTCACAAAATGAGCGCCGGAATAAAACTTTTTCTTTTGTTCTTATTGTGCATTTTTACATTCTATAAAAAAACTCCTCAAGTCGTTTCAGATTTTTATTCACCTGACTTACTGATTCCGCTTTTTTCGTGCTTTTTTTTCAGTTTTCTGATTTTTTTTCTTGGCGGCGCAAATTTTAAATCTATTCTAAGACTTAAATTCGTATTTTTCATCGGATTTTTTGTAACAGTTTTCACTATTTTTTCAATGCCGCAAAACATTTCAGATGAACAGAAAAAATTCATACTGAATTTTCATTCGATTAAAATAAATCTGAACGCCCTTGCTTCCGGCATTCTTTACACATTAAGATTTTTTATTACGACTTTTTCTGCGCAGACAGTTTTTGAAACAACTTCTTCACTTGAAATAAAAAACGCACTTGAAAATGCACAGGAAAAAATCGCAAAAATACTTCCGCCTGTAAAAAAATTAAATCCTGCACTGTCACTGACACTTGCAATCAATTTCATTCCAGAAATTTTTGAGACTTGGAATAAAGTTCACACAGCAGCCCTTGCACGAAGCAATACAGGCAAACGGAAAAACTTAAAAAATTCAATTGAAATGCTTTTCAGGGAACTTCAGTCGCTTCTTTCCTGCCTTCTTTTTTATGCAGAAACAAAGCGAAAAGCACTTTTAAATAGAAGTTAAAAAAATCACAAAATAAAATTGAGAAAAATATGAAAGAAAAAATCATTGCATTAAAAGAAAAAATCATTCAGGAAAAATACGAAATTACAAAAGAAGAAGCGCTGAACATTTACAAAAACGAGCCGACAGAAATTTTATGCCAATGTGCTTTAGAAATTACAAAAAGTGAATGTTCAGTAAAAGCCGAACTCTGCTCAGTAATCAATGCAAAACAAGGAAAATGCAGCGAAAACTGCAAATATTGCGCACAGTCGGCACATTGGAAAACACCTTGCACTCCAAAACAAGTTATCACGCCTGAAGAAACTTTAACTTCAATAAAAAAAGCCGTTGAAAATCACATCGACAGAATTTCACTTGTTACAGCCGGAAGAAGTCTTTCTGGAAAAGAATTTGAGACGATTTTGGAATGTTACAAAAAAATAAACGAAAAATTCTGTGGAAAAATCGATTTGTGCGCCTCGCTCGGAATTCTTTCAAAAGAACAGCTTAAACTTTTAAAAGAAAACGGTGTTACACGATACCACCACAACATCGAAACAAGCAGAAATTATTTTCCTTTTGTCTGCACGACACACACTTACGATGAAAGAATTAAAACAATTATGGCGGCAAAAGAAATTGGGCTGGAAATCTGTTCAGGCGGAATAATCGGAATGGGGGAATCATACGAAGACAGAATTGATTTTGCATTCGAAATTAAAAATCTTAAAGTTCAATCTGTGCCGGTAAACATTTTAATGCCGATTAAGGGAACACCTTTTGAAAATTTACAAGTGCTTTCAAACGAAGAGATTTTACGCACTTTCGCTGTGTTCAGATTTATTATGCCTTCTCAAGTTATAAGATGCGCTGCCGGAAGAAAAAATCTTGGAAACAACGGCGAAAAAGCATTTCTTTCTGGTGCAAATGCTTTGATTTCAGGTGATTTTCTTACAACCAGCGGTTCAACTTCCGAAGAAGACATAAATATGCTCAAAAAACTCGGTCTTTATTAAAGCTTATAAATGATATTCTTAAAGCAAGGCTTTCATTTTAAAATTAAGTTTAACAAAAACTTTTATTTTAAATCAGTTAAATCTTTTAAAACTTCCCCTGCAATTATAAGACCTGCAACAGACGGAACAAACGCTGTGCTTCCTGGAATATCACGTCTTTGAGTGCATTTGTGCTTTGTTCCAGGAGAACATATACAATGATTTCTGTAGCTTATTGACATATCTTCAAGAGGACGGCGGCTTTTTTCTGTAGAAAATACAACTTTTACATTTTTAATTCCGCGTTTTTTACATTCCTGGCGCATAACTCTTGCAAGAGGACAGACTGAAGTTTTGCTTATATCTGCAACCTGAAATTTTAAAGGATCTATTTTATTTCCAGCGCCCATTGAACTGATAATTTTTGTATCTGCTTCTTTTGCCTGAAGAATCAGCTGAATTTTTGCTGTAACAGTATCAACAGCATCGATAACATAATCGTATTTTTTAAAATCGAAAAGATGCTTTGTTTCTGGAAGATAAAAACACTTAAAAACATTGACTTCTGCTTCTGGATTTATGTCTAAAATTCTTTCTTTCATGACATCAACTTTGTATTTTCCCACAGAAGATCTTGTTGCTATTATCTGACGATTTAAATTTGTAAGACAGACTTTATCATCATCAATTATATCTATATGACATATTCCACTTCTTACTAACGCTTCAACAGCATAACCGCCAACTCCACCTATTCCAAAAACTGCAATATGCGCTTTATTCAGTTTTTCCATATTATATTTACCGAATAAAAGTTCTGTCCGCGAAAACTGATTCAACATTCTATTAACATACTACTTTTGAAGGTAAATCGCAAGAAGATAAAATCTTAAGTTCACCTCTTTTAGCATTATTAAAATGTTCCTGTGCGTAAAAAATTTTTTAACAGTATTTTAAATGACAATAAAGTTTTTATATGGTATCTTTAAAACTGAAATTTTTAGAAATTTCTTTTCATTAAATTGAATTTTAAATAGAGGTAACTTTATGCAGGCAGAATCACAAATTTCAAGCGCAGCAGAAAATGCTCAAAAAAAATTCCTTACAAAAGTTTACGGCTGGATGACTTTCGCCCTTTTTGTAAGCGGGCTCACATCGTATTTATCAGCAGAAATAATTTCAAGAATTCTCACTAAAGAAAACGCTCAAATAATCGTCTGGGCAATAATGATTCTTATTGTTGTAGAATTCGTTTTAGTTTCAGTTCTTTCTTTCAGAATTCAAAAAATGTCTTCAAAAGCGGCGGCAATAAATTTTGTAATTTATTCAATAATAAACGGAATTACGCTTTCAACAATTTTCTTTTCGTATTCTAAAACTGTAATAATCTACGCTTTCGTAACTTCAGCGCTAACTTTTCTTGCAATGGTTTTATACGGAAGCATAACAAAAGCCGATTTGCGTTCCTATGGAAAATATCTTTTTATGCTTCTTTCAGGAATTATAATCGCAAGCCTCGTTCATTTTCTTCTTGTTTTAATCACGCACCAAAGTTTCAGCACATTTTCACTTATAATTTCAATCGCGACTGTCGTAATTTTTACAGGACTTACCGCTTACGACTCAAACAAGATTCTTTTAGCATCACAAAATGCAGACGATTCAGAAATGTATAAAAAAGCCGCTGTAATCGGAGCACTTCAGCTTTACCTTGACTTTATAAACATTTTCCTTGCACTTTTAAAAATCTTTGGAAAAAAACGCGATTAAACAAATTTTTCTGTACATCAAAACTTTCTGCAAAATCAGAAAGCACATAAACAAATAAAAATATCCTGAAATTCAAACGGCAAAAAGCCAGGAAATCAGGATTTTTTTATAATTAAATTTATTCTGTCCTGGAGGATTTTATGAAAATCTTTTTAAAAAAACTTTCGCAAATGGTAATTCTTTTTTGTTTTTCAGGAATTCTTTTTTCATGCGAAAAAAAGAATTTGGACACGGAAAAACCATACATCACCTTTCAAAATGACATACAAGATTTTTATGTAATTTCAGCAAATCCAGAAGGAAGCCTTCCTTCAAATGTAAAAAATCCTTCAATTCAGATTATGTTTTCAGAACCTGTAGTTCCTCTTCAAAAACTCGGAGAAGTTCAGGAAAAAAGCGATGTCGTAGAAATCAGACCAAATTTAAAAGGTTCTTTTAAATGGCTTGGAACGAGTCTTCTTTCGTTTGAATGTGAAGATGATATAATTCCACAAAGAGAATACACGATTATCGTAAATCCAGAAACAGTTTCAATAAATGGAAACAAAATTACAGGCCCGCTTGCATTCAGTTTTTACACAGAAGATTTAAAACTTACATCGATTGTTCCAGGATTTGACGCAATTGAAAAAGGCATTATATTTCCAGAAAATGAAATTCCGCTTGAATACGCCCAGAACATTGCACTTTATTTTTCCGTTCCCGTTGACGCAGAATATGTTTCAAAATTTTTAAAAATTCAGGACACAAAAACAAAAGAAAACTACAAATACAAAATTACACACAAAGAAAAATCGTCTTTCAACATTCACATCGCAGAAAAATTAAAAGAAAATCAGGAAATCGCAGTGATTCTTGAAAAAAATGCCTCGAGCGATAAAAACGCAAGAAAAAATTCAGAAGAACAGCATCTTTCTTTTTCAACGCTCAAAAATCTTTCAGTTATGTGGACAGATTTAGAAGCAGGAAGTTATTCAAATTATTCAAATCCTGTAAAAATCATTTTCAATCATCAGTTAAAAGAAAATTCAGAAGAATTTATTTCGTCCCTTATTTCAACTGAACCTGAAATGCCTGTAACAAAAGAAAATATAAAAATTTCAGGCGCAATGCTGATGGTTTTTAATCTTCCTGTCACTTACGAATCGACTTACCGCCTTAAAATAAAAGAAGGACTTACAGACATTTACGGAAAACAAACTGAACAGACGATTTCCTTTGACATAAAAGTTCCGCCGGCAAGAAGTTATGTAAATTTTAAAGACTGGGGATTTCACATTCTTGAAGCCGAATACGAACCTAAACTTGTTTTTGAACACCAGAACATTCTCAGCGGCTCTCAATATTCTGTTTCAGCGGTAAGAGGAAAAACTGGCGAAAAAATTACAAAAAAGCCTTTCACAAAAACATTTACTTCAGAAAACATTCAAAAAGATACGCGCATAATAGAAGAAGTTCCGCTTAAAAATCAACTGGAAAAAGCAGGAAATTCTTTTCACGGAACTGTCGCATTTCAATCAGACATAAAGTACAAGAACAAATACACTGACTGGAAAACAAAAGAAGTCATCGAAAAAGAATATTCCTCAAAAAATGAGCAGACAGTTCAGGTTACAGACCTTGCAATCACTGCAAGATTCGGTTACAACAAAGCGATTGTTCTTGTAACTCACCTTTCAAACGGAAAACCTGCTATAAACGCCGAAATTTCAACTTACTTTGTAAACGATTACAACGATGAAAAAGTCTTTAATGAATCAAAGCAGGGAAAAAGCACATTCACAGATGAAAATGGATTTGCCGTAATAGATTTAAAAGAATTTGACCTTTTCTTCAAATACAGAATGAATTTTTTCATTCAGGCAAAAACTTCCGATGACTGCGTAATATTCTGTCCAAGGGAAAATTATGTCTACGACGAACAGTGGAACCGCGGCTATATTCACAATGCAAACAAAGAAAAACAGGTAACTTTCATTTTTTCAGACAGAGGACTTTACAAACCTGGAGAAAAAGTTACTTTCCGCGGAATCGACAAAACGCTTTTCCACGAAGAATATAAAGATTATTACGGTTCATACAAAATCGAACTTACCGATTCTTCGTGGCAGCCAACCGTTTACGCAGAAAACTCAGATTTTACTTCAAAATCAGGAACATTCTGGGGCACTTTTACGATTCCAGAAGATTTAAAACCGGGAAATTACAACCTTAGATACACAAGAACAACTTCTCAAAATAAAGAAGAAAAACCCTCTTATGTAAACTGTCCGATTCAAGTCCAGTTTTTTGAAAGGTTGAGATTCGAAGTTTCATCGCAAATCCCGGAATTAACTTATTTCAGCGGAGACAAAATTACTGCAACCGTAAAAGGCAATTATCTTGGCGGCGGCTCTCTTTCAGGTTCAAAACTAAACGGAAGCTGGGTATCAGAACCGGAAGGATTTTCTGCAAAAAAAGAAGAATTCAAAAAACTCACTTTCGGTCCTGTAATCGGTTACGAAGGCAGAAACTGGATAAAAGATATAAATTCTTCTTTGAGCGCAAACGGAACAGCGTCTTCTCAACTTCAAACCGGAAACGAAAGAATTAAAGGAATGACTTACCGCTACAAATTAAACGCCAATATTTCCGATTCAGCAAACCAGATGATTTCAACTTCTTCTTCAGTTTTAGTTCATCCGGCAAATTTCTACATAGGACTTTCAGACATTAAAAACATCGACGGTTTTCCAAAAGCGGGAGAAACTTTAAAATTCGACTATTTCCTTTTAACTCCGGAAGAACAAATCGCTTCCACTCAAGATACAGGAACAAATCCAAAAATCAAAATCGAACTTTTACGCGAAGAATGGAAACAAGTTCAACAATTAGGCTGGAACGGAGAAATCAACACGCGATACCAGAGAGAATTTGTAGCAGATTATTCATCAACAGAAAATCTTTCATTCAACAAAAACGGAACAGAAATTTCAATTAAACCGTCAAAAAGCGGCTCATACATTTTACGGCTTTCAACTAAAGACAAAAAAGGCCGGGAAATCATAACTGAAAAAAGATTTTTCGCAACAGGTTCAGACTGGATTTGGTTCAACAGAGACTCGTATGCAGAAATCGAAATTACACCTGACAAAACTCTTTACAATCCGGGTGAAAACGCAAAACTTCTTGTAAAATCGCCGCTTCCAAAGGGAACTTACCTTATGACAGTTGAACGGGAAGGAATTTTAAGCGAAAAAATCATAAATCTTGAAAGTTCTACAAGCGTAATTGAACTTCCAATCGAAGAAAAATATCTTCCAAATGTTTATGTAACGCTTTCCTCATATTCAGTACGAAACGGAAAACCTTCTCACGATTTTTCAACGCCTGACTTAGACAAACCGAAAGGATTTTTCGGGCACGCAATTGTTCATGTCGACTTAAAACCAAAAAAATTCGATATTCGCATTGAAACTGAAAAAACAAACTACAGACCAAAAGAAGAAGCGGTAATAAAAATTTTTGCATCAAAAGATTCAGTTCCTCTTGAAAACGCAGAAATCACGCTTATGGTAGTTGACCGCGGAGTAATCGATTTAATCAATTATCATGTACAAGACCCGCTGGAATTCTTTTACAATAGCTCGCAGTTCTTAGACTACTGTCACGGCGGAGATTCGCGTTCTCTTTTAATCGATCCTGTAACTTACGAAGTGCGAAATCTTTTCGGTGGAGATGCAAAAGAAGCGGTTGCAGCAAAAGACGAAGAACTTCAGGAACGAAAGAATTTTGAACCGACTGCGTTTTTTGAACCTGAAATCATAACAGATGAAAACGGCATGGCAGAAGTAAGATTTATTCTCCCTGACAACCTTACTTCATACAGAATTACGGCAGTCGGCGTAGAAAACGACAATTTTGCAATCGCAGAAACTGAACTTCCGGTAACAAATCCAGTTTCAGTCCGGGACACTCTTCCTTTAAAATTGAGGCCGGGCGACATTTGCGAAACCGGAGTTGTTCTTACAAATATGACAGACGAAAATCAGAAAATTTCAGTTGAAATAAACATTCTCTCAGGCGCAAGTGAAAACGATGAAAAAGATTCTCAAAATATAAAACTTCCTGGAAAAGCGTCCGTACTTGATTCAAACATAAAAGAAATAACTGTTCCAAAAAATTCTTCAGTGCCTCTTATGTTCAATATAAAAGCTGAAAATCAAGGCTTTGTTCAGGTTCAGTTTACAGTTCGTTCACAGATTTTAAACGAAAAAATCACAAAAAATCTTGAAATCGAAAAACATTACATTTTTGAACAAGTTTGCACGACAGGAAAACTCTCTTCCGCTAAAGAAAACGATTTACAAACAGAAAAAATCGTAATTCCGCAAAATATCGAAGACGAAAACGGATTTGTTTCATTCACGCTCGACTCCACAAAACTTGCTCCTCTTTCTTCGGCAGTAGATTATGTTTTCACCTACCCTTACGGCTGCCTTGAACAGCGTTCTGCAAAACTTCTTCCGTTAATCGCCTTCAAAGATTACATTTCTGTTTTCAATTTAAAATCAGAAATAAACGACATCGACAAATTTATTCTAGACGAACTTTCAGAATGGAAAAAATCACAGCTTCCAGACGGTTCTTTCCCGTACTGGCCATCCTCAACTGAATCGTCATTCTTTGTAAGCGCAAGAATCGCAGAAATTCTTTCAGTTGCAATGGAAAAAGGCATAAATGTTTCAGAAATAATCGATATTCCGTCGTTAAAAGAATATCTTTCAAAAGAAATTTCAAAGACACTCAATTCAGGTCACTCAATCAAGTCTTACGCATACGCCATTTACGCGCTCACTCGGCTTGGAAAAACTGTTTCAGAATCAGAAATCGACTTTATCGTAAAAAATGAAAACTCTGATTTCCCGGAACTTTGTTACGCAGGACTTTCCTACCATTACAACAGAAACGACGAAAAGGCAAAAAATATTGCAAAAACACTTTTCAAATACATTCGCCAAACGCCAAGAGGAATTGATATCACGCAAATCCATGAAAATTACTTCTGGTGGTGTTTTTCAGACAAAAATACAGAAAACCTTGCGCTCGCACTTCAATTCTTCTCGGAAACAGACAGCGAAAATTACATCACGGAAAAACTGCTTCATTCGCTTTTGACTCATGAAAGCGCAAAAAAAGGATACTACAAATCAACAAGTTCAACTGCAAGAATTTTCCTTTCCGTTTCGTCTTTCATCGAGAACAAAAATCTTGAAGAAACAGACTTAACTTCTTCCCTTTCTCTAAATGAAAAAAATCTAGGCGCTTACGATTTTAAAGGACTTGACTCATCTCCTGTTGAAATAAAGGCAGAGTTCACAAGCGATATCATAAAAAACCTTCCAAAAGAACAAGAAATTCCTGTTCAGTTTACAAAAGAGGGAAAAGGTTCACTTTACTACACAATGCTGATGAAATACGCAATTTTGCCAGAAGAACAGACATCACGCGATGAAGGATTTTCGATTTACACAGAAATCTATGATACAGAAACAGGGAAAAAAGTTTCTAAAGATACTCTTGAAATCGGAAAAACCTACAAAGAAACAGTCTGCATTTCAACAACGAAAGACAGAGAATTTGCCGCTGTAAGAATTCCTGTTCCGTGTGGCGCAGAAATTTTAAATGCCGCATTCAGCACGACAGGCGAAGTAATCGAAAAATCTGAAAAAACAAAAAAATCAGCAGATTTTAAAGATGCAAACAAAACTAGCCTTTCAAATCAGACGATATACGCAAACGAAGTTCAATATTTCTGGAATTTCTTTGCAAAAGGCGCAAAAACTGTCGAATTCTACTTCAGGACTTCACGAAAAGGAACTTACCAGACACCTTCAAGTTCTGCAGCCTGTATGTACGAAGAAGAAATTTTTGGAAGAACAGACGGAAAAATCTGGACAATAAAATAAAATGAATAAAAATATTTCAAAATGGGAAAAATTCAGAAAAATTTTAAAACTGAGTTTTTCCCTTATTCTGATTTTCACAGTCTTAATTCTGCTTTTAAAATTTCTTCCCATAAAAAATCTTAATTCCTTTATGAACCGTCAAAATTCAACCCGATTCTACGATTCTAAAGGAAATCTGATTTATGTACTTTCACTCGAAGAAGGATTAAGGCGTGAATATTATCCCATAGAAGAAATTCCTGAGCAAATTCAAAAGATTTTTATCGAAGCCGAAGACAAAGATTTTTTCAGGCATCACGGATTCAGCGTAAAAGCGTTTTTGAGGGCAATAAAACAAAATTCTTCTCAAAAAAAAACTGTAAGCGGAGCCTCGACAATTACAATGCAGCTTGTCCGGTTAATTTCTCCACGCAGCAAAAATCCGACAGTTTTCACAAAAATCGCAGAAACATTTATCGCATTCCAACTTGAACTAAAACTTTCAAAAGAAAAAATCCTCGAACTTTATCTGAATAATCTTCCCTTCGGAAATCAAATAGAAGGAATCGCAAGCGCCGCAAGAGAAATTTATTCAAAATCACTCGAGGAGCTTTCAACTGCACAAATTTTAGCTCTTTCCGTAACGCCTCGCCGACCTTCACTTTATTCGCCTCTTGTAAACCCGGAAAATTCCTACGAAAGCGCAATGAAAATCGCAAGAAACCTTGATTTTAAAATTTCAAAAGCTGCCTGGATTTCAGAAACAAAACCTTTTTTCACGAAAAAAAAATTGAACGCGCCGCATTACATTTCGTTCATAAAAGAAACATACGCAAAAAACAAAAAAAATCTCCCTGATAAAATGAATCTTTCTTTAAATTCTGAATTAAACAACCTTCTCGAAGAACTTCTTTCAGAAAAACTCGAACTTTTTTCAGATTCACGAATAAAAAATGCAGGAGCTGTTGCAATCGAAAACGAAACTGGAGCAATAATTGCTTACATCGGAAACCCGGATTTTTCAAGTAAAAATGCAGGTGAAGTCGATTCCGTAAAAGCAAAACACCAGAGCGGCTCATCCACAAAACCTTTTTTATACGCACTCGCCCTCGAAAACGGCTATAAACCGAACCAGATTCTTCCAGACATTCCAAAAGATTTCGGAGGGAAAAATGTATATGTTCCTTTAAATTTTAACAACAGATACAACGGCCCTGAACCGCTTCGTGTGTGCCTTGCTTCAAGCCTGAACATTCCAGCGGTCGACATTCTTTACACTCTCGGCGTAGATAAATATTTCAATTTTCTTCTATCACTCGGTTTTGATTCTTTAAATGGAACAAGGAGCAGCACTGGACTTTCGCTTGCACTCGGCTCAAATGAAATTTCGCTTCTAGAACTTGCAAGGGCATTTTCAATTTTTGCGAATGACGGAATTCTAAAAGAAATTATTTTTTCCAAAGACGATTACTCAGAAAAAAAACAAAAACAGGTGATAAAAAAAGATACAGCAAGAATCATCTGTGATTTTTTACAGGATAGAAATGCCCAGACACTCGGTTTTGGAAACGCAAAAGTTTTTTCAACAAATTATCCTGCAATTTTTAAAACGGGAACGGCAAACCAGTTTCAAGACATTCTCTCACTTTCATCTACAAGTGCATTTACAGTCGCCGTCTGGATGGGAAACTTAAATGGAGAAACAGTCATCAGAAAAACCGGAAGTTCAATTCCTGCCCTTGTTTCAAGATGCGCACTTGATTTTCTAACCGAAAACGGAAGAAAAATTGAATATGCAAAACCTTTTAAAATGCCTGAATCTTACAAAAAAGAAGAAGTCTGTTTTTTAAGCGGAATGAAACCAACTCAATTCTGCCCCGAAACGCGCCTTGAATTCATCGAAAATTTTTCAGGTGATTCTTACAAAAACCTTCCATCATGCACATGGCACTACAGCGAAAACGGAACTGTAAAAATAAGGTATCCGTCAGAATATCAGCATTGGGCAAGCGGAAAAAACATCAACAAAGACGGAAAAAAATCTTCTGGAAAACTTGAAATCATGTATCCCACAAACAATGCAATCTTTTTTCTTGATGATTCAATTCCCGAAAGCGTTCAAAAAATTACAATTCTATGTTCCGGCGGAAAAGAAGAAAGAACTGACAGTTTTTTAGACGGATTTTTCTACCAGTCAGCATTTGAAAATCAAGCCTTCAGCGTCCCACTTACAAAAGGAATGCACACATTTACAATTCAAAACGGAAAGGAAAACAGAACCGTAACTTTTACAGTAAAATAACGAAAACATCTATCAGAAAAGAATTTAATTTATATATTTCTTTTTTTATAAAGCATCGACGGCCGGCCACCTGTGCTGTAATTAATATCTTCCAAAATTATTTTTTGAGTTACAAGATAATTAAGATAATTCCTTGCTGTAACAACAGAAATTCCTAATTCTTCTGAAATCATATCTACAGATTGCCAAGTTTTATTCTGGTCAAAATAATTTTTAATACGCTTTAATGTTGTTTTTTGAATTCCTTTTGGAAGATTTACGCTATTTTCATTTTTATCTTGAAAATTATTTGCAATTAAAGAATCAAGACTATGCTGGTCTAAAACTTGACTTCCTTTTAATAAATTATGTTTTATTTTGAATTTTTCCAGTGCCACATTGAATCGCTCATAAGCAAAAGGTTTTATTAAATAAT
>JAEDFA010000025.1 GCA_016293005.1 Treponema sp.
TTTATGCGTCTTTATAATAAAGATTTGACAAAATGCAATTTTGACAAATCTTTTCTTCCAAAAACTAATGCTCTATCCAGCTGAGCTACAGGCTCAAAAAATCGACTCGCATTCAAAAAAAACAAAAAATCGTACAAGCGAGTCGAACGCACGACCTTTTGGTTAGGTGAGCATAAAAAAAGCGAATACCTGGAGCGTTTTTTATGCGTCTTTATAATAAAGATTTGACAAAATGCAATTTTGACAAATCTTTTCCCCAAAAACTAATGCTCTATCCAGCTGAGCTACAGGCTCAAAAAGTGCCCTTAGTATATAATATTTCTGGCAATTTGTAAACATCTTCTACCCCGCCAACCAAAATGCCACCCATCCCCATTTTTAACGGAAGAGCAATATCCATGTCAAAACGGTCACCAACGCTCAAAACTTCTTCACATTCAGAAGCACAAATTTTACAGGCAAGAAGGAACGGTTCCTCGCTAGGCTTTGATTTTTTGCAAGTGTCAAGGCCTATTACATCAGGAATCAACTCTTCGATTCCAAGCGCACGAAGCGTTTTTTTTGCAGGAACAAGAGGATTATTTGTCACGCATATTAATTTATATTTTTTCTTCAAAGATTTTATTGTTTCGATTAATTTTTCATCTTTTTGAAGGAATTTTTCCGGCTCTAAAAGTTCTTTTCGCATCTGAATACTCTTTTCGATTGGAATTCCAAGATGAATAAAAGTATTTCCAAGACTGATTTTTTGTCCGTTATGAGTTTCTTTCCATCTTTTTCGAAATTCACTGACCTCATTTCGAAATTGCTCAGGTGAAATATTTTTTTCTTCTGCGATATGCCGAATCTGAACATCAACCTGTTCAAAAGCGTAACGCGAATTTGTATAAAGAGTTGAATCAATGTCAAAAATTATCGTCTTCAACTTAGAAGGAATTTTATAAATTTTCAATTTGTCCAAAGCCGGCACATTAAAATCAAGAATTTTTGAAATTTTACAAACCGAAAAAGAAGCTTCCTGAATAGTTTTATATTTTTTCATCCCGACCAGACAAACTGCAGCATTTCCTAAAAGTTCGCTGTAAGAAACAGAAGGTTTTGCAATTTTTATTTTTGCCCCTCTAGCCTTTTTTAAAAGCCAGCGTTCATTTTTTGACTGTCCGCCTGTAACAGTCATAAAGTCATTTATTTTAAGATTATTTTTAAATGCAAGTTCACGCAAAACGGCGACACCAGAAGAAATTTTATTTTCGATTTCAGTTAAAATGCGCCAGCCTTCAGAATTTTTATCTTCAAAAGCAAAATCGATTATTTCTTCATAAGAAATTTTCCGGTTTTCAATTTTTTCGATTTCGGCTTTAAACTCATCAATTAGAATTCCACTTTTTTCAATTAAAACGCTTAAATTCCAAAGCCCCGGAATTACCGAAGGAAGCGTGCGAACTCTTTCATCAAAAACAGGCACAGATGAACAAAAATTAAGTCCTTCACTTGACCCCGAACGATCGCAAATTGCTCCTGGAACAACAGAATAAGTTCCAATCATCGCAGAAATATAATCAGGGCCCGTGCAAAATACAGGAATTTTTTTGCACACCGAAAGTTTTTCCTGAAATTCTTCATTTAGAAAACCGATTAAATCGCCAGGTCTTACAAACGGAGGAAATTTTTCTTTTGGAAGCAAAAATTTTTCAAGTTCCCTTAAATTCCAATAAGCATCTGTAAAGCGTTCTTCCGGCAGAACTGTAACAGCCTTAGAAGTAAGTTTATAAACAAAAAATTCCGGACCGCTAAATACTTTTTCAGAATCTTCAAATTCTTGTGGATAAAGATTTTTTAATGCAATAAAGCGGGGAATGAACAAAGATGAAGTCTTTTCTGTATTGGAAAAATCAATTTTTTCATTCCAAAGCAAAGTTCGTCCATTTTGAAGGCAGACTGTAGGACCGTTTCCGCTTACGCAGATAGCAGAAAATTCTTTAGAGCCAAACGCTTTTACCGCCTGAATAAATTCTTCTATCCAGAGCGCTGAAATAAAATTTTGAGAAAAATTAAAATGTCTGTCAGAAAAAGAAACCACTTCACCAGAATCAGAAATTATTCCGACTTTTATAGAAGTGGTTCCTATGTCAACACAAAGAAAATTCAAAACAGTGTATCTTTAGAAAACTTGTAAAATTTGAAAATTTACAAGTTCCTTTAAAAATTAATTTTTTTCTTCCTGAGATGTATTCTGTTCAACAGATTTTACGATTTTTTCGATTATTGTACGATTGTCAAGAAGATTTCCGATTGACTGATTGTGATGAATTCTTGTAATTACATTTGCAAAAAGTCCTGAAACATCTGTTGAAATATACCATTCTTTTGTAAGAAGTTCTTCGTGGTAAACGGCATTTGTTCCGATGATTCTGTAGAAAAGACCTTTTTTGTATGCTTCATCAAAAAGTTCGATTGCATTTCCTGTAAAGAACGGAAGGCTTATTGCAGCGATAACTTTTGTTGCTCCGTTTTCTTTGAGGAACGACATCGCTTTAAGCAAAGTTCCGCCAGTTCCAAGCATATCATCAGCAAGGAATGCAACTTTACCTTTTACATCACCTAAAAGTTTTACAGATTTTATATTAGTTTCGTTTGCGTTTTGAGTTACAACAGAATAATCGCGTTCTTTGTAAATCATCGCAAGAGGAAGTTTTAAACCTGAAGCATAGAATTTATTTCTGTCGATTGCGCCTGTATCAGGACTTACAACTACAAGTTCTTCTTTTTGACCTGTAAGATCAACGATTTTTCCAAGTTCGCGAATAATCTGATAACTTGCATGAAGGTTTTCAAGGTTTATTGTATTGAAAGCATTTACGATTTCACGGCTATGAATATCAAGCGTAATAATTCTTGATACACCGAGCATTTCATAAACATGACCGAGCATTGCAGCAGTAAGACCTTCGCGACCTTTCTTTTTATGCTGACGGCTGTAAGGATAAACAGGAACTACAAGAGTAATTGAAGAAGCTCCGGCCTGGCGAACAGCATCAATAGTTACTAAAAGTCCCATTACATGATCATTTACAGAAAGAGAAAGTTTGTTTTTTCCGCCGTTTAGATTTAAAACTTCATGATTTTCTACATCCTGAAAAATATAAACCTGCTTTCCGCGAATTGATTCGTTGATTTCGGTTTTAAATTCGCCGTTTGCAAAATAAGTAAAAGTTGTATCTACTTTGAATTTTGGTTCACGATAGCGTTCAGTAGAACTTTTTACGACAATTTCAGGGGAATACAAATCGCTTTCGAAATTAATTTTTTGAATAAGGTCATTTTTTTCGATTTGATAGCGTTTGTTGATGCAGTCGCTTTTCAAAGAAAAACGATGTTTATAAATATGTTTCAGATGTTTGATTACAGCATCTGCAAAGGCTTCTCCGCCAGGGCATGCTATAACCGCTAAATCTGTAGGTTCAGAATAAAACATTTTGAAAACCTCTAAACTAAAATGAAATTTTTGATTATTGCTGAGTTGAATCAACAATAATTTTATATTATCAGATTCAAAAAAAGTTTACAAGAATTTTTCAATCCGGTTATTTCTTTTAACCAAAAATCATTTAAAATCTGTTTAAAAATCTTAGAAACCGATTTATAATACAGATATGTTCATACACAAAACCAAAATAGTCTGCTCAATCGGTCCTGCATGCAACAATGATGAAACAATCCGCCAGATGATAAAATCTGGAATGAGCATTGCGCGCTTCAATTTTTCACACGGAACGCACCAATGGCACAAAGAAGCAATGGATCGCGTAAAAAGAATTTCAGACAGCCTTGAAATTCCTGTTGCAATTCTTCTTGATACAAAAGGGCCTGAAATTAGAACTGGCGATATTCTTCCAGAAAAAAATATCATCTTTTATCCCGGTCAAAAAGTAGAAGTCGTAACTGACGGCTCTTTATGCACAAACGAATCAGAAAATTCTCTCTGCCACATAAGCATTTCTTGGAAAGACGCTGCAAAAAAACTGTTTCCAGGAGCAAGAATTCTCATTGCAGATGGTTTAATTGAACTTGCTGTCGATTCAATTCAAAACGAAAAAATTCTTTGTACTGCAAAAAATCAGGGTGAAATCGGAAGCAAAAAAAATGTAAATTTAATCGGAGTTCACGCAGGTCTTCCAATCATGTCAGAAAAAGACAAGGAAGATTTAAAATTCGGGGTTGAGCAGGACATCGATTTTATTGCGGCAAGTTTTGTAAGTTTCCCTGAAGAAATCGTAGAAATCCGCGATTATTTAAAATCGTTAAATTCAACGGCAAAAATCATTGCAAAAATCGAAAACGAAGAAGGTCTTAACAATATAGAACAAATTGTAAAGGAAGCAGACGGAATTATGATTGCACGCGGAGATTTAGGTGTTCAGCTTCCAACAGAAAAAATTCCTCTTGCACAAAAAGCAATAATCCGATGCTGCAGAAAAGCCGGTAAACCTGTAATAACGGCAACACAAATGCTCGATTCCATGATTTTAAATCCGCGGCCTACGAGAGCAGAACTTACAGATGTTTCAAATGCAGTTTTCGACGGAACAGATGCCGTAATGCTAAGTGGAGAAACTGCCGGCGGGAAATATCCTGTCGAAGCTGTAAAAACCATGGCTCTCATCACGCACACAACAGAACAATCCGATGAATACCTTCTTAGAATGAAACAGGTCGATTCTTCATACATTCCCGGGCAAGACATCGGACACATGGTTACTCACAGTGCATACAAACTTGCAAGAAACATAAATGCAAAAGCGATTATAATTCCAACGCTTCACGGAAACACCGCAAGAATGATAGGAAGTTTCCGCCCGGAACAAATTGTAATCGCCGTTACACCAGACAAAAAAGTTTCAAGACAGCTTATGATTCAATGGGGCGTTTCTCCAGTTCTATGCAGGGTTGCAAACGATTCAGAAATGATGATTCAAAACGCAATAAAACTCGCATTAGACTGTAAGGCAATAAACCTTTCCGATAAAATCGTAATGTGCGCAGGAATTCCTATTTCTTCTCCGTTGATGGTAAACACAATAAAAGTCATCATCGCAGGAAACATAATATCGCGCGGTACAAATTTTGGTTTCCTAAATTCCGAAAAAAAACGCGCTTCCGGAAGAATTCTTCAGGTTCAGGAAATCAATGACCTTCACGCTACCGTCAGAACTAGAAAACACCTGATTTTAGTATGCTGGCGAATCACAGAAGAACTAACTCCTTTAATCAGAATTGCAGACGGAATTATTGCTGAATCAGGCTGTGACCTTTCTCAAGAAATGCTTTCATTAATAAATCCAAATCTCGTATGGATTACAAATACGCCGGATGCCCTTAAAAACCTTGAAAACGATTTAAGCGTTACAATTGACGGCGAACAGGGCTTAATATACGAAGGAATAATTTAATGAGAATAACATTAATGGGAACAGGAACAAGTCAAGGCGTTCCAGTAATCGCGTGTAAATGTCCTGTGTGCACTTCAAAAGACAGGCACGACAAAAGACTAAGATGTTCTGCGCTTGTAGAAAATAAAAATTCAGACGGAACAACGACAAAAATTCTCATTGATACAGGTCCGGAATTCCGCATTCAGGCATTAAAATACAAAATCGACTCTTTAGATGCAGTTCTTCTCACACACGGTCATGCAGATCATATTTACGGCCTTGATGACATAAGAGTTTTCAGCCACACACAATCATGCGGAAATGGAAAAAATCCATGCAAAAATGAAACTCCTGGAAAGGGTCTTCCTTTTTACGCAAACAAACAGACTTTAAAAGATGTTTTTCACAGATTTGACTATATTTTTATGGAAACTCAAATTGGTGGAGGAAAACCTAAAATTTACCTTCAAAACATCAACAAACTCACAGAAGAAAATCCATTGAAAATCGGTGACATCGAAATTCTTCCTGTTCCAATGCGGCACGGAAGACTTCATTCAAACGGATATATGTTTTCTACATTCAAAAAAAACGAAAAACATTCTATTTTGTATCTGACAGATTGCAGTGCAATCCGTGAAAAAGGCTTTAAAACAATTCGTGAAAAAGGCGGAATCATCGACCATGCAATAATTGATGGTTTAAGAGAAGAAGAACACGCAACTCACTTCAATTACTACAGTGCTCTTGAAACAGGACTTAAAATCAATGCAAAACATATCTACCTTACACACATAACTCATCAGCACACAAACACAGAAATTTCCCAATTACTCGATGCAAAACTTGAAGAACTTGGCATAAAAGAACAATTTTATCTTGAAAATAGAACAGCACTTCCCGGCTACGACGGATTAAAACTTAAAATATAAAAAAAACACCTCAGAAAACTGAAGTGTTTTATAAATACTCAAAGCTTAAAATGTTTTAAATAATAAGTACACTGATGGTTTTATTTAGCTACTTCTGCAACTGGTTTTGGCACACGCACTTTTTTTACGAGAAAATCGCTTCTAAGACAGCGTGTACAAACTGTCAATGTAATAGAACGACCATCAATAACAGTCTTTACGCTTACAAGATTTGGTCGCCAAGTTCTTTTAGTATGATTGTAAGATTTAGAAACCTTGTTACCGTGCTGAACGCCTTTGCAACAAATATCACAACTTCTAGACATATTTATACCTACCTTAATAGTTTTCAATAATTAGTTTTAATATAATATTAAATTTATAACTCAATGTCAATATATGTATTAAGTGTTTGTTCAGCGTTTATCAAATTTTTCAAGTTCAAGAATCTGATCACGGTACGCGGCGGCCTGTTCATATTCAAGACGCTCTGCACAATCTGACATTTCTTTTTTTAGGGCATCAATTAATTTTTTACGCTGTTTTTTATCAAAAATATTTGCGGATTTTTTAAGCGTTGAAATCGTCAATTTTGCATTTTCTTCAGCATCTTCTTTCTGATGCTCAAGAATATCCTGAATTTCTTTTTTGACAGTTTTCGGTTCAATTCCATGTGCTTTGTTATATGCTTCCTGAACAGAACGGCGGTGTTGTGTTTCATCGATTGCTTCTTTCATCGCCTCACTCATTCTGTCGGCATACATCACGACCATTCCGCTGGAATTTCTTGCGGCGCGACCGATAATCTGAATCAAAGAAGTTGCCGAACGCAAAAAACCGATTTTATCTGCATCTAAAAGCGCAATAAACGAAACTTCAGGAAGGTCAATTCCCTCGCGTAAAAGATTAATTCCGATTAAAACATCGATTTCTCCTGTTCGAAGCGATTTTAAAATTTCCACGCGCTCAAAAGTGTCGATTTCGGAGTGGATGTATTTTACTTTTAAATTCAATTCAGAAAGATAATCCGTTAAATCTTCTGCCATTTTTTTCGTCAGCGTCAGAACAAGGCTTCGTTCATTTTTTTCAATCCGTTCTTTTATTTCACGATAAATATCTTCCATTTGACCTTCTGTAGGACGAACTTCAACAATAGGATCTAAAAGTCCTGTCGGACGGATGAGTTGTTCGACAACCTGAGTAGATTTTTCAATTTCTTCTTTACGCGGAGTTGCAGTAACATAAATTACCTGATTGAGCATCTTTGAAAATTCATCAAATTTTAATGGCCGATTATCAAGGGCACTTGGAAGTCTGAATCCAAAATCGACAAGATTCTGTTTACGGCTTCTGTCGCCTTCGTACATTGCACCAATCTGCGGAACTGAAACATGCGCTTCATCAATCATACACAGAAAATCAGACGGAAAATAATGCAAAAGAGTTGCAGGCGGCTCACCTTTTTTTCGATTGGAAATCGGAGCTGAATAATTTTCAATTCCTGAGCAATATCCCATTTCTTTCATCATTTCAATGTCATAAGTTACGCGCGTTTTAAGCCGTTCAGCTTCAAACAGTTTTTTTTCTGCATTTAAAACTAAGAGCCGCTCATCAAGTTCTTTTTGAATTCTTTCAGTCGCAGAATAAAGTTCTTCTTTTGGAATTACGAAATTTTTTGCAGGATAAATAAAAGTTTCATCGAGTTCTTCAGTAATTTTACCGGAAACAACATTAAATCTTTTTATGGAAACAACTTCTTCCCAATCAAGTTCAATTCTGTACGCTTCATCAAATTCCATGTAAGGCGGATAAATTTCGATTATATCACCGCGAATTCTGAAATTTCCGCGTTCTAAAACCATATCGTTTCTGTTATATTGAACCTGTGTAAGCGAAAGCGCAAGTTTATGAGTGTCTAAAACCGAACCTTTTTCAATGTGAACTCTCATGCTCTTGTAAAGTTCAGGAAGACCAAGACCGTAAATGCATGAAACAGTAGCAATTACAATTACATCACGACGCTCCATGAGGCTGTAAGTTGCTTTCATTTTCAACTGGTCAATCTCTTTATTAATGGAAGCATCTTTTTCGATATATAAATCACGAGCTGGAACATACGCTTCAGGCTGATAATAATCGTAATACGAAACAAAATATTCAACCGCATTATTTGGAAAGAAAGATTTAAATTCCCGATAAAGCTGAGCCGAAAGAGTTTTATTGTGGCTTATTATTAAAGTCGGTTTCTGAACTTTCTCGATTATTTTTGCCATCGTAAAAGTTTTCCCAGAACCTGTAACGCCTTTTAAAGTCTGAAATTTATCACCACGCAAAACACCTTCGCTTAATTTTTCAATCGCTTCACCCTGGTCTCCGCCTGGTTCAAACGGAGATTCTACAGAAAATTTTCGCATATTAAACCACCTTTTTTACAAATTCATCGATTTGAGATTCTGAAAGAACACGAGATTTCACAAAATGATCTTTTAAGAGTTTTTTAAAATCAATATTCTCATCAAATTCTGGAAGCGCAAGAAGCGTCTGAATTGATTTTCTAATGCAAAACGGACCGCGATATTCTAAAAGCCCCATATTAATAGAAGAACAATAATCGTTTTCAACACTACGCCAGGACGCTCCGCACAAAAGCGAAAGAACTGCCGAAACAACACCTGTTCTATCAGTTCCGATTGCGCAATGAATTAAAAAATTCCCCGAATTCAAATTTATGAATTCCACGATTTTTTTGATTCCCTCTGCAAAAACAATAGAATCTGGATTTTCATAGCACACAGAATAACTCAACTGCGTAACATAAAGAATTTTTTTGTTTTCGATAATCTTTTCATAAAAAGAAGGCATTCCGTAAGTAGGGCTTTGAAGAGAATCATCTGAAAGATTTATATCGCATGAAATTTTATTTTCTTCGCAAAGTTTCCATAAAGACTCAAGACGACTTTTACTTGTGTCAGAAATATTTTTTTTATCGTCCTTGTATGGATGAAAAGAGCGGAACAGATGATTCGTTCCCGGAAGTTTTCTGAAATTTGAAATCTGCATTTGTCCGTCTTTTGTAGAAAGATCAAAATCTGAAAGTTTCTTAACGAATTTTGCTTTTGAAAGGAGAGAAGTAATTTTTTTCTCATTTTGAAACGAATAAATCAAAACTAAAAACTTTTTTCCGGGAGAAGACTCGTTAAATTTCTGATAAATATAGCCGTCTGGAACAAAATCTGGCGGCAAAATCATTTTTCCATCAGCTTTAAAATTGTAACTCGGCTGCCCGGACTGATTTACGGAAGAAAGATTTTTGTAATTTGCATAACAGAACCAGAATCCTCTTTCATCGTAAAAAAGATTTATATGCTCGCCTGAATAAATTCCGTCATGATCGTTAATCCCTGAATTAAAACACGCCTGAAGCGAATTCAGTTTTTTTTGATATAATTTTTCGCTGAACAAAAGAACAAAACGTTTTTTTTCAGGTTCATCTTTAAAACATTTTAAAAATTCCTGTTCTGACGGATAAAAATCAAGTTTCTTAATATTTTTTTCATGATTTTTCTTTTCAAAAACGAATTTTGTTGATTTTCCTTCTTCTATCAAAATTTCTTCTGAAGCAATAATGTTTTTTTTATCATCGAGAAGAAAGATTTCTTTATAACCTGGACAAATTCCAGAAATTTTTACAGAATCAGTTTCAATTTTTTCAGGAAGAGAAAGAAAATCGTTTACATAAACATAAAAACCGCCTTCAATTTTAGAAGAAACATACACTTCTCCCGGCAAAAGAACATAATCACTTTTTGTTCTTCCGTACGGAAAAGAAAATCCTTTAAGTTCGCCCGAAAGTTTATTTATGTCAAAAAGGCAAAAATCACACGAAGAATCCACTGCATTTTTGATTACAGAAAATCTTCCGTCAAGAAAAAGTTCATTCAAATCAAAAATGTTTAAAATTTCATATAAAACAGATGCAAACGGTGTTTCATTTTTTTCTGGAGCAATAGAAATTTTTTCTTTTTTCTCAGAATCAAAAATCGAACGAAGAAGAAATTTTTTTACAGAATTTTCATTTTCATCAAAAAATTCTACAGAAGCGATACTTTTCTTTTCACAAAGAATTTTTTCAAAAACTACAGAAATCTCTTCATCATCGCTAAAATCTTTTTTCCAGACGATTTTTTCGATTTTTTCCGATAAACCGGAATAAGAAATATAAATTTTTGCATATTTTATCGGGAAAAATTTTACATCAGGCGTAAAATGCGGAAATTTAAATTTCACCTCAACTGAACAAAACAATTGTTTTTTCATAATTAAATTATTCTGCAAGAACGACTGTAAATTTCAAATCTTTTTTATCTCTATGAACCGTAACAGAAATTTCATCGCCAGGAAGTTTATTTTCTAAAACTGAATAATAATCTGCAATCGACATAATCGAAATTCCGTCTATCTGCGTAATAATGTCTCCACCTAAATAAATTATTGAAGCATTATATCGAACTGCTTTTGTTCCGCCTTTAAGACCTGATTTTTCAGCATTTCCGCCTTTTACAACTTGAGAAACTAAAAGACCTCGATTGATGTCAAGTCCTGCGTAAAGCGCAATTCTATTTGTAAGCTGAACTACCTGAATTTCCATAGTTCCGCGTCTCACTTTTCCGTATCTCATTAAATCTCTTGCAACCCTGACAGCTGTTTCTGAAGGAACTGCAAACCCGATTCCTGCATTGCTTCCGCTCGAAGAATAAATCATCGTGTTGATTCCAATCATTTTTCCGCTTGAAGTAAGCAAAGGTCCGCCTGAATTTCCGGGGTTAATTGCAGAATCAGTCTGAATCATATTCCGGATTATTCTGTCATTTGAATTTTTTATAGGTCGACCTAAAGCGGAAATTATTCCAGTTGTCATAGTTCTGTCTAAACCGTAAGGATTTCCGATTGCAATTACGCGCTGACCAACTTTTAACTTTGTAGAATCCCCGAATGGAATCGTTTTTAACTGCATTCCTTCCGGCGGATCAAATTTTATAACCGCAAGATCACTATCTTTATCAAGCCCCACAATTTTTGCTTCAAACTGAGTTCCATCCGAAAGTGAAACATAAATTTTTGAAGCATTATTCACGACATGAACATTTGTAAGAACATAACCGTTTTTGTCGATAATTGAACCAGAACCGCTTCCACCGTCTTCAACAACAGGCTCTAAAAACCAGTTTACACCAACAACCTGCGTATTTATATTTACAACCGCTTCATTGCAAAGATTGTAGACATTTATATTTTGTATTTCTTCCTGAGTATAGCCTTCATTTTTTGAATTTGACGAAATGACAGAATCAGACTCACTATTTTCTGAAGTGATTTTAAGAATATTTTCATCAGACACGGGATTTTCAACAGAATTTTCGAAAGAAACAGTCGCCTTTGTTTCTACAGATTTTTTTTCAGCAAAGAAAAATTTTGAAAGCGCGAACGCAAAAACCGCCCCCAGAACTAGAGTACACACCGAAAAAAAGATAACCTGATTTTTTGTATAAAGTTTCATAAAACAATCTTACAGTTTTTAGGCGTTCAGTTCAATCTGAAATCTGCCATGTGTTATGATTCAATTCAAGACCTTGAAATTAGATAATTTTTAAACTAAAATTAAAGAATGGATACAGAAAAAAAGTCATCGCACAATTTTTTCAAAGATTTATTTTCAAATCTGTTCGGTTCAAAAGACGAAGAATCTGAAAAGCGCAGAAAAATCAAGTCAATCTCTAAAAAATTTAACAAATCAAAATACAACAAATACTATAAATTCAGTTCAAACGAAATATCGCCTTCGTTCCCAAAACTTTTTTACGACATTTACAAAATAATTCTTCCATCACAAAGGATGTTTGAATCTTACAAAAATCCGGGAATTTTCAAAAAAATCGTAATACATCACTTCATTCCGGACGATTTAAAACAAATTGAAGCCTCCTTAACAGAAGAAAATTTAAAATCTCTTGCAAAAGAAATTCCTATCAACCATCTTAAAACAACTGCCGAAGAGCGTCTTACGGCATTTAATGACTTTTTCACTGCCGAAATCGTATCAAAAATTGAAACTACCTACAAACAATTGATGGCTTTTAAAGATTTCTGCGAATTCGACTACTTTTTCATGTTAAAAAAATTCAACAAGTCACTTTCAGAATCAAACATAAATCAAATTTCATCATTTGACAAAATCAGTGCAGAATACATCGCAGACGACATCAAGGATTTTGCAGACATAATTTATTCAATGCCAGATTTTCAAGACTGGACAGAACTTTTTGAAATTTTAAAATACATGAAAACTTCTTCTTCAATTGCTCCGTCAACCTGGAAAAAAATCATCACAAAAATTACTTCCTTACGCCTTTCAAACGCACTTCAGATGATGATTCAAATGATTACAAACGACCCAAATTATGTAATCGTAAAAAAAGAACCTGTTCAGCCTATAACAGAACGCTATCTTGAAACAATGAGAGCAGAAACTACATCTGTAATTTCAAAATTAGTTACACAGGACAAATTAAACAAAACTTCCGCTTCCCTCTCAGAATTATTCGGAAACAATTCTGTTCAACTTTTAAAATATTACACAGAAGAAACATCTCAGGAGCTAAAATCAAAACAGCTTTCACCATTTTCTTACTGCAACGCCTTAAATTATTTAAAAGCTTTCATGATTTACATCGCAAAATCAGAACTTCGGGATTTTTACGACATAATTATTGTGCGGGGAAAATGGGAATCCCCAGTTTTATGTGCACCAGTTTCAAATGCCTATCACAGTCTCACTTTCGTAAGCGATAAAATCACGATGTTCGACGAAGAACTTGCAGAAACAAAGCCTACAGGAATGAAAATCAAAAACCTTCTTCCAAAAGCAGCAAGAGATAATTCTTCACGCAACATAATCAACAGAGTAGTTTCAGATACAAACAACATGGCATTCGAAATCATAAATACAACTATGCGGAACATAATAATAATCGGAAAAATAATCAAAAGCCTTGTAGACGATTTATCAAAACCAAAACCAGAAATGCTTACAAACTGGCACGAAGTCGAACATTTTTGCGAAGAACCAATGCGTCCATACCTCATAAAACTGTACAAAAAAATTTATCAATTCAATGTGTTAATTCAGTCAAACATCGCAAAAGAATAAAAATCCGTTTTATTGTGATTAAAATTTTTTAAAAGGCAAAGGAATTTCAACCGAAAAATTGTCGGAAATGTCTTCTGAAGGCTTTTTAAAATCGCAGACATGATTTAACTCGATAAGGCATTCTTCCTGAAATTCATCGTTATGACCGGGAGATTTTAAATCGATATTGGAAACTAAAACTGTATCTTCACAAATATCTTTTTTATCTTCTTGAACTGAAAAACAGCTTTCTTCATCTTCCGGACATTCTTCAAGAGGAATTAAATCTTCATCATCTAAAGAAGGTAAAACTTCCAGTTCTTCAAGAAACGCATCCTCTGAATCATTTTCCTTAAAATTATAAGCTTTAAAAGTTCCGTAAGAAGCAAAATCAGATTTTTTTTGCGTCAAAACTTTTTTTTCGGATTCGTTTAAAACAAAAATAAGAAGAACAAGCAGAAAAACTGAAAAAAATATTTGAAAAATATAAAAGAATTTCACGGATAAAGGCAAACTGAAAAAATTAAAATTTAGAGAATTTTCACGAACAAATAATTTTATGAAAAGAAAAAGGGAGAAAATCAAAAATGTTACAGAAAAAGTTTTTAAAATCTTTTTACAGCTTTTAAATTTCATCATTTTTCAAAAATCACGCAGTTTTATTAAAAAAATCTTGAAAAATCGCCAAAACGAATTTTTCACGCCACTTGTCTTTAAAGCGTTTCTTGCCTTAAATCTCTTAATGATATAAATTATAAACTATATGGGCAAATTTTCAAACGAAAAAAAAATTAATTCCATAAATAAAATTCTTTCAATAATTTTATCAATACTCTTTTTCATTTTTCTATTTATGGCAGTCACGGCCTTTATTTCAGTAAAAACAAGGGCAAAAAAAAATCTTCAAAATGAAAAAACACAGCAAGAAATTTCAGAATCTAACGACGACTCTCTCAAAGTTTTTGCAGGTCTTGGAAGAATCAGGTGTTCTTTAATGCCTGAAGGAGATACGGATGTAAGATGCCCGGTTATAATTTCACCGTGGTTTAATTACGACAAAAACGACATTCAATTTTATGAAGAACTTTCTAAAAAAGCCCCTCTTTTTAAATCCTTGATTTCTTCGTATTTTGCAAACGGAACAAAAGCTCATTTTCAAAAAATCGGTGAAGAGCAGGTGAAAAAAGAAATTCTTTCAATTTTAAATGAACATCTTGTGCTCGGAAAAATCGACGAACTGTTTTTTTCTGAATATATTTTTCTATTTTAATGAAACTTTTTATAAAAAAAACAGTCTAAACTATAAACGGGCCACAAAAAAGTATAAATGTTGAATCAAATTCAGCACGACACTTCTTTTCAGGCACCCTTTAAAAACTAACAGAAGGATTAATAATGGACAACGAAATTTCTCAAATCTCACAGGAAATTGTTACATCAGAATCGGCTCAGATAATTTTTTCTGTCGTTCCTATCGTCGGAATTGTAATCGGCGGAATTACAATTTTTTTCTATCTTCTCTGGCGTCATCACGAAATAAAACTCCAGATTAAAACCGGAACTTTTGTCCCTGCAAAATTCAATCTCAAAATTTTTTCACTGCTTGCGGGACTGCTTCTTACGGCAATCGGAATAATGCTCACTGTAGTTTTTGCAATCGCAGACGGCTTTAAATATTCAATTCTTGCGGGCCTTCTTCCTCTTGCCATGGGATTAAGTTTACTTTTATTCTATAAAATATATCCGGAATTCCACAAAGAGAATGACACCAGTTCAAACAGCTGAATCTAACTCGATTCAGGTAAAATTAAGGGATTTTGCACTCATAAAAAAGATTCTCAAAGGCGACAAAGATTCTTTTGCAAAACTGATGACGCATTATAAAAACAGAATTTTTGTTTTCGGAAAAAGTTTTTTCCACAACGATGAAGATGCAAACGATTTCGTTCAAGATGTTTTCCTTAAAGTGTTTTTGAATTTAAAATCTTTCAAATGGAAAGCATCTTTTTCAACATGGCTTATGAGAATCGCTTATACAACAGCAATAAATTCAGTTACTCGCAAAAAAGAATATCTTTCACTTGCAGAAGATTTTGACATTCCTTCCATAGAATTAACCCCGGAAGAAGCAGAACTTCAGAAACTTACAAAACAAGCGGTAAATGAAGCTGTAAAATCGCTCCCTGAAAAATACGCAATCGTAATTGATATGTATTTCTTTTACGATATTCCGTATCTTCAAATCAGCGACATTACAAAACTTCCTGTAAATACAATAAAATCACATATTTTCAGGGCAAAAAAAATCCTAAAAGAAAAACTTGAAATGTAGCAAAGTTTATTTCTTTATTTCTGGAGATTAAAATGGAAAACAAAAAATGCTCACAAATAATGGAAAAATATCTTGAACTCGACAAAAATACACGACTTCCGGTTTCAGTTACAACACACCTTTTATTCTGCAAAGAATGTCGCTCAAAAATTCTACTTCTTTCAAAAGCCCAGAAACTTACATCTCAAATACTTAAAATTTCTTCACCAGTAACAGATCAAAGCATAATAAATGTTCTTGATGCGCTTCCAGAAGACAAAATTCAAAAAATCCGCAAAAATCCTATAAACCTGACTTTATGGATAATCGCAGGAATTTTAATGATTGCGCTTTTCATCTTTCCAGTTTTTTTCACAAACAAATTTTACGGGGAAACTTTTTCTGTAAGCTACGCCTTAATGATTTCAATCTGCGTAATAATTTACTGTTCAACTTTTGTCTGCTGCAATATGGACTTTTTCGTAAAAAAACTGAATGTAAAACTTGTAAAAAGCGCTTAAAATTTTAATCCATTTAAAACCTTACAAGTTTAAGATTCCCTTTTTTATTAACGCCACAACAACTGCGGGTCAACTGTTTTTCCAAATTTGAATACAGTAAAATGAAGATGCGGTCCAGTGCTCATTCCAGTGCTTCCGACTTTCCCGATTTTTGTGTCAGTAAAAACTTTATCCCCTTTTGAAACTAAAGTTGCGCTTAAATGACCGTAAAGAGTTTTATAACCAGAATGATGAGTGATGATTATATAATTTCCGTAAACGCTGTTATAACCTACAGTTGTAACTTTTCCGCTTAACGCAGCATAAACATTTGTTCCCTGAGGACAAGCCATATCAACGCCGCTGTGATAAGATCTTTTTCCAGTAAACGGAGAAGCACGCCAGCCGAATCTTGAAGAAAGATAATATCTTGCTTTTATAGGCTTATGGAACAAATCTCCGTTAATCTCCTGCCGTGTAGTCCAATCAAGTTCTGCATCTGGAAGGAACAAAGTTTTTCCAGGAGTCAGTTTTGCGTCTAATGCCAAAGAATTGACCCGTGCACATTTTTCTGCACTGATTTCATATTTATCTGAAATAGACTGAATAGTTTCTGAATCATTTTTTATCGTATAAATTATTCCTGGCATAGACGGAATTTTTAAATACTGACCAATCTGAATATTTCTTGACTGACGGATATTATTAACGCTTATAATCGTATCCTGCGTAACTCCAAATCTGTCTGCAATAAAACCAATCATATCACCTGATTTTATACGGTAAATTGAATAACATAATTCCAGAGAGGAAACATCTTTAGATTCCGCTTCGTCTTCATCAAAAACCTGTGCCATAAGATCAAGATTGTCTTCACCGGTGATAACATTTTGAGATTCAAAAGAATCTTCTAGAACTTCAGTAAATTGAGGAACGGCAGATGTTTCAAAACCTCCGATTCCAGCTTCTTTAATATGAACTTTTTTATAAATGTGAAGCCCAGTAAAAGTGACACAAGCGCTCAAAGAAAAAGCGATGAAAGAATTTATAATTATGCGTTTTACTTTAAAATTAAATTTTTTGTGAAAAAAATCATATATTTTCATTAGAATATCATCTTGTTTATAATTATTATTTTTATAGTTGTCGAATCCCGTCATCAAAAACTCCAATAAATCAAATTAAAAAAGAGTTCCAGAATTTTTCAGCGTAAAATATTTCAACTGAAATAAAAAAGGGATACTCTTTCATTATATATTTATTTTTTACAAATGCCAACCAGATATGTTTCAAAAGATTCAGAGCGGCACGCTTCAGGTTTAAAACCTTTTGCAGTCTGAAATATTTCTCTCATTGCTTTTAAAAATTTCTGCTGGTCACCATTCTGAAATATTTTTACCGCAAAATTTCCGCCTTTTTTCAGCATCGTCTTGGCATAATACAAAGCCATCTCAACAAGCTGTTCAGAGCGTGCAGTATCAACAGTTCTGTTTCCGCATGTCAAAGGAGCCGCATCACAGACAACTGTATCAAACGGGCCTTCGCTTTTAATTTTTTCCCGGACAGAACTTTCATTTAAGTCCCCCTGAATAAAAACGAGATTTTGTCCATGAACATCTTTTGCAAGCGGATTTAAATCACAGGAAACGACTTTTCCGTTCTCACCTAAATTCCTCAAAAGAAAAACTGTCCAGCTTCCTGGCGCAGAACCCAAATCTAAAACTGTAGAATTCTTTTTTAAAAGCGAGAATTTTTCATTCATTTCTTTTAATTTATAAACACTTCTGGCCGGATAGCCTTCAGAAAACGCTTTTTTCGACCAAAAATCAGGTTTTTCGTAACTATTTGCTCCCATATTGTTATATTCGGCATAAAAAAATAAAAATTCAGCATAAAAAGGAATTTTCATTTAAAAGTTAAAATCTTTCACAGACGTTTTTTCAAGGATTTTAAATTCCTCTTCCAAAATAACAAAAAAAAAGATAAAATAAAAATATGAAAAGAGTTTTAATCGTAGATGCCTCACCAATTTTCAAGGAATTTCTAAAAGAAAAATTTTCAGAAGAAAAAATCGAAGTCTTTTTTTCAGAAGAACAGCGCGATTCCATCACAAAAATGGTTTCAATTCTTCCAGACCTTGTAATTCTCAACATAAATGACAACTACAACGAACAGGAACTTCTTTCTTTCCTACAAAAAAAGAAAAACGATCTCAACGCATCAAGAATTCCAATGATTGCCACAGGTCCTCAAATCGATAAAACGCAGGCAACTACTTTTTCACAGTATTCAATTATAAAATATTTTGAAAAACCAATAAAATTCGACATTTTTTTCGAATTTGTCGGACGAATTTTAAAAGTCGCATTCACGCTAGACATAACTCCATGCGTCTTAGACATTCACAGAAACAACAATCTCATTTTCATCGAAATCGCACACGGCTTAAACCGCGAAAAACTCGCCCTTTTAAAATACCGGCTTGCAGAAATTCTCGACGGAACAGGTATTTCAGAACCTAAAATAATCGTTATGCTTACAAACATTGAGCTAACATTCGTAGACGGCTTAAACCTTGAACTTTTGCTTGACAACATTCTTTCTCACCCAAGAATTTCTGCAAAAAATGTAAAAGTTCTTTCATTCAGCAAATTTGTACAGGCATTAATTGCAGGTCATTCGCGCTACAACGGAATCGAAGTTACTACAGAAATCTCTCAGGTTCTAAACTCGCTCGTAGAAAATTCGTCCACTTCAAGTATGTCAGATTTAATTTCAGACAAAATTCTTACTTTCAACGAAACACGCGGTGAAAATTCCGTAGAATTAAAATTTCATTCAGAATCATCAATAAAGCCAACTTCTCAAAGCGTCTCAGAAAGCGAAAGTAAAATTGCAATTATCGACGATGATTCAGTAATTTTAAAACTTATGAAAGGTTCTTTCGAAGCAAAAGGAATAATTTGCGATGTTTACAATAGCGGTTCAGAATTCCTTGCAAAAATCGGTCTTGAAAACTACAAAGTAATCGTACTTGACATTATGATGCCAGGAATTTCAGGTTTTGACACTTTGCGCCGCCTTCAGTCTCTTCCAGAAATGCCACCGGTAATCATTTACTCGCAGGCAGAAAAAAGCATGGCTATCCAGGCACTTTCACTCGGAGCAAAATTCTTTCTTCCAAAGCCTCAAAAACCAGAAATTCTCATTCACAAAGTAATGGAATTTCTTTAAAATATTCTGTCTTTTTAAGGACATTTTATGGAAACTGAAAAGAAAAATTACATCCGCCGCTCAGATTTGTTTCTTGCAAACACTGTCCACGAATTAAGAACTCCAGTTCAGACAATAATCGGAACTTTAGACCTTCTTTCTGACACAAAACTCAATACAGAACAAACTGAATATGTCAAACAATTAAAATTCAGTTCAGAAGTTCTTTTGTCTTTAGTCAACGACATTTTAGATTTTGCAAAACTCCACACCGACCAAATTTCAATCGAAGAAATTTCGTTCAACCCTATTTTACTGCTTGAAAATACAGCATCCCTTGTAAGTCTTGACGCTTCAGAAAAAGGAATTGAACTTTTCACAGACATCGATTATTCACTTTACCCCGAAATTTCAGGCGATCCTACAAGAATCAGGCAAATTATTTTAAATCTTCTGAAAAATGCCGTAAAATTCACGGAAAAAGGCTATGTAAAAATTAAAATGCAGAAGATTTCAGATTTTCTTGAATTTTCAGTTACAGACACAGGAATCGGCATAAAACCTGAATACAAAGAAAAACTTTTCACAAATTTCTGGCAGGGAGATCCGTCAATTACAAGAAAATACGGCGGAACAGGGCTTGGTCTTTCAATTTGCAAATCGCTTATCACAAAAATGAACGGCGAAATTTATGTCAATGACAATCCAGATGGCGGTTCAATTTTTACATTTACAATTCCCTACAAACCAACAAAAATCATAACAAAAAAAATCTATCCGCTGGATTTTAAAATAAAAAAAATTCTAATCGTGGACGGAAATTCAATTGTAACTGAAAACCTAAAAAATAAACTTTCATATTTAAATCTTACAGACATTACAACTACAACTGACTGTTCAAACGCAATACAAATCATAAAAGAACATAACCAGAAAAACACTCCGTTTGACTGCATCTTCATAAATTCAAAATTAAGATCCCAGGACGGCTGGTCACTTGCCTCACAAATCAGGAACAATTTAGGTCTAAAAAAAATAAAACTTTTCCTTATGACATACAAAGGCACAATCGGGCAAGATGCAAAAATCAAAATTTTAAACTGGTTCAACGGATTTATCTACAAACCAATTCAAATGGAAAACCTTTATTTCACCTTAAAAGAAGCGGAATCTGGAAAAACGACTTCTCTCAAAAAAATTCTTTCAGAACGAGCCGAAGAAAACTTTTCATTTTCAAAAAAATCTGAAATTGCGCTCGGTTTAAAAATTCTTGTCGCCGAAGACCATCCTGTAAATCGCAGGCTTTTGAAGACTTTTTTAATTCAATTCGGAGCAGAAGTAATTGAAGCCGAAAACGGAATGGAAGCCGTAAAAAAAGCCGAAAATACAAAAGATTTGAACATAATTTTCATGGATATTCAAATGCCAATCTTAAGCGGAACCGAAGCATCTGAAATGATTCGCAAAAAAAATTCAGATGTAATTATAATCGCCTCTTCCGCCTTAAACGACAAAAAAACAACAGAAGAATTTAAAAACAAAGGCATAAACGATATTCTTCCAAAACCATTTAAAAGAGATGATGTGAAAAAAATTCTTGAAAAATGGAAATCAGTTATTTTTCTTCCAGAACTTAAAGAATCAACTTCTCAAACGATACAGGAAGAAAATATTTTATGGAATATCAGCGATTTTGAAGATACAATCGGAAACGACAAAACACTCGGCTTTCAAATTCTTTTTGATTTTCAAGATCAAAGCGAACAGTTGATTGAAAATGCCTTTAAATCGCTTTCAAAAAAAGATTTTACAGAATTAAGAACAATAAGCCACACGCTTGAAGGAAGTTCTTCTGCAATTTCTGCAACAAAACTGATTGAACTTTCAAGAAAAATGAACGCTTTTGCAAAAGAAAAAGATTCTGAAAAAGTTCAATATGTTTTAGAAGAACTTAAAAACGCTTACAACAATTTTTGTACGCTTTCTGAGAAATGGAAAAACGAACTTTTATAAAATAAAAAAAAACAAGGGGAATCCCAAACCTCATAAATTAAGATTCCCCAAAATCAATTTTAATTTCTGTTAGTCTGAAGGCGTTTTAATTCTGCGGCACTTGCGCAATTTACGCACATTACAGTATACGGAAGAACTTCAAGGCGCTCTTTTGGAATTTCTTTTCCACATGAAATACAAATTCCGTAGCGGCCAAGACGAATTCTTTCAAGCGCACTGTCTATCATGTTAAGGCGTTCTGCGTCTTTTGCGCCAAGAGAATCAAGAAGATTCCTGTCGATTGCATCTGAAGCAACATCAACTTCATCGCCTGATTCCTGCGGTTTTATTAAATTTTTCATATCATCTGACTGAGCAGACAAAGACCTTACGATTTCTGAGCGCTCCGTTTTTAATTTTTCCTGAATTGATTCAATAAAATTTGTATCCATAAACTAGTACTCCTTATCGGCAAAATTATAATAAATTCACCGAAAATAACATTTTTTTGTGTATGTTGACAATTTTTTTTGTTTTGTACATACTACTATAAGTGTAAATCTTCAAAAACACAATATTTTTTTTACGAAATTTAATAAAGTTTCGTTTTTTACCTTTGGAGGAATCGTGGCTAAAGAAGAAGCAATTGAAGTTGACGGAATCGTAAAAGAAGCCTTGCCAAATACAATGTTCCGCGTCGAACTAACAAACGGACACAAAATTATGGCTCATCTTTCAGGAAAAATGCGTAAACACTACATCAGAATCGTTCCAGGTGACAGTGTAAAAGTCGCACTTTCTCCTTATGACTTAAATTTAGGTCGAATTATTTTCCGCCAGCGTTAAATGTAATCATCTGAAACAAGGATTGACCTGCGCCAACAATGCCTGAAATTATCAGCATAAAAGAAATTATGGTTCCAAAAGGCCATAAAATAAACCTTAAAACCGGCTGCAGGAAAAATCCAAGTAGCACTTGAATCACCGAAGTTAAAAATCTTTTAAAATAATATTTTCTTGTTACTTTTCTCCTTGAATTATAATATTCTTCGTTATAAGAACTTTCATTTTGAGGTCTTCCGCCAAACCATGCCCAGAAAGTTTCTTCATTTTCAAACGGATTTGAATAAGTCTGAGAATAACTGTATGCACGGTTATAAGATGTATTTTCTGAATAAGATGAAGTTCTTCCACAATCATAATCTTTTCTTTTAGAATCATCGCTTAAAACATTGTACGCTTCCGAAATCTTTTTAAATTTTTCTTCGGCTTCTTTGTTTCCTGGATTTCTGTCAGGATGATATTTGAACGCAAGATTTCTATAGGCTTTTTTTATTTCATCTGAAGTTGCGTTTTTTTGTATTCCAAGAATCTCGTAGTAATCCATAATTTTATTCACCAACTGCTAAAAACTTTATAGCCATTTTTAACTTTAGAATTCTTTGAAAATCAAATCTTTCCAAAAAACTCACCATTAAAATAACAATTTAACGCGCACAAGGCAACAAAAAAAATTAATTTTACACAGATTAAATTTTCTTATCACAATGAAGCGTTAAAAGATTCAGTTTTATCGATGAAAATAATATTTTCTCTTGGCGTCCACCCTGAAATATTTTCAAATTCGATAAAAACCCAATTTCCCGCTTCCTGTAAAACTTTTACCCGTGACCCGTTTGCTACAGAAGGAATCGCTTCAACAGAAACTTCCGGAACATTTCTGATTTTTCCGTTGATTATAACGGCAGATTTTTCTGTAAGATGAAAAGCGTAATTGAAAGAAAACGCAGAAAATGCAAAAAAAGCAAAAACCAGCGCAACCGAAACAAAAATCCGTTTCTTTATTATAAAAAAAAGTGAAAGCAAAAATAAAAGAAGCGTAAAACACGAGCAGAAAGCAAATACATTCACATTTTTTTCAGAAATTCCGTTATAAATTCCTAAAGATTCTTCAAATTCTCGTCGAATCTTTTTTTCTTCCTGCCAGATGTGAGAATATTTTTCATTTATGCGAAGAGAAGCAATTTTTTTGCAGTCAGAAACAGAAACACTAGGTTTTCCTGAATTTTCAGAATCTTCCGAAAGCTCAACGAACGCATACGGAAAAACATCTGCGTAAGTCTTTATATTTTTCTTTTCATTCTGAGTTTCTTTAACAAGAATTTCAAAATCGGAAAGAGAAATATCCTGTCTTTCCCCGGAATAACTGACGGCTGAAACGACAATTTCAGGGAAAACCTGCAAACCTTTTGAAATCGGAATCCAGGAAAATTTTGCCACAGGAATTTTTTCAGAAGAAAACGAACTTCCGCCTGGATTTTCCACAAATGAATCAATTTTTTCAAGTTCACTGAAAACTGCATTTTTCAAAACCGTCGAATTTACTGAAAGAACTTGAAGTGCGTACTGAACATAAACTGAAAAAACGAGCGGTTTTCCAAGAGATGAAGAAATTTTCGCATTAGAAATAATTTTGTTCTTATTAAAAATAAGTTTTTCTCCGTTTTCAAATTCGTAAATTACGCGTGGAAGAATTTTTTTGGGATGCGGTAAAATCGTTATGCCTTTAAAAGCAATAGAATAATTTCTTCCTCGATATTTAAGCAAAAGCGAAGGAAGCCTGTAAAAACCTTCTTCGTCAAATGAAAACCAAAGTTCAATCACAACTCCGCCGTTTTTAGAATAACTTTGATTCTGCCTTGCAGATTTAAAATGAACTTTTTCCGGCAGTTTTTGAATATCGTAAGAAATTTCATTGGAAGAAACATACGGAACTTCAAGCGAAAAAAGAATATCAGTATCCGTGTAAAGCTCAGAATCTTGCGGTACAACTGAAAGCGTTTTTATAATTCTTGAAGTAAGATTCTGAGAAAAACCGTAATTTCCAAAAAAAATCAGATTTAATAAGAAAAATATTTTTAATAATCTTGAGATAAATTTCCTTCCTGAACAGAATTTGAATTTTTCCATTGCTGTCTTTCACGCTCCCTTATCACACTGAAAACCGAACTGTCT
>JAEDFA010000026.1 GCA_016293005.1 Treponema sp.
AAGCGGAGCGACTTGCTTGAAAGACAGGGGAAGGCTTTCCCCTTATTAGTCTCTTAATTTCTAAAACTGTGGATTGGAGCAGGAATTCTTCCGCCACGGTTTATAAAATCAGCACAACCGAATTTGCTTACAGGAAGTACAGGGCAACCGCCTAAAAGTCCACCGAATTCTACCCATTCACCGGCTTTTTTCCCGGGAGCAGGAATTAAACGGCAGGCGGTTGTTTTATTGTTTACCATTCCAATTGCAAATTCGTCTGCAAGAATTCCTGAAATTGTCGTTGCGCTTGTATCTCCAGGAATTGCAATCATATCAAGTCCTACTGAGCAAACTGTTGTCATCGCTTCAAGTTTTTCAAGGCAAATTGAACCTTTTTGAACGGCATTTATCATTCCTTCGTCTTCTGAAACTGGAATAAATGCACCGCTTAATCCGCCGACATTTGTTGAAGCCATTACACCGCCTTTTTTTACCATATCTGTCAGCATTGCAAGGGCAGCAGTCGTTCCCGGTGCGCCACAACCTTCAAGTCCGATTTCTTCAAGAATTCTGGCAACTGAATCGCCTACTTCTGGAGTAGGTGCAAGTGAAAGGTCGAGAATTCCAAAGTTTGTGTTGAGCCGTTTTGCTGCTTCTGAACCGACAAGTTGCCCCATTCGGGTAATTTTGAATGCCATTTTTTTAATTCCGTCTGCAAGTTCATTTATTGGCCGGCCTTTATATTCTTTTGCTGCGGCGAGAATTACGCCAGGACCTGAAACTCCAACATTGATTACGCTGTCGCCTTCGCCGGGACCGTGAAATGCTCCTGCCATAAACGGATTGTCTTCCGGGGCGTTGCAGAAAACTACAAGTTTTGCGCAGCCGTTTATAGGAAGATTTTTTGTTCGTTCAGAAGTTTTTACGATTGTTTCACCCATAAGTTTTACGGCATCCATATTGATTCCGTTTTTTGTGGTGCCGACATTTACAGATGAACAGACAAAATCAGTTTGAGCGAGGGCTTCGGGAATTGAATCGATTAAAATCTTGTCTGCAGGAGTTATTCCTTTTTGAACGAGAGCAGAAAATCCGCCGATGAAATTGATTCCGAGCTCTTTTGCGCATTTGTCTAAAGTTTTGCAGTATTCGACATAATTATCTGCATTTGAAGAACCTGCAACAAGTGCAATCGGTGTAACAGAAATTCGTTTATTGATAATCGGAACGCCAAATTCTTTTTCGATATCCTGACCGACTTTTACAAGATTGCCGGCTTTTTTCATTATTTTATCATAAATTTTTTGACATGCAGATTTTGAATCAGAGTCAGCGCAGTCTAAAAGATTGATTCCCATTGTTACGCAACGGATATCAAGTTTTTGTTTCATGAACATGCTGACAGTTTCCTGGATTTCTACTGGTGAAAATAACATGTGACCTCCAAATATTAGAAATTGTGGTAATTATAGAAAGATTATTCCAAGAATTCCAAGCGGAATTAGATAACAGGCGAAAAATTCAAGTTTTCCTTTTTTGATGATTTTCATGAGGAATGCGAGTGCAAGGTAACCGAATACGAATGCAGAAAGGCTTCCTGCGATTACAGCGACGATGTTGAGAGTTTGTTCGGTTTTTGTTTCAAGAAAATCTTTTAATTCAAGGACGAATGCGCCTAAAATTGCCGGAATGGAAATTATAAATGAGAATTCGCCGGCAGTTTCTCTTTTTACGCCTGAAAGTTGTGCACCTGCAATTGTTGAACCTGAGCGGCTGATTCCTGGAAGCGTTCCAAAACCCTGCATGATTCCGATTATTACAGCCTGAAGCGCAGAAATTCCTTTTTGCTGACGAAGTTCTTTTTTTTGCGTCATCGTTTTTGCACTGAATTTTTCTAAAAGTGAAGAAAAAATTAAAAGAAGTGCTGTGACGATAAATCCTGCGCAAGTAATTTTAATGCTGATTTGATCGTTGTCGATGAGTTTTTTTGTGAAAATGCCGATTACGCCTGTTACGAGCGTTGAAATTAATACGGCGATGATTGCTTTTCTTCCCCGTTCGTCTGTTCCGGAAATGAAATCTGTTTCGTCAATTGTTTTTGGTTCTGGTTTTTTTAAAATCCAGCGGTAAAGAACACAGAAGAGATTTGCGATTTTTTTTCTGAAAAAGATGCAGACGGCAAGAAGTGTTGCAACATGAAGAATTATGTCGTAGAGAAGGGGAACTTCGTCTAATTTGAAAAGTTTTTGAACAACTTGAAGGTGTCCGCTTGAAGAAATTGGAAGAAATTCTGCGATTCCCTGAATAAGACCGAGTATTATGCTCTGAAAAACTGTCATTTTTACCTCGTATAAAAAGTCAGCTTAGAAGTTGATAAAAAATTTGCAACGCAAACTTTAGTGCAAGATGAAATCACGCTATTTTAAGCAGGATGTGTCAAGAAATTCAAAACCGTCTGTGAGTTCTTTTGCAATTTTGATTAATTTTGGCAAATCGCCTTTATTTTCGGATTCGATATTCATTGGCATAACCGGGTCGTGAAGACTCATTCTTAAAAGAATCCAGCCTTTTGCGTTTTTATCGTTGAAAGAAATTCGGACTCCTTCAAAACTTTCCGGGAGCGTATAATTTTTTTCTTGAGCGCGTTTTTTGAATGTTTCAAGGACTTTTGCTCCGTATTCTTTGAAATTTTCGCTTGTGATTTTAAATCGGAATTCGCCTTCTTCAATAAGCGGAGGAAGTTTTTCGATTAAACTTGAAAGCGTTTTGTTCTGCTTTGATGCTTTTGCCAGTGCGATTATGAGTTTTACGGCAAGATATGCGCCATCGTCAAGATAATAATTTTCTTTTAGAGCGCCGTGACCTGAAGTTTCCATGGCGAGAGGACAGATGATTCCGTTTTGGTTTAATTCTTTTTGCTTGTTGATGACATTTTTATAGCCGCGCATGTAGCGAAGGTGTTTGAGATTTAAAACTTTTTCAAGGAAATATGTGAGTCGGTCTGAAGTAACGCTGTCTGTAACGATTGTGCTTTCCGGATAATCTGGCGCAAGAATTGCTGAAATCATTGCAATAATTGAATCGCGGTTGACTTCGGTTCCGTCTGAAAGAACTGCACTCATTCTGTCTACATCTGTATCGAAAATCAGTCCTAAATCTGCTTTGTTTTTTACAGTTGCATCCTGAATGGCTTTCATTGCCTGTTTGTTTTCCGGGTTTGGAATGTGGTTTGGAAAAGAACCGTCTGGATTTAAAAACTGACTTCCTGTGGTGTCTGCGCCCAGCGGTTCAAGAATTTCTGATACGAAAAATCCAGAGGCACCGTTTCCTGAATCTACAACGATTTTAAGACCTGAAAGAGGTTTTTGTTCTTGTGTAGAATTTAATGCTGTACAGATAGAATTTTTTAAGTGGTTTGCGTATAAATCGATTAAATCAAAAATTTTGCTGTCATTTATGTTTGCGTTTTTGTTTTGTTCTGAATTTTGAGAGTCGGCGAGCGTGAGAATTTGTGTTATGTCTTCGTGTTCAAGACCGCCGTCTTTGTCAAAAAATTTTATTCCGTTTCGGTTGAATGGAAGATGGCTTGCCGTAATCATTATTGAACCGTCGAACTTTGTCTGCGGAAAAACAATTGACATAAACATTGCAGGTGTTGTTGCCATTCCGCAGCGAACGACTTTTATTCCGTTTGAAAGAAGTGCTTTTGTGATTGCAATTTCAAGTTTTGGTCCTGAAAGCCTTGAGTCGCGTCCGATTCCGACTGTGAGATTTTGGCAGGGTTTGCCAGTTTTTTTGCTTAGCCAGACTGCAAAAGCACCGCCGATTTTTAAGCAGGCTTCTTCTGTAAGATTGATTTCTTCGCCTTCTACTCCGCTGAGTGCAATTCCGCGGATGTCGCTCCCGTTCTGTAATTTCAATAATTCTTCTTTTGTCATAAAAATATTATACTCGTTTACATAAAGTTAGTCTATTAAGAGGAAAACTTTTGATTTTTTGAGGTAAATATAATAGAATGAAAAATATGCGGGATTTTTTTTTACGGAATAAGAAAATTTTTATTTGTGTCGCGTTAGTTTTAATTAATATTTTTAACGGAATTCTAGTAAAAGTTCTTTATGAATTTACAAATCCCAGCGAAAAAGTTTATTATCTTCCTCAGGAATTTTATTGGGCGCCTTCAGATTCAGAAAGCGATGAAATTCCTTCCAATGCAGAATTTCAAAAAATCGAGAATTTTAAGCGCGGAAATCTTCCCGGAAAAGAAAAACAGAATTCTTTCGTGTGGGTCAAAATCGAATTTCAAATTCCTGAAGAATATAAAAATAAAGAACTTGGTCTTGTAATTCCGTATTTGTCTCTTGCAGAAAAAGCGTGGCTCAACGGTCAGTTTGCAGGTTCTTATGGAAAATTTCCGCCAAATGAAAGTACTGCGCATTTTCAGGCTCATTATTTTCTTTTGCCGCAAAAAGATTTAAATCAAAATGGAAAGAATATTTTTCTTATGAAAGTTTTTGTTCAGGGGAAAGGTGCTATTTCGAATAAAATTTTTATTTCAGATTCGGAATACGCTTTTCAACGGGCAAATGACATTACTTTCATGAATTCAAAAGTTTACATGATGTTTGTGGGCGGAATGTTTTCGGCATTTTTGATTTTTCTGTCGATTTTTCTGTTTAACAAAAAATGCCGCGAATATCTGGACTTTTCGATGATGAATCTTTGTTCAATTGGTTTTATTCTTTCGTTTTTTGCTTCTGACCTTCCGCTTTACACGAGTATGTGCATTCCGAATTTGATTTTTTTCAAATTTAGTTTTTGTATTTGTGCGCTTCTTTCAGTTTTTTTCACTTCGTCGTTTCTCGTTTCGTTTTTTGGTGAAAAAGAAAACTCTGTTGTTTTTAAAATAAGACTTGTTCTGCTTTTTGTTGAAATTTTTCTGATTGCGTCGTCTTCTGATTTTTGGCAGCTTCAGACTTCAATGAAAGTGTGTCTTGTCCTTTGCGTACTTTCGATGATTTACGGAATTTGCTTTCCGTTCAGAAAAATTTTTCAGAAAGAAAATCGAAAAAATGCGGTAATTCTGATTATTGCGTTTTTTCCGTCAGTATGTTCGTTCTTATTTGATTTTGTGAATAAATTTATTTTAGGCGATTTGCTTTTGCCTTTTACTTCGGTTTTTGGCTGGCAGATTACGATTGTAATTTTTCTTCTTTTGCTCGGCTATCAGTATGGAAAACTTCATCTTAATGCTGAAAAAGCCAACATCACTCTTGAAGACGAAATTAGAAAAAAAACTCAGCGTTTAATAGAAATAAATTCCCAGCTTGAAACTGAAAGAAGTAAAACTTCGATTGAACTTGATCTTGCTTCGAGTATGCAGAAAAAAATTCTTCCAAAACCTGAAAAAAGTTTTATGGGCTGGGATGTCGCAATTCTGTATGAGCCGCTTCAAAAAGTTTCTGGAGATTTATACGATTA
Organism: Treponema sp.; assembly: GCA_016293005.1. GTDB lineage: Bacteria > Spirochaetota > Spirochaetia > Treponematales > Treponemataceae > Treponema_D. Next base: position 5,461 of record JAEDFA010000026.1, read on the forward strand.
TTTTGACTTAAACGGAAAATTAAACGGTCTTTCGCTTTTTGATATTTCGGGGCATGGAATTTCTGCGAGTATGATAAGTGTCATGGCAAAAAATGTAATCAGGCGGAATTTTTTACGGGGACACGCGCTTGAAGAATCACCTTCAAAAATTCTTTCAAAAATTAGCCGTGAAATCGCAGAAGAAAAAGGCGAAGTTGACAATTATCTTACGGGAATTATACTGACGATTGATTCTTTTTCTCGCACGGACGAATGTGAAGTTCATATTGCAAACGGTGGACATCCTTATCCGATTCTTTACAGTGCATCTCAGGAAAAGGCTGAAGAAATTCTTCCTGACAATCTGGAAAATCAGTTCGGGGCAATTGGAATCAAAGATTTTGACACTTCTTTTCCGACTGTAGATTTTTTTATGGCAATTGACGATGTTTTAGTTCTTTTTACGGACGGCGTTACTGAATCTGAAAATGTGATGAAAATTCAGTTTGGAAAACACAGGTTGAAAGCGGCAATTGTTGAAAACGCATCAAAATCCCCAAAAGAAATTGCTCTGGCGATTCGGGAATCTCTTCGGGAATATATGAAACCGCTTGAAGTCAATGATGACATAACGATTGTTGTAATGAAGAGGGAAAGTTCAAGTGACTTTATTGAAGAAATTTAAACTACTTCAAATTTTTATCGTTTCAGCAGTTTTATTTTCTCTTTTTTCTTGCAGCGGAATCTTTCTTGACAAGGATTCAAAAGAATTTTCAAACGATTCAGAATTTCTTTATATGATGTACCTTGCAGGCGATACTTCCATCTCAAATTTAGGAAGAGCACTTCAGAAAAATATTAATGATTTGATTTCTGGTTTAAAAAATTCTTCGCTTGCATTGAATGAACGCAATGTAAATGTGATTGTTTTTGCAGATTTTACAGGAAAATCAAAACTTTTCTGCGCAAATTATCCGTATTTTGTCTTGACGGATATTTCAGAAGAGGCTGAGTTTATTCAGGATGATTGCAATTCAGGTGATATTTTAACACTCGGAAAATTTTTGAAATTTGCAAATGAACGATTTTCTGCAGAGAAAAAAATTTTAACAATCGGTTCGCATGGTTCAGGAATTTTCGGTACAAAAGAAGGCGATGAAAATCCATTTGAAACATCGCTTTCTTACCGTTCGATTTGCCCTGATAATGATTCTTCAAGTTCAAAAAATATGATGTGGATTTTAGAAAGTCAGCTTCCGTTCGCGTTCGATTATGCAGGTTTTAAAGATTCTGAAAAACTTGATTTGCTTCACCTTGATTTGTGTCTTGAAGGCGGAATTGAAGTCGCTTATGAACTTAAAAAAAATGTAAAATATTTTCTTGCTTCGCCTGAACAAATTCCTGCTGAAGGTTTTCCGTATTCTAAAATGGAATCTCTTTTTGCCAGCGGAACTTCAATCGAAGATTTTGGCATTTCGTGCGTCGAAATTTATGCAAATCAAAATTATTATGGTTCTGGCTGGTATAATACGCTGACTTTTGCATCGCTTGATGAATCTTATATGGAAGAATTAAAAAAATCTGTAAACGCACTTTCAGATTATCTTTCTAATTCAGAAAACGAATATTTAGAGTATATTTTAGCGTATATAAAGAAGAATTTTTTTGGATCTTGGAAGTCGGCATATTATCCTGATGATAAATACATTTGTTACAACGGAAATTATGCGTTTATGTACGATTTTGGATTTTTTGTAGAAAAATTAAAAGAATACGCTGAATCAAATAAAGAGCTGGAACTTCAAAATTTGTGCAGCGAAGTTCTTTCGTCGCTTGAAAAAATTATAATTCGTTCCTGGCGTGAAAAAATTAATGGTTCATCTGAAAATCTTTACGATGATTTTTCGGGAAATTATTACGGACTTTCGATTGCGGTAAAGGCGATTCCTGTGAATGTTTCAAATATCTTTTATAATTATATTTCTGATTATCCAAAGAAAGAATATTCAGGGAAATATTTATTAAATCCGTATTATTCTTCGGAATTCAGTTTTAAAAACGATACTTCATGGAAAAATTTTCTTTCGGTTTTATATCCGGAAGATTTTTAAATATTTTTATAAAAAGGAGTCAATCGATTGTTGAAACAATCTTCTTGACTTTTTATGGAAGGAAGAAAAAATGAAAGACGGAAAACATTCTTTTGAAACGAGTGGAGTTTGTGCGCGGGTAATTTCTTTTGAAAGCAAGAACGATGTTATTACAAACATTCAGTTTGCAGGCGGTTGTAACGGAAATTTAAAAATGATTTCAAAACTTTTAGACGGAATGACAGCACAGGAAATTGCAGCGAAATGTTCTGGAAATATTTGCGGAATGCGAGGAACAAGTTGTGCTGACCAGCTTGCCCGTGCTATGAAGAGCGTTGAATAAGTTTTTCATTCGAATTCAAATATTTCTTTTGTGTCGGAAAGAAATATCCAAAAAGTGCTGTAACGCGGAATGAGTGTTTCATCATCGGCATAAAAACTTTTGTCGGTGATGACTTTTAGCCACATTCCGTTTTCGTTTGAGAACATTTCCCTCTGGCCTTTTTCTAAAACAGTTAATTTTACTCCGCCTTCGTGATTGAGCGAGCGGTATTTATACGGAACGGAAAAATCTGGTTCCTCGTAAAATAAAACATTTCCCATCAGGCAGAAAGAATTTTGTTCGTTTATTTGTGGACGGGAAAAAATATTAAACAAAGAAAAGAAAAATATTGTAAAAAATATAATTTTTTTCATTTAAAATCTTTTTAATGATTCTGTGCAATACGGAAACCACCGCCTTTTATTCCGACTATCTGACCGCCTTTGTTGCCTGATGAGTGAAATTGATTTAGCGCATCGCTTTGGTTTGCTGTATCTCCGCCTCTGAATGCACGCATTGTATGGAATTTGTTTGTTGAACCATAAGTTACATTGTAATCAAAACACCATTCAGGAATATTTCCGCTCATATCATAGAACCCCAAGTGGTTCGGGAGTTTTCCGCCAGAAAGGTGTGTTCTAAAAGTACCGATGGAATTATTTCCTGTAAGTGTTTTTAAATTTGCCGTTGTATCATTCAAACCTGATGCTGTTAATTTTGCTTCTCCTGCAGAATTTAATCTCCACCAGATATAATTTTGATAAATCTTAGAAACCGGAAATTTAATTTCATTCATTTCTTCTATTGCCGTCGGAGAAAACATTGCACCGGAATCATCACCTGAAACATTTCTTCCTGAAATTGCAGTTGCATCAGGGCGTTTTCGTGCAGCGTATTCCCATTCTTCTACATAAGGAAGCCTGAAACCGTTTGCATTTTTGTCTACATAAGGATTGTCAACTTGACCTGGTTTTATAAGATAATCTTTTAATTTTGAAGAAGACGGACCTGTTGAATTTTTTATAGGATTTTTTAATTCAGGATCTGTGTAGTAAACAGGTTTAAGACCTTTCATTTCACTTAATGCATTACACCATACCATTGCATCTCTCCATGTAAGTGATGTGACCGGCATTTCAACAAGTTTTGGTACTGCTCCTTCACCGTTTGGATTCATACACTTTTCTTCACCCGGACCTCCATACATTCCTTCAGAACCTTTATTTGCAATTGTGTAGCCGTTCTTTTCTGCCCATTTTAAAACTTCATACCAGGTGTTGTAACTTGTTTCGTACATTGCAAGGCGGAACGGTTTTACATTCGTCTGGTAGGGAACTTCAATCATATCTTCGCCTAAAATAATTGAATCGTCTGTTCTTTCGTCGGTAAAGGAAATGTCTATCATCGTAAAATTGGCATTTGTGTTGCTGAAAGTTACGGTTTGTTTTTCTGTTTTGATGATTTGGTTTGATTTTGTTGTCGCAGAAATTTCTTCAGATTTGCTTTTGTTTAAAGAATTGTCCACTGAGCACAGTGTAAATTTGTATTCGGTGTTTTCTTTTAAATCTGTAAATGTGTAAGAAACGTTTTGCGATGGTGAGCCTTGAATTGTAATCGGTTCTTTATCGTTGATTTTTATTTCCGTGTTGAAAAAGTCTTCGTCTGAAGGATTTTTCCATGAGATTGTGATGCTTGTAGCTTCTGCTTCTGCTTTGATTTCCTGAGGTTTTGCAGGCTTCGTTGTATCTGGTTCAGACGGAATTTCTACAGTGTATTTTTTTTCTGTGGTATTGCTTGAGTTTCCTGAAGAATCTTGTGCTGTTAAAGTGAATGTGTATTCGCCAGCTCTTGGTTTTGGTAATTGAAGTGAAGAATCGGAACCTGATTTTCCTTGAACCGGAATTTTTAATTCTTCTGCGATTTCCGGGTATTTTACGCTTACAACAGTCTGAACAAAATCTTCGTCCGTAGGATTTTTCCATGAAACTGTGATTTTTGAATCGTCTTCGGAAATTGTTACATCTGAAACCGGGGCTGGGGGAGTTGTGTCCATACCGTAAGTTTTTGTGATTCCAGAACTTTTGTTTCCGTAGATGTCGACAGATGAGATTGTAAATTTGTGTAAAATTTCTTTGTTGACCTGTTCGATTAGGATAGCCTGTTTTGTGTTTCTTTCAGAAGAAAGTTTGACTTTTGACGATGATGTATTTGTTTCGTGAGTAACTTCTACACCGTCAAAATCGTAATCGCCCGGCGTCACCCATGAAATTATAAGATTGCTTGCACTCGGCGTAAGTGAAACTCCGCTTGGATTTGCAGGCGGAGTAGTATCTTTTGTTTCTACAGTACAGCCTGAAAAAATTAGAAGAATTGAAATAAATAAAGTTGAAATGTGTTTAAAATTTTTCATATTCACCTGCTTTTGTTTATTAAAAAATCTTGAGAATTCTCTTTATTAGCAGAATCGTTCTCTTGATTAAGATTATACTCTTTCTTCGTGGATTTTTGTCAAGAATTTTTTTTATTATTCCAGGTTATGTTGAATTTGATGAAATTTTTAAAAATCCGTTGTTAAAATTCAGGGGATTTTGTAAAATATGCTGTTATGCAATATGAAAATCCGTTAATTGTTCAGGGTGACAGGACTATTTTGCTTGATGTTCATGCGCCTCTTGCAAATGAATGTCGCAATGAGTTGATTCCGTTTGCGGAACTTGAACGCTCGCCCGAACATTTACACACTTATAGATTGACTCCGCTTTCTTTGTGGAATGCCGCAAGTGCAGGTTTTACGGCGGAAGATGCGGTTTCTGTGTTAAAAAAATATGCAAAGTACGATATTCCGCAATCTGTGTGTGTCTGGATAAAAGAAGTTTCTGGTCGGTTCGGAATGGTTCGGATTATTCCCGGTCCTAAAGAAGTTGTTCCGCTTTCCGGGGATTTTTTTTCAGAAGAACAAAAAAAAGTCGTTCCTGAGCAATATCTTTATCTTGTCGTAAAAAATGAAAAAATTTTTCTTGAACTTGGCGCAATAAAATCATTTCAGACGCTTCTTACTCCGTGCAAGATTGATTTTTCTGTTCCGTCTTTGCCGCAGGATTTAACTGAAAACGAAAAAAAATTCAGTTTTATTTTAAAATTGACTGACCGCGGAACTGTAAAGCAGCTTCTTTTAAAATATATGTGGCCGTGCAAAGATGAAGTTCCTCTTGAAGACGGCGAAAGCCTTCAGATTAATCTTCGCGATGTTACTAAATCCGGGAAAAAATTTGAAATCCGCGGTTATCAAAAAGATGCGGCGCAGGCGTTAATTGGTGATAAAGGCCCTGGAACTGGTTTTGGGACAATTGTTCTTCCGTGTGGTGCCGGTAAAACGATTGTTGGAATGCAGATTATGCAGATGTTAAAAACTAACACGCTGATTATTACGACAAATATTTCAGCTGTTCACCAGTGGATTAATGAACTTCTCGATAAAACTGATTTGCAGGCTGAACAGATTGCTGAATACACCGGTGAAAGCAAAACTATAAAACCTGTTACAGTTGCAACTTATCAGATTCTTACCTGGAGACCAGAAAAGGACGGACCTTATCCGCATTTTTCAATTTTTCGTGAAAGAAAATGGGGGCTCATAATTTATGACGAAGTTCATACGCTTCCGGCTCCTGTTTTTCGTGTTGCTGCGGAACTTCAGACTGTCCGGCGCGTTGGGCTTACGGCAACTTTGGTGCGTGAAGACGGGCTTGAAGGTTTTGTGTTCAGTCTTGTAGGTCCAAAAAGATTCGATGTTCCGTGGAAAGAACTTGAACATTCCGGCTGGATTTCAGAAGCAGAATGTGTTGAAGTCAGGCTTGATTTGCCGTCCGATAAAGAAATTCAGTATGCGGTTGCTTCTCAGCGTGAAAAATACAGAATTGCAAGTGAAAATCCCGTAAAAGATTCAGTTGTTCTTCAGCTTGTGAATAGACTTTCTGAAGATAAAATTCTTGTAATCGGGCAGTATCTTTCTCAACTTGAAAAACTTTCTTCGCTTCTTTCTGCTCCAATAATAACTGGAAAAACACCGAATTCAGAGCGTGACAGAATTTACAATCAGTTTAGAAATGGAGAAATTAAAGTTTTAGTTGTTTCAAAAGTTGCAAATTTTGCAATTGATTTGCCGGATGCATCAGTTGCAATTCAAGTGAGCGGAACTTTCGGGAGCAGGCAGGAAGAAGCGCAGCGTCTTGGAAGAATTTTGCGTCCAAAAGACAGAACAAGCAGATTTTTTACGCTGATTACGCGGAATACTGTCGAAGAAGAATTTGGTTCAAACCGTCAGAAATTTCTTGCAGAACAGGGATACTCGTATAAAATTATTCAGTATAAAGACGAATCAAGTTTTCAGTCGCTTGAGTGCGCAAGGTTAGCGGAGAGCGAGAGCCAATGATTTCACAAAGAGACAGCATAATTTCAAAAATAAACGAATTTTCAGAATGCTTCTCCAATTTTTCAGACGAAAAAATGATTTCGTATTTCAGAATTTTCTTGAAAGAATTTAAAACGCCTTTCAACAAGCAGAAATCAATCGAAAGTCTTTGCGGATTTTTCGTTAATCAGGAGAACCGGCAGAAAATTCTTGTTTCTCTTAAAAAAATTGATTTTAAAATTCTTTCGTTTATAAATTATACGCTCAAGCCTACTGAAGAAGATTTTTTTGAATTTTTTAAAGAAACTGAATTTTTTTCTGATGACAATTCTTACTCGATTTCAAAAACTGGAAAACTTCACAATCTTTTAGACAGACTTTTGATTCTGCCTAAAAAAACAGAAGATTTTTCGGGGCAAAAAGAATTTTTTGTGATAAATCCGATTTTAAAAGAATTTCTTGAACCGTATCTTTCGGAAAAATTTACGCTTGACAAAACCGAAGTTCAAGATTCTTTCCAGGAAATAAATTTTTCGCTTTCGGTGTCGTTTATTGCTTCCGTAATTTCGTATGTTCAGGATTTCCCGGATTTGTGCAAACTCGATGGCGAAATAAAGAAAAAAAATCAGGAAAAAATCGAAGAGATTTTTCAAGGAAATTTCAGCCAGTTTCAGCTTGTTTTCAAAAGTTTCATAAATTTAGGAATTTTCAGGCAGTCCGAATCAAAAATTTCAATCGACTGGGAAAAATTAAATTCTTTTGCAGAGTTAAAAACTTTCAATCAGTTTGTTTACATTGTCGCATCTTCCTGTGGTCATTTTTCGAGGAATATGCTCAACATTCATTTGAAAATGATTTCAGATTTGCTTTTGTCGCTTTTTGATTTTTCACTTTCTGGAGAGGCTTTGAAGCAAATTTGTTTTTTTTCTGCCCGTTCCGATGATTCTGATTTTTCAAGTAATTTTACACGGCGGCGTTTTTCGATGATTCTTGAGTCAGGCGGAATTTATACAGAATCTTCAGAGCCAAAAGAAGAAAAATCTTCCGGTTTTGTATTTGATTTTGCAGAAATTTTTATTAAAAACCTGAATACGCTTGGACTTATTTTTAAAAATTCTCATTCGTCGCAAAAAGAATTTTATTCTGTAAATCCGATTTTAAAAAATTTGAATTTTCCGCCAGTTGAAAAAAGAAAATTTGTGAACATCGATTCTTCATTTCAAGTTACTGTTTTGCCTGGTCTTGAACTTTCTGATTTTATAAAAATTCTTCCGTTTTTGAATATTTTAAATTCTGGAATTGTCGTTCAGTTTGAAATTAAAAAGGAATCTGTTTTTAATTCTTTTGAATCAGGTTTTTCTGTGAAAAAAATTATAGATGAACTTGAATTTTATATGAATTATTCTGTTCCTGAAAGTTTTAAAATAAATCTTGAACAATGGTTTGATTCTTATTCCGGGGCAAAAATTTACAAAGGCTATGTTTTAAAACTCGATGAAAAAAAAGATATTCTATGGAAAAATAATCCGAATTTTCTAAAATTTACGCAGGAAATTATCGCTCCTGGACTTTATTTTTTAAATATTCCTGTTGAAGATGAAAATTCTGATATTTTAAAAATTCTTGGAATAAAAGAAGCGGGTTTGGTTCAGGCGGTAAAAAAAGAAACTCAGTTCCCAGGTTTTAAATAAATTTCGTGCGGGGAAAATATTTTTGTTCGTCATAAGCCGGTTTTGGAAGAACCTTGGGAATATTTTAAATTTGAGCGCGAAAATCTTGTGAAAACTTTACAGGATTCAGTTTCGGAATGTGAATTTTCCACTGAAGAAAAGAGTGAATTGTCTAGTAGAATTTTAAACGGAATTATTATAAATTCATCACAAATTAAAAATGGAAGTGTCAGAATCGAAGTTTATGAGGCTGGCGGAATGGACTATAGCGGAAAAATTCATCTGATTAATACGGCAATCAGTTCGAAGTCTATGCTGGAAATTTCCGTTCCCTGTGACGACGGTTCTGGAAAAATTCAAACATTTTTCGGTTTACCACAATTGCTTACTAAAGCGGAAGATAGTGCTGTAGTAAGAATAACCACTGAACCCGAAAAAGAAGAACGCGTTTTTTCTGTAGGGCGAATCATTCTCATCAAAATGAAGAAAACAATTCAGTAAAAATGCGTTGAAGTTATTCTTACTAAATGCGGTAAAATTCTCAAAAATTCAAACTTTTATCGCAGATGGAGGCAAATTTTGAATAAATTTGTAAAACGCTATTTTATCGATGCAATGAGCGGAATGGCGCAGGGACTTTTTGCTTCTCTGCTTGTGGGAACTATCATTAAAACTTTGGGTGAAGTTCTTTTAAAACTGAATGTAAATCCTGTTTTTCAGTTTTTAGTCGATGCAGGACTTTTCTGCAGTAATGTGAAGGTTGTAGGCGCTGCAATGGCATGCGGAATCGGGTTTGCAATGGGGGCGCATAATCTTGTTCTGTTCAGTCTTGTTACGGTTGGAGCAGTTGCAAATGAACTTGGAAAAGCCGGTGGACCTCTTGCAGTTTTGATTATTGCAATTGCTGCGTGCGAACTTGGAATGCTCGTTTCTAAAAAGACAAAAGTTGACATTCTTGTAACTCCGCTGGTAACTATTTTAAGCGGAATTCTTTTGAGCGTTCTTTTTGCAAAATATATCGGAATCGCTGCAAACTGGGTTGGGAATTTGATAAAACTCACTACAGAACTTCATCCGTTTGTAATGGGAATTTTAGTAAGCGTAATTGTCGGAATTGCACTTACTCTGCCGATTTCTTCTGCTGCCATTTGTGCGGCTTTAGGGCTTACAGGACTTGCGGGAGGCGCTGCAGTTGCCGGTTGTTGCGCTCAGATGGTAGGTTTTGCTTTTTTAAGTTTTAAGGAAAACGGCTGGGGCGGAATTGTAAGTCAGGGTCTTGGAACTTCTATGCTTCAGATGCCGAATATTATAAAAAATCCTAAAGTCTGGATTCCGCCGATTTTGGCAAGTGCAATTACAGGTCCTGTTGCAACTTGTATTTTTAAACTTCAGATGAACGGAGCGGCTGTTTCAAGTGGAATGGGAACCTGCGGATTTGTTGGACAGATTGGCGTAATTTCCGGCTGGTTCAGTCCAAGTGAAAAAGCAGTTGAATGGGCAATTAAAAAATTTGGAAACGAGGCGCTTACGGCTTCTGATATTGCAATAAATCCAGGTTTTATGGATTGGTTCGGGCTTTTGATGGTTTGTTTTGTTCTTCCAGCGGTGATTTCATGGGCTTTCGGAAAACTGTTCAGGAAAATTAACTGGATAAAAGATGGAGATTTAACTCTCTAAGGAATTTTTTTCATAAATTTCTGATAGACAAAATTAGAATCTGTGATAGAATATATTTGCATAAATCGTTGTCTGATAATTTTTGGGAATTTTAAAAAATGCGAAAAGCCAGATTCAGTCTTAACAGAGCATTACTCACTTCCTCTATTTTGATTATGGGATTTACCATGATAATGTTCGCGTTGTTCGGACATTTTATTTTTGGTAAATTCCAGACTCAGCTTTTTCAGCAATACCGTGAAAATGCAGAACTCGTAATCGAAGGCTACGCAGAAACAATTACTTTTTTCCTTGAGTCCCACTATAAAAAACTTGATCTTTTTGCAAAAGTCGCTCACCTTTCTTCAAAATCCAAAGATGAAATCATAAAAAAAATCTCTCAAATTGACCGCACTTCAGACATAATTTATCAGGAGATTTTTTATTTAACTCCAGAAGGTGATGCTTACGGTTTCAACGGTAAAAAATATAAAAATTACAGTGGAAAATATTTTAAAAAAGCGGCAAGAAACCTTCGTGAATATTTTGTAACAGATCCAGTCTATTACGAAAAAGGCGGTTATTATCTTGTTTCAATTGGAAAACCGCTTGAAGATGAAGAAGGTCATTTTAAAGGCGTAATCGGTTTTTCAATGAAACTCGATGTTTTTAAAGATTTTATTGCGCAAATAAAAATTTCAGAAAACCTGCGACTCGGTTTGATTGATTCAGAAGGTCGTTTTATAGTTCATTTGAATTCGCCGGAACTAGTTATGAATAAATTTGTTCCGCAGGATGAAGACTTAAAAAAATATTCTTCGGAATACCTTTCAAAAGTTAAAAGTGGTTTCATAAAAACTGAAGGCTTCACCGGCGAGCGCATCGATGTAATATTTCGTCCTGTAGAAGGCACCAACTGGGTTTTAGAAATCGGAATTCCGCATGTAAAAGCAAGTCAGATTACATTCTTAAAAAATGCTGCATACTGGATTTTCCTTTCTGTAATCGTAGTTGTAATTGTTCTTCTTCTCGTGATTGAAAATGCTGTTTTTTCTTTTTTCCAAAAGAAAAAAATGATTGCAAATAATTACGACAACCTCACAAATCTGTGGACGCGTCAAAAATTTGAGGACGAATGTTCGCTTCTTTTGAGGCATAACAAAAAATCTATTTTCCTTTTGATAAATGCAGATATCCGCGGGTTTAAATTTATAAATCAGAGTTACGGTGGTCAGGCTGCCGATAAACTTCTTTATTATTTTTCTGAAACATTAAATATTTTTACAAAACGCTATAAAGGTCTTCTTGCGCGCGGTTATGCAGACAGATTTTATCAGTTCTTCAAGGTAGAAAACAAAGAATGTGCAATTGAAAATTTTAAAAAGAACCTCGATAGTTTGAATGAAATAATCAAAAATTACGATATTCCGTTTATTCCAAAATTTGGGCTTTCGTTTTATTCAGAAGAAGACGGCGAAGATTCTGTTCAGGGTTTAATCGGTAAAGCTTCTTTTGCGCGGGCAACAATTAAAGACAATGCAATCGTTCAGTATGCAGTTTATGATTCTGAACTTCTAAAAATCGTAAACGAAGAGCAGTATATTGAACAGCACATGGAACAGGCACTTGAAAATAAAGAATTTTTCGTGATGTATCAGCCAAAAATTGACCTTTCAACAGATAAAATCGTTGGGGCAGAGGCGCTTGTCCGCTGGAAAGATCCAAAACTCGGTATTATGCCGCCGGCAAAATTCATTCCGCTTTTTGAAAGAAATGGTTTTGTAAAGAAACTTGATTTTTATGTTTACGATTGCGTTTTTAAATTTGTTCAGAAGCAGCTTGAACTTGGAGAGCCGATGGTTCCGGTTTCTGTAAATATGAGCCGGGTTCATACGAAACCTGAAAAATTTATAAATGAGTTCATGCAGATTTTTAAAAAATACGATGTTGCGCCGGAATATATTGAAGTTGAAATTCTTGAACGCTCAATAATGGAAGATGATACTTTGCTTGAAATTACAAATCTTCTCCACAAAGAAGGGTTCAAGGTCGCAATGGATGATTTTGGTGTCGGTGAAAGTTCTCTGAATATGCTTACAAAAATTCCTGTAGATGTTTTAAAATTTGACCGCGAATTTTTGTTAAATTCAACGAACGAAAAAGGTGAAATGGATAAAAAGAATGCCGTTTTCATTCAAACTCTTGTAAATTTGAGTAAAAATCTTGAAAAGCAGACGATTTTTGAAGGCGTAGAAACAAAAGTTCAGCGTGATTTCTTAAAGAAAATAAAATGCGATCAGGTTCAGGGATATTTCTATTCAAAACCTTTGACAGAAGATGATTTCCTTCAGTTCTTAAAACAACATTTGTAAAAAAAAATATTCTTGAAAAAAGGCTTCCTTGATGGAAGCCTTTTTGTTTGTTTTAAACTTTTACGAGATGATTATTTCGTGGAGGTTCTCAAGGTTTTCGGCGGATTTTTTCAATTTTTGTGCAGTTTCGTTTTCGGAATTTGTTGATGTAGAGAAATTTTCGATTCCGGCTGCAATCTGGCGAACGGTTGAAACAATCTGGTCAAATGCCGCTGATTGCTGATAAATGATTTCTTTAATTTGAACGGCTGATTCAACTGTGATTTCTGATGATTGCTGAATTTCGCTGAATTTGTCTTTCAAAATGTTTGACAGTTCAAGACCTTCTTTGATTTTTTCTGTTCCGCTTTCCGATGTGATGATAAGTCCGTCTGAAGAATGTTGAATTTCTGTGATTCGTTCTTTAATCTGATTTACGGAATTTGTGATTCCTGTGGCAAGACGGCGGACTTCATTTGCAACGATGTGGAAATTCTTTCCAGATTCGCCTGCGCTTGATGCTTCGAGTTCTGCATTGAAAGCGATGATTCTTGTCTGGTCTGCAATGTCGTTGATAATTTTTACGATGTCCCAGATGCTTCCGATTTTATCACCGAGTTCCCTGATTCCGCTGATTGTTGAAATATTTGCTTCGGTGATTTCGTTCATTTTGTCAAGATTCTGCTGGAGCGTTGAAAAGCCGATTTCGACATTTTTTTCGGTGTCTTCTGCGACTGAAGTTACTTCACTGATTTTTTCTGCGATTTCACGAGTCTGCGAGTCAGTTTCTTCCATTGTGGCAAGAATTTCTTTGACGCCTGTTGACTGTTCAAGGGATGTTGCAGCTGTGTTTTCAGAAATTTCGGTGAGTTTGTTGATTGGTTCAATCATCGTTTTTCCGATTCCGTGAATTTCGTCGAGAACTGATCTGAAAAGAATTACTACTTTGTTCACGAGCGCAATATTGTATGAAACTTCGTTATCATAATCGGTTGGTGTGAGGTTTACGGTGAAAATATCGTTTGAAATGATGTTGTTCATCGCGCCCTGAAGATGTTTTGTCGAACGAAGAATTCTTGCGAGGAATGAATAAACTGCAGCGATGCAGACGAGTATGTTGATTATTGCGATTAGGATTAATTTTGAAAGTTGTTCATGGACGATTCCGAAATTTCCTGTTGCTGCGCTGAAGCCGTTTGCATTTTCTGAAATTGAATTGTTGAAGTAATAGCATACGAAAATCAGTATGAAAGATGCCGTCGACATTACTACCGGATTTATGCAGAATTCGATGAAAGTTTTTTCGTAACGCTCACCAAAATATTTTTTTCTGTCTACGATTTTCTGGTCGATTCCCTGAGCAACTAATTCAGTTTCGTATTTTATGCAGATTCTTTTTGAAAAGTTGAATTCAAGAAGGGAAGCGATGTATGAACCGAAGAAACACGAAACCATATTTGCAAGCGCGATGTAAATATTTACATTAAGTATAAAATAGAATCCCGCGAAAAGGAAAACGCTGCAACTTAAAAAATAGATGAGGCAGCTTAATCTGTTTCGGTTTGGGATTTTGTGGAGCAGCAGAAAGAGTTTTGTTCGTTCTTCTATTGAAAAGTCACGGATTTTTGATTCTTGAAGAAGTTTTGACGCTTTTCCCATGAAAAAAGTGTTTGTAATCGGGCAGAGTATAAATTGCGCAGCGTAAATCAGAAGGTTTACAATTAGGAAGAAAAGCCAGTTTTCTGACATGTCGAGGTTTATGATTAAACATGAATATGCAAGTAAAACCCATGCGCATAAAACATTTGGGATTATGCAGATTCTGTAACAGCGGCTTAAAAATGATTGTTCTTTATTTTTCATATTTTCCATCCTTTATTCTGTTTTTGAATCGGAATCCGTTTTTTCTGGCTGAAGATTCTGCAACTGTTCTGAAATTGTACAGAGATTTTCCGCAGAAATGTTGATGTTGTTTGTTGAAACTGAAAATGTCTCTGCGGCTTCGGAAAGCTGCCTCAAAGTTATTACAATTTGTTCAAACGCCGCAGTCTGCTGTTCGATGATGTGTTTGATTTCTTCTGATGAAGAATCAGTTGCCTGCGAAGATTCTTTTAAATTCGTGAAGTTGTTGTAAAGATTTTCAACGATTTCGTTTCCATCTGAGATTTTTTTGCTGCCATTTTGCGATGCAAGAAGGAGTTTTTCTGAAGAATGTTGAATTTCGATAATTTTTTCACGGATTTCGTTTGTAGACTGAATTGTGTTGTTCGTGAGGCGGCGGATTTCGTTTGCAACCAGATGAAAATTTTGTCCAGATTCGCCTGCGCTTGATGCTTCGAGTTCTGCGTTGAATGCGATGATGTTTGTTTGGTCGGCGATTGAGTTGATGATTCCGGCGATGTCTGAAATTCCTGAGATTTTTTCGCTGAGCGATTTTATGCCTTCAAAAGTGACATCGTTTGCCTGCTTAATTTCTGAAAGTTTTTGCATATTCTGTTTGAGAATGTTGAAACCGTCGTTTATAACTTCGGTTGTTCTGTTTGCAACAAGAGAAACTTCGCCGATTTTTGAAGAAATGTTTTTAGCAAGCGAGTCTGATTCTTCCATTGCGGCAAGGAGTTCTTTGATTCCTGAATTTTGTTCAAGTGAAGTTGCCGCCGTTTCTTTTGAAATTACGGAAAGTTCGTTGCTCGACTCGATTACTTGAGAACTGATATCGCTTGTGATTTTTAGAATTTTCTGGAGAATGTCTGAAATCGTATTTATGAGGTGAATATTGTACATAAATTCGTTTGATAAATCTGTTGGCGAGTGCTTGATTTTGTGAAGGTTTTCTCTTTTCATGTCGAGGAGAATGTCTTTTGTAAAATTAATCGACCGCATCATTCTTTTGAAAATCATCGTTGAAAGAATCGTGTAGAAAATCAAATTCATAATGAAAATTATAACAAGCCTTACGATTGTCTGCGTGAACGGAAGCGTTTTTATGCAGGTTCTCCAAGAAATTATCATATAGAAAACATTTATAAGAATGATTGGACCGAAGATGTAAAAAAATGTCATTTTCACGGAAGAAGTTCCGAAGGTGTGTTTTTGTGCGATTTCGGCTTTAGAAATTCCTTTTTCGATGATTTTTGATGCGAAATGAGAACAGATTTTTTGCGTTTGTTCTACTGCGAAAACAAGTCCTGTGTAAGAACCTAAAAATCCTGAACATAATGCCATGATTTTTGTTTCAGTTTCAAGACCGATAAAATATTCGCACGTTGAAATCCATGCGATTACTCCGAGAAAGAAAACGATGAAGACTTCAAAACCGATTTTTTCAGGAAGAGACATTACCTGGCGGATTAAACGCGTTCGTTCCTGTTCTGTTGTGTCGTAATTTTCAAACCATTCGATGTCTTCGGAGATTTTTTTTGTGAGGAAACGGTTTGTAAACGGCGCTACAAAAAATTGAAGAATAAAACTGATTAAAACGGCCCACAAAATCGCAGAAACAACTGATTCGCGCGGAATTTGAATCGTTAAAATCATGTACAGAACGGTTACCAGACCCGTGACGAGATTTGGAATAAGCCCTGCATCGTAAACTTTTTTCTCGAAAGAAGTTTTAATTTCGGCTTTTTTTTCAGATTTTTTTTTGAAAATCATTTATGTCTCCTGATGTAATAAAATTCAGACTTTATGCAGATTTGCAACGCAAACTTATTTTGATGTAAGGGAAATTGCTCCGTCCCAGTTTTCAGGCGGTTTTTCCATAAACTCAAGGCATCTTTCTTTCATGAGGCTTGAGGCTTTGTCGTCTGGAAAAAAAGTTAAGGCTTCTTCAAAATATGAAATGGCAAGGTTGAATGCCCCTTTCATGTAAAGATTTAGGCCTTTTTCGTAAGTTTCCATATATTTTTTGTTTAAAGGTTTTAAATCGGCACGGTAAATTTTTACACCGAGTTTTTTTCCTTTGACTTTTACTTTATCGACCTGAAAAATGTTGTGACCGTCTTTTAGATTTTCTTTTACGGCTTCGGAAAGAATTATTTTTGCCCCGTATCGTTTTGTAAGTCCTTCAAGGCGGGATGCAAGATTTGCAGAATCTCCGATAACCGTGTAATCGATTTTTTCTTCGCAGCCGATGTTTCCTACGATTACTTCTCCGTAGTGAAGCCCAATTCCGATGTCAAATTTTGTTCCTTGAGGAAGTTTGAGCCGCGCACACGAAATTTCCGGCAAAACTGAAATCATTTCAAGAGCGGCATTTACAGCGCGCGAAGTGTTGTCTACATAACTTATAGGCGCTCCGAACAATGCCATAATTGCATCTCCCATAAATTTATCGATTGAACCGCCGTGTTTTTTTATGACGGAAACCATTTTTTTGAAATAGCTGTTTAAAAATTCTACGACATCTTCAGGCTGATTTATTTCGCTGATGTTGGTGAAATTGCGGATATCGCAGATTAAAATTGCAACTTTTCTTTTTTCGTTGGAAGATTTTTCTTCTTTGCTGTCGTTTTTTATTAAATCGTCGATGATTTCTGGCGGAACGAATTTTGAAAACGCTGAACGGAGTTTTGTTTCGATGTATGTTGATTTTTTGTACTGAATTGCCTGCTGTAAGACGAAGCCCAGATTTTTGCAGAAATATTCAAGGGAAACTGTTTCTTTGCTTGAAAAATTTGTTTTTGTCTGAGCAATGTGGAGAGTTCCTGTAAATTCTGCGCCTTCGATTGAAAAATCTGCATAAGAACAGAAATTGACTGGATTTTGCGCTTCAAGGAAATCTATTTTGTGAATCTGGTATGGAAAACCGGGTTTTAGTTTTGAGCGCTCAAGAAAATCTTTTGACGAAATTTTAAAAAACGAATTTTCTTCTATTTGAGAATTTTCAATTCCTGAAAAATAAAACGAAACTGGTTCTTCTTTGAGGAAAATTGCACAGGCGTCAAACGGCGAAATCGAATGAATAGTTTTGAAAATTTCTAAAATCAGTTTTTCAAAATCGTATACAAATGGAAAAAGTTTTACAATCGAATTTAAAAGCCAGAAGTAGTGATTGTTGTGTTCGATTTCGTTGATTAAAGTTAGCGCAAGGTCTGAAGAATTTTGTTCAGAACTGAAGTTTTCGAGTGCGACTTTTTCTTTTGCCGGCGGTTTTACTGAAAGATTTTCTTTTATGGTTAGAATTAAACGCTCTATTCCATTTTTTTCTAGAAGAACAACTGAATTTGCGCCTGAATTTTTTAAATAAAAATCGTCTTTTTCTTTTCCGGTTGTAAAAAGAATGAACGGCGTTGCTGAATTTTTGAAAGAATTTTTTACGATGAACGCAAATTGAAATCCCGAAACAGTTTTTAAATTCGTGTCAGAAACGATGCAGGAAATTTTGTTTTTCAGTACGAATTCTGCAGCGTCCTTTCCGTCTGAAAATGAAATAACTTCAAAACCGTTTTCTTCAAGTTGAGATGAAATGATTTTTCTTATCAGGGATGAACTTTCTGCTAATAAAATTTTATCCATTTAGAATCTCCCTGGCTTTTTGAATTAAATTTTCGCGTTCAAAGTCGGATTTTACGATATAGCCTTGAGCGCCCATTTTTCTGACTTTTTCTTCGGTGTCGTTTTCAAAAACTGAAGAAATTACGATTACAGGAATGTTTTTAAATTCTTCGCTGTGTCTCATATTGTGAAGAAGAACGAAACCGTCCATTCGTGGCATTTTGATGTCTGTGATTACAAGGTCAAAGTGTCGCGTTTTTAATTTTTCAAGCGCTTCAATTCCATCGCAGGCAGTGTCGACAGCGTAATTTTCAGATTCGAGAATGATTTTTTCGATATTGCGCGTTGTGTGGGAATCGTCTACGACAAGTGCTGAATAAATTTTTGGCGCTTTTTGAACCTGGAAATTTTTTTCGGAGTAAATTGAAACGGATTTAAATCGCCTTATGCAGTTTGGAATATTTAAAACCGGAATGATTTTGTAATTTTCGTCGAACACAACGCCCTGAAGACCTTGAACTTTTTTCATTAAATGCGGAAGAGGTTTTATGACGACTGTTTTGTAGTAAAGAATTTCATCTGCCATCACGGCGATTTTTTTGTTTAAATATTCGATTACGATTACAGGAACTTCTGATTTTGATTCTGACGGAGTGCCGGAGAGTTTTCCGATTATTTCGTCGAAATCGTAAACTGGAATCAGCTCTTTGTGAAGGTTCAGGACAAGCCCTTTCTGCATTTTTAAAAACGCTGCTTTAGGAACTGTGATAATTTCTTTTATATAATGCGAAAGAATCAGGAAAATATTTTTGCTCTGCCTGATGAAAAGTCCGTCCTGAGTTGCAAGTGAAGAAGGAAGCGAAAGTTCGAATGAAGTACCTTTGCCGCTTTCTGTTGAAATTGAAATTTTCCCTTTGAGGCGTTCAGTTTCTGTCCTGACAACATCGAGCCCGACTCCGCGCCCTGAGAGTTCTGAAATTGTATCTTTTGTGGAAAATCCTGATTCAAATAGAAACTGGAGCAGATCGTTTTGCTGCATTTTGGAAATTTCGTTTGCGCGTTCAGGATATTTTGAAATTGCTTTCTTTTGAATTTTGGAAAAATCGATTCCGCGCCCGTC
>JAEDFA010000027.1 GCA_016293005.1 Treponema sp.
CTATGATTGAATTAAACAGTAAACAGAGAAAATTTTTAGAATCAGAAGCGCATGTTTTAAATCCTGTAGTAATTGTCGGTTCTCAGGGGCTTTCAGATGGTGTTGTTAAAAAAATTGCAGATTCTCTTGAAGTTCATGAATTGATAAAAGTAAAATTCAATGAATTTAAAGATGAAAAAAGGTCTCTTACAGAAAAAATCTGTAGTGTTACAGGCTCTACTTTAGTCCGCTTAATCGGAAATGTTGCTATTCTTTTTAAACAGGCAGAAAATAAAGAAAATCGTCGTTTTGACATAGAGAAAAAATCTGTAACATTATAAAAATAAAGTTGTTTGAATTATAATAGAGGATTCAAATTTTTATTTCCTATATATTTTAAAATAAAACAAAATTATCACTTAAAAATTCATTTATGGAGGTATATGATGATTGAGGTTTCCCGCATTTCCCGTGATTTCGGGACTTTTCATGCGGTAAATGATGTTAGCTTTTCAATTCCTACAGGTCAGATTGTAGGACTTTTAGGTCCAAACGGTGCCGGTAAAACTACTACTATGAGAATGATTACTGGTTTTCTTCAGCCTACTTCAGGTTCAATTTTAATTGACGGCGAAGATATTTCAAAAAATCCTGTAGAATCAAAACGAAAAATCGGTTATATGCCGGAATCTGCTCCTTTATATGGAGAAATGATTGTTAAAGATTATCTTGACTATGTTGCAAGGATGCAGAATCAGAATCCAGAAGAAAAAGTTCCTCTTTTGTGCCGTGAATGCGGTTTAAAAGAAGTAATGCACAAAAATATCAGCGAACTTTCAAGAGGTTACAGGCAAAGAGTTGGACTTGCTCATGCTCTTATGAATGATCCTGAAATTCTTATTTTAGATGAACCTACAAGCGGTCTTGACCCTAATCAGATTACGGAAGTCAGAGCGTTGATAAAAGAAATTGGAAAAACCCGTACTGTAATTATTTCAACTCATATTCTTGGTGAAGTTGAAATGCTCTGTAGCCGTGTAATTATTATAAGCGGAGGAAAACTTGTTGCAGACAGTCCTACAGAAAAACTTCGGGAAAATTATGGAAACAGCATAAAAATCAAAGTTGTTCTTTCCGCTTTGGAAAAAGATGCTCTTCAGGTTTTAAATTCAATAGATGGAATTTCAAATATCGAAATTTCTTCTGTTCAGGAAACTCCTGAAGGCAAACCTCTTTTACAGGCACTTCTTTCTGTTCACGAAGGTAAAGAAATCCGCTCTCTTGTTGCAAAATCTTTAATCGAAAAAGGTTTTGAACTTTATGAACTTTGCGTGATTAAAAATAGTCTTGAAGATGTATTCCATGCTCTTACAAAAGATTCTAATTCTAACGAAAAGGCGGAAAGTTAAAATGCAGGTAAATGAAAAAAAAGAAATTAAAAATATCAAAAAAAATTGTAATCCGTGTTTTATAATAATGAAAAGAGAACTTTCTTCATATTTTAACAGTCCGATTGCGTATATCGTAACGGCTCTGTTTCTTATATTGACAGGTTCCTTTTTTATGTCAGTTTTTTATTTAAACAGAAACGCAAGTTTAAGAAACCTTTTTACGCTTTTCCCGATGATTCTTCCGGCATTTGTTCCGGCGTTAACTATGCGTCTTTATGCCGAAGAAAAAAAATCAGGTTCGCTTGAAACGCTTTTGACTCTTCCTGTTTCAGATTTTCAGGTTGCAATGGGAAAATTTCTTTTTGCGTTTATTGCAAGTGCAATTATGATTGCGCCGACTTTGATTTATCTTGTTGGAATTGTTCCGTTTGGAAAACCTGATATAGGTCCTGTAATCGGCGGATATGCGGCATCTCTTCTTCTTTGTGCACTTTTTTCTTCAATAGGACTGTTTGCATCTTCTATCACAAGAAATCAAATTGTTTCATTTTTTGTTGGAGCCGGAATATGCTATGTTCTTTCTTTGATTGATGTATTTATGTTTTTTATGCCGAGTGGATTTGTAAAATTCTGTCAGTACATTTCAGCAAATGCTCATTTTACTTCTGTTTCACAGGGAGTCATAGATACGCGCGATTTAATTTACTTTATTTCAATGACTTGTGTATTTTTCTGCCTGACTGTAATTACTCAGAAAAAGAGCAGGGAATAAGAGAGATAAAACCTTTGCCTAAAAATGGCGTCAGAGTTTTTATTCAAAAGTTTGCGTTGCAAACTTCATTATTAACTGCACATTCTCATTATTGACTTTTTTATGGGGGAAAAATGAAAAAAATTCTTCAAAAATATATTGATTTTATTCTTTTTATTGTATTGCTGATTTTAATAAGTATAGTTTCGGCAAAAAGTTTTAAACGCTTTGATTTGACTCGTTCAGGTGTTTATTCTATTTCAAACGCAACAAAAACGACTGTAAAGACTCTTACAGAGCCTCTTTCGGTTCATGTGTTTTTCTCTGAAAATCTTCCATCGCCATACAATGAAACTTATCAGTATGTAAAAGATATTCTTGCTGAATACGGTCGAATCGGAAATAAAAATTTTTCGTATAAATTTTACAATATGAAAAAATCTGAAAATGAAAAAATTGCTTCCGATTATGGGCTTTCTCAGGTGCGTATTCAGGAAGCAAAAACGAATGAAGTCGGTTTTAAACTTGTGTGGATGGGACTGGCAATCGTTTACGGACCAAAAATCGAAGTTATGAACGGTCTTTCAAGTCAGGAAGGTTTTGAATATAATCTTACGACAAATATTGCAAAACTTGTTTCAACTACAGACACGCTTTCTGAATTAGGTTCAAACGAAAAAGTCTCACTTACTCTTTATGTTTCAGAGGAATTAAAAGACAAAAAATTTGCCATCAGTGGAATGAGCAATTTAGAAAAGCTTGTAGGAGATGCTTATAATTCAGTTAATGTGAAAAATCTTGGAAGAATCGATTTTAAAACTGTAAATCCGACTTCTTTCGAAGCAGAGGAATTCAGCGAAAAATACGGTATTCCGCTAGTTTCATGGGAAAATAAAGATAAAACTGAAGGAAAAGGAATTTTGGGGCTTGTTTTAAGTTTTGGTGAAAAATTCAAAGTGATTCCGCTTAGCATTCAAAGTTCTTTCTTCGGAAATGCTGTTTCTGGTTTTGAAAATCTTGAAAATAACTTAAACGACGCAATTGTAAGTCTTTTCTCAAAAACAACGGAAATCGGTTATATTACAGGTCACGGTGAACTTGATACTGTTGATTCACAGACTTCTTCGGACTTAAATTTCGTTTCAAACCTTTCTGATATGTATTCTCTGAAAACTATTTCACTCAATACAGAACAAATACCTGGAAATTTAAATACGATTGTAATTGCCGGTGCAAAATCTGAATTTACGGATGAAGAACTTTACAAAATCGACCAGTTCCTTTTAAATGGCGGAAATGTAATGATTTTCCAGGATGCTTTTGATGCTGTTCAGACAAATCCTTATATGATGCCTTCTATGTCGCCTTTAAACTCAAATTTAAACAAAATTCTTGAAAAATATGGTGTAAAAATTGAACAGAATTATGTATTTGATGAAAAATGTTTTGTTCGGGCAACTCAGCAGTATGGAAATGTCAACTTTTATTATGCGCCGACTGTCACAAAAGAAAACATTCTTTCTAAAAATCCTATTTCTAAAAACCTTGATTTCCTGATTTTTATTCAGGCAAGTTCAATCGATGTAAAAAATGCACTTGAAAATGATAATCTTTCTGTAAGTGTTCTTGCAAAATCTTCTCCTTTATCATGGACTCAGTCTGAAAATATAAATATTTCTAATCCGCTTGCGATTTCTGTTCCGCAAACTGGTGAGAAAAAATCTGAAAATCTTGCTGTATTAATAGAAGGTAAGTTTAACAGCGCGTTTGAAAAAAATCCTTCCGAAAAAGAAGAAAAATCTCAGATGAAATCTTCAACTCATCTTGCAAAATCTTCTCAGAACGGAAAACTTTTCATTCTTTCAACTTCACAGGTTCTTGAAAATAATGTTTTTGATAAAAACTGTCAGGAACCGATTGCGATGTTTGTGAGAAATGCGTTTGATTACATGAACGGAAACTCTGATTTATGTACGATGCGAACAAAGAATTTTACTTATACTGCATTAAAGACAAATCTTTCGGATGGCGAAAAAGTCTTGCAGTCTTTCCTGAAGTATTTCTGTCAGTTTGGCCTTCCGCTTCTTGTTGTTCTTGCAGGTGTAATTGTGTTCTTTGTAAGAAAATCTCACAGAAATCAGATTCACAAAATGTTTAATCCGGATGACAGGCGTGATTCTTTCAACGAAAAAAAGTAAATTTTGGAGCGTAAAGTAATATGAAAAAACGAACAGTAATTTTGGCGTCATTATGTGCAATTTTTCTTGTGATTGCAGTTGTTCAGCAGCTTTTATCTCTTAAAAATCCTGTAAAGACTGTAACTTTTTCTGAAAATCCCGATAAAATTACGGTTTTTGGGCACGGACTTGATATAGTTTTAGAAAAAAAAGGCGATGACTGGTTTTCAGGCGATTACAAGGCTCTTCCAAATACAGTTGAACTTATTTCAAAGTATTTGAAAGAGATAAAAATTCTTGAAGTTGTAGGAAAAACAGGCAATTCCATTATAGAAGAAAAATACGATTTAAATGATGAGCGTGTAGTAACGGCTTTTGCTTTTAGAGGGGACAAGGTTCTTCGTAAAGTAAAAATTGGAAAGAAAACTTCAACAGGCTCTCAGTCTTATGTAACAATTGACGATTCAGATAAAATTTATCTCGTTCAGGGTGATTATCAGGGAACTGTCGCAAAAACTGAAAGCGATCTTGTAAGCAAAAACATTTATTCAGTTCCGCTTGAATCGATTTCCAGCGTAGATTTCACTTTCCCGAATTCAAAATGGGGATTTTCAAAAAATCAGGAAGAATCTGAAGGCTCTCCTTCCTGGCTTCCTTCCGGCAAGGCTTTGGATTTTAGTGTAAACGATGAAAAAGTTGACCAGTGGATTGCAAGCATTTCTTATCTTGATTGCGAAAGTTTTATCGATGATGATACTATTCTTCCGACGACGGCTGATGCTGTTTGTAAAATTGTTTCTGGCAATAAAGAAATTTCTGTTTCAATTTACAAATTTAAGACAGATGATTATGAGTATGTAGGTGTTTCGAGTGAAAATCCTCATAAATTTGCAGTTTCTAAATATGTTTCAGAAAAATTCATAAAAAATCTGGATACTTTGAAATGATACAGTTAGTTGTTTTCCTTGGAAATTACGGAAGCGAATATGTAAAGACAAGGCACAATGTTGCATGGCAATTTTTAGATTCACTTCCGTTTTCATCGCGTTTTTCATGGCAGCAAAAGTTTAAAGGCGAATTTTTAAGTTTTTCCCGAGAGGAACTTTCATCATTGTTTTGTGAAAGTAAAATTCTTTGCGCAAAAGACGGAAGTCCTGTAAAGGTAAGCGATAATGCGCCGCCTAAAGTGTATTTTTTAAAACCGCTTACATACATGAATAATAGCGGACTTAGCGCCGTAGAACTTGCTTCTTTTTTTAAAATCAAACCTGAAGAAATCCTTGTCGTTCACGATGAACTTGAAATGGCACTGGGTTTTGTAAGCCTTAAATTTTCCGGTGGTTTAGGAGGACATAACGGTCTTCGTTCAATGAAGTCAGTTTTTAATACTCCTGATTTTTGGCGACTTAGATTTGGTCTTTCAAAACCGTCTGGTGTTGACATTGCAGATTATGTTTTAAGTCCTTTTTCTCAAGATGAAAGAATTGTTTTAGATTCAGTTTTTACACAGACACACAATCTTTTTGCAGAAATTCTTCTGTCATCTTCACCTGAAAAACTTCTTCAAAACTGGTCAAAGAAAAAACTTTGTGAACTTTAAAGGTTCGGAATAAAAAAATGAATAAAACTCTTATCGTAAATGAATTTTTAAAATTCCTTGAAACAATTGAAATCCTTCGTTCAGAAAACGGCTGTCCGTGGGATAAAGTTCAGACACCTGAAAGCATGCGGGGTGCATTGATAGAAGAGGCAATTGAGGCTTCGTCTGCGATTTCAGAAAAAAATCCTTGTCATGCAAAAGAAGAACTTGGCGATTTGTTTTTGAATACGCTTATGATTTCGTATATGTATGAGCAGAATAACGATTTTTCTGTTGATTCTGTGATTTCATCTCTTACTGAAAAACTTATCCGCCGTCATCCGCATGTTTTTAAAGAAAGCGAAGGGGCTTCTGAAATGAAAGGAAAAGTTTCTTCTTCAACTCAGGTTTTAGAGCAGTGGAATAAAATAAAAGACAATGTTGAAGCAAGGAAAAAAAAGCATATTTTAGATGAAGTGCCTGAAAATTTTCCTCTTTTGCTCCGTGCGTATAAACTTCAGAAAAAGGCTTCTAAAAAAGGTTTTGACTGGAAAGAAACTGATTGCGTAATTCAAAAAATTCTTGAGGAATTAAACGAAGTTAAAGAGGCAGAAAAAATTAAGAGAGATGCTTTTAGCGATGCCTTAAAAAAATTCCCGGAGGATGATAAAACTGTCGAGCCGTTTACTTTGTATTCTACTGAAGTTTTAGATGAAGCGCAGAAAAATCTTGAAGATGAAGTTGGAGACCTTCTTTTTTCAGTTGTGAACTATTCAAGGCATCTTGGTGTAAATCCGGAAGTCGCTTTAGATAAAGCAAACAGAAAGTTTAAAAAACGCTTCGATTATGTTGAAACTCAAATGGAAGAAAATAATATTCCGTGGGACGATGAGCATATCGATGAGCGTGAAAAATTCTGGGAATCGGCAAAGAAAAATGCACGATAAAGTTTGACTTAATTTTTTTTAGAAATTTTCCTGTATTAATATTTCCTTTCTTAATTGAAAATCATCTGTTTTTGTATTATTCTTTTATCTATGAAAGAATTACAGTTAAAATACGGATGTAACCCGAATCAGAAACCTGCACGGGTTTTTATGGAAAATGGTGAAGATTTACCGGTTGAAGTTTTAAATGGTAAACCTGGTTTTATAAATCTTCTTGATGCATTAAATGGCTGGCAGCTTGTAAAAGAATTAAAAGACGCTTCAAATCTTCCAAGTGCGGCATCTTTTAAGCATGTAAGTCCGGCTGGCGCTGCAGTTGGGAAACCTCTTTCTGATACATTAAAAAAAATATATTTCACAGATGGCATTGAACTTTCTCCAATGGCATCAGCGTATGCAAGAGCTCGCGGTGCAGACAGAATGTCGAGTTTTGGAGATTTCATTGCACTGTCTGATGAATGTGATGAGGCAACTGCGCTTTTAATAAAAAAAGAAGTTTCAGACGGAATTATCGCTCCTTCTTATTCAGAAAAAGCCCTTCAGATTCTAAAAGCAAAGAAAAACGGTTCTTATTGCATTCTTCAAATTAATAAAGATTATATTCCTCAGGAACTTGAAAAGAAGCAGGTTTTTGGCGTTACTTTTGAACAGGGACATAATTTTTTAAAAATCGATGAAACTTGCCTTTCTAATATCGTAACTAAAAATAAAACCATGAGTGAAGAAGACAAAATGAATCTTGTTATTTCACTTATTGTTTTAAAATACACTCAGTCTAATTCTGTTTGTTATGTAAAAGACGGTCAGGCTATTGGAATCGGAGCGGGTCAGCAGAGCAGGGTTCACTGTACCCGTCTTGCAGGTCAAAAAGCTGACAACTGGTGGCTCAGGCAAAGTCCTAAAGTATTATCCCTTCAATTTGTTGACGGAATAAAAAGAGCGGACAGGGATAATACAATTGATGTTTACATTGGTGATGAATATGAAGATGTTCTTGCAGAAGGAAAATGGCAGAAATTCTTTAAGGTAAAGCCGGAAGTTTTTACTTCAGAAGAAAAAAAGGAATGGCTTTCAAAAAATACAGGCGTTGCAATAGGTTCTGATGCGTTTTTCCCGTTTGGTGATAATATTGAAAGGGCAAGAAAATCAGGTGTAACGGTAATTGCAGAGCCGGGTGGTTCTGTTCGCGACGATCAGGTTATAGAAACGGCTGATTCTTACAATATGGTTATGGCATTTACAGGAATCAGACTTTTCCATCACTAAGTTTTTATCAGGCGGAAAGATTTAATTAAGGATTTTTTGAAAATCGATTTTTCCGCCTTTTTTTATGACTGCAACTTCTTTATATCCTGCTTTAATTGCTTCTTTTTTTGCAATATCGAACGCAAAATCTAAATTTTCTTTTGAATGACAGTCGCTTGAAAATGTAATTGGAACATTCTTTTCTGCAAAAAGCGAAAGAAGTTCTTGTGAGGGGTAGACTGAGTTTATAGTTTTTCTTGCAAGGCCGCCTGTATTTATTTCTGCAATTACGCCGCTTTTTGATGCCTGTTCTGCGAGCGCTTTTAATTCTTTTCGATACCAGGAATCGTTTTCGTTAAAAAGATTTAGTTTTCCGTTGTTTTTGCGGATTAAATCGCTGTGTGCAAGAATCGTGAAATTACCGTTTTTGAGCATTTCTCTTTGAAGTGCAAAATATTCGCATGTGAGTTTTTTTGTGTTCCCGGAAAAAAGTTCGTCAATTTTTTGTTTTAGTTTTTCTGCCGGATAATCAACACAGAGCCTTCCTTTTTTTGTTATGACATAGTGAACCGAACCGATTAAGTAGTCAGGCGAAAAACTTTTATAAGTTTCAAAATCTGGCTTTGAAAGTCCGGGAATAAAATCTGCTTCAAATCCTGAAAGAATTTCGATTTTTCCTTCAAATTTGTTCTTTGCATCGTTTATTTCTTTTATATAGTTTTTATGTTCCCGCGGTGCAATGTGCCAGGAAGATGCAAAAGGATAGATACTGTGGCTTGAAAACCCGATAATTTTAAAATCTTTTTGTATTGCAGTTTCAACGATGTCGTTTATAAAGTCTTTTCCGTCGCAAAAGTTAGAATGCGTGTGATAATTTGTTTTAATCATTTTCGTTCTTTTTTTTTGAAAGTGAGAATATGATATATTTTATCTGTAAAATTGTAAATGGGGAAGTTTTTAAGATTTTCACTTTCTTTTCTTCATTTTGAAAGTGAAGTTTTGAGCGTTTTATTATATAATTATTCTGTGAAAGCGAAGTTTTTCTTTGTAATTTTTCTTTTCTCATTTGCATGTTTATTTTCAGACGAATTAAAAGAAAATATTCAGAAAGAAAAAACTGTTTTAACAGAGGCTGAAAAAATTGTCCGCTCGCGAAAAATAAATAAAAATTCTGAAGATCCGCCTGAAATTATTCCGATTGATTTTGTTTCTCAAAAATTAAATGAAGAAAACGATGAAATTTATTATTTATATGATGAACATCCGTCGATTATCAATTTTTTTAATTCGCTTGAAGACCACGGACTTGATGAGATTTTTTCCTTTAATATGAATTATATGCTTCAGAATTTTGACAAGCATGTTTTCGGGTTTCAAATAAATTATGAAAGACAGATTTTTCAGTTTCTTTCAGGAAAATCTGAAATTTCTTTAAAAACAAATAATGATTCTGATTTGGATATAAATTGCTTTGTTTTTTCACTTTCGCTTTCGTCGTATGTTTATCCGTTTAACAAAGGTCTTGAATGGCTTTATACGGGATTTGGTTTTGGTTTTGATTTTATCACTTATTCCGGCTCAAATTCTCTTTATAACTGGATTAATGATGCAGGCTTCAGTATAATTCCTGTTGTCGGTTGGAAACAGTATGTTACAAAAAATTTTATGTTTGATTTTTCAATCGGGTATAAATTTCTGTTTTCAAGAACTGAAAATTATGATAATAATTTAAAGCACATGGCTTCTGGCTTTCAGTTCAGTTTTGGCATAAAAATTATGTGGAACAGAATTCTGCGTAATTTTATAAAGAATTTTGTTCTGATTGATTTAGAATAGAATTTATTATTAATAATTTATGACTTTTTTTTGGAGGAGGAAGAAATACTTTGCCTGAAATAGCGTCAAAGTATTTCTTCACAAGTTTGCGTTGCAAACTTCATTATAGACTGCACATTCTCATTACATTGCGAATGTGCGAAAAAAGTCAATTCGGAAATTGATATTTCCTCATTGACTTTTTTGGGAGGAAAAATGTATACGGTGTTTATTGATGGAAAAGAGGGGACGACTGGGTTAAAGATTTTTGAGCGTTTTAAAAATCGTTCAGATATTGAAATTATTCAGATTGATGAAGAAAAGCGTAAAGATCCTAAGGAACGCTCACGGCTTATAAATGAGTCTGACTATACATTTTTGTGTCTTCCTGATGATGCTGCCCGTGAAGCAGTTTCTTTATGCACAAATCCTTCTACAAAAATAATTGATGCTTCAACTGCCCATAGAACAAATCCTGAATGGGCTTACGGGTTTCCGGAACTTTCTCAAGAATTTAGAAAAAAGATTGAAGTTTCAAAAAGGGTTGCTGTTCCTGGCTGTTATGCAAGCGGTTTTATTTCGATGGCGTATCCTCTTGTAAAATCAAAAATACTTCCGCCTGATTATCCAGTTTCTTTTCATGCTGTAAGCGGTTATTCCGGGGCTGGAAAAAAAGCTGTCATTCAGTATGAAAATCCAGATAGATTTTTTGAACTTTCTTCACCGCGTCTTTATGCGCTTACTCAAAAACACAAGCATCTTCCAGAAATGCAAAAAATTTCTGGTCTTGAGTTTGAACCGATTTTTAATCCGTACATCTGCGATTATTATTCAGGAATGTCTGTAACTCTTCCGCTTCATACACGGCTTCTTTCAAAAAAAGTTACTCTAAAAGATGTTTGGCTTATGTTTTCAAACCATTACGCTTCTTCAAAATTCGTACATACAGAACCACTTATGGGTGAGGGCGTTTTACCAGAACCGTTTATCGCTGCAAATACTCTTTCCGGTACTAATAACATGCAGATTTTTGTTTACGGAAACGACGAGCGGATAATGATTACAAGTCGTTTTGATAATCTTGGAAAAGGTGCAAGCGGTGCTGCTGTTCAGTGTATGAATATCATGATGGGAATTGACGAAGGAACTGGCTTATAATGTCTTTAAATTGCAATGAAATTGATTTAATTTTAAAGGAACTTGATTTAGACGGCTCTTTTATTCAGGATATAATTCAGCCGGGCTTTGACACAATCTGCTTTTATACTTATAAAGTTCAGAATGCGAAAACGGTTTTAATCTGTACTTCTCAAAACGCTGTAAGAATTAACGAAACACGAAGAAAAATCGTAAAAAACGAAAAGCCGCTTCGGTTCATGGAATTTTTAAAATCAAAAATAAAAGGTGCAAGAATAAATTGCGTAAATCAAATCGGAAAATCAAGAATTATAAAATTCTCTCTTTCTCATTGCGATAGTGAATATTTTCTGTATGCAAGGCTCTGGAGCAATGCTTCGAATGTTATTCTTTGCGATAAAAACAATGTGATTCTAGATTCGATGTTTAGAAGACCGCAAAAAAATGAAGTGACAGGCGGAATTTTTGTGATTCCAGAACAATCTGAAAATTCTGAAAAAGTCTGGCCGGTGCGTGATTTTTCAATGATTCAAAAGGAATACGATGAATCTAACAGTTTCAAAAAAATTCTTTCATTCAATGAAAAAGTTGATATCTGGTACAGCGAACATTCTTCTTCGCTTTCAAGGGTTTCACTTTTACTTCAGGCGGAAAAATGGTATACGAGCGTAAAATCTAGGATGGAAAAAGCGCTTTTTCGGCTTGAAGAAAAACTTAAAGATTTTAAAAATGCAGATAAATACAGGCATCAGGGTGATTTGATTCTTTCATATTCAAATCTTTTCCCGGTTTCGTCTAAATTTTTAAATTGCGAAGATTATGAAAACGGAAAATCAGTTCAGATTTTGATTGACCCCGAAAAAAATCCTTATGAAAATGCTCAGGTTTATTATGAAAAATATAAAAAAGCAAAATCAGGTCTTGACGAACTTCTTCACGATATTGAACTTTCAAAAAAACAGATTCAAAAAATAGATTCGCTTTATTCAGAAATTATAAATGAAGAAAATCCAATAAAAATGGAGCAGCTTTTACGCAAAGATTTAAAGCCTAAGCAGCAAATTAAAAAAAATCATCCAGGACTTTCTTACGATGTAAACGGCTGGTATATAATTGTTGGACGGGATGCAAATGAAAATGATGAACTTTTGCGCCATCATGTAAAAGGAAGCGATTTGTGGCTGCATACAAGGGATTATCCAGGTGGTTATGTTTTTATAAAAAATCGTCCGGGAAAAACTGTTCCGCTTGACATTCTTTTAGATGCGGGAAATCTTGCGGTTTATTATTCTAAGGCTCGTTCTTCTGGCAAGGCTGATTTGTATTACACTCATGTAAAACATCTTCGCCGCATAAAAGACGGTCCTAAAGGTCTTGTAAGTGTAACTCAGGAGAAAAATCTTTTTATAACGCTTGATAAAGACCGTCTTAAAAAACTTGATGCAATCAGACACGATGCTGACGGTCTTTAATTTTAGAATTTTTCTGCTTTTCCTTTTGATTTTTTGTAAAGACCTGCGTTTCCCCGTCTTTCAGTTGGCGCATGGAATGATGAGCGGTTTTTTTTCCGTGAAAAAGAATTTGATTCTTTTCTTGATTTTTTAAATTCTGCTTCTTTTTCAAAAGATGCAAAGCCTTTCTTTTTATTGGAAAAACTTCTTTTGCTTTCAAAATTGAAAGATTCTTTTATATCTACATGTATGTGCGGAACTTTGCTGTTTGATTTTGAAAGTTCAAGCGCCCGCTTTGCATGATTTTTTGGAAGCGACAAAAGTGTAAAATTTTGTGAAATGTCGATTTTGTCTATGAGGCGACCGGGAATGTGAAGAAGGTTACTAAAGTATTCTGCGACTGCTCTAGGATTGTAGCCGTCTTTTTTTCCAATCTGAACGAAAAGCCTTGTCTGGTCTGAATCTTTTAGCTGCGTTTTTGATTGATTTATTTTTCCATAGCGGTCTTTATCGAGTTCTTTTGAATATAAAATCGTTAAAACTGAGGCAAGTACATCTTCTGCATCATCGTTCATGCACAATTCACGCGCCATTTTTTCAAATTCTTTAGAGGCTTTTTTGAGATTTGAAAGAGATTTTCCTTCGGCGATTGCAGGTTCTGAAAAAACTATTTCTTCGGCAGAAGAGTCTGTCATGTTTGTTACTGCCCGAGATTCTTCTAAGGTTGAAAAGAAATTTTCTTCTGTATTTTCAAAAATATTATCGTCTTTTAATGAATCTTCTTTTTGTTTTAAATCTATCGTTAAAGGTGAAGTAAGTCCTAACTCTTCTTTTAGTTTTTTAAAGATTCTTTCTCGTTTTTTTGCAATTACTTCATCTGCGCTTGGAATTGTTTCTTCTGTTATTTCGCCTTTGCTCGCTTTTTTTATAGCACGAAGAAGGAATGAAAGTTTTCGTCTTTCGCCTAGAGTGACGAAACTTACAGCTTTTCCTTGAGAGCCTGCGCGTCCTGTTCGTCCGATTCTGTGAACATAAGTTGCACTGTCAAAAGGAAGTGAGTAATTTACAACATGGCTTAAACCTGAAATGTCGATTCCTCGTGCTGCTACATCTGTTGCAACAAGAATTTTTGTTTTTTTGTTTCTGAATCGTGCAAGAACTTTTTCTCTTTGAGACTGTGCGATGTCCCCGTGAAGTGCGGAAACCTGATAGCCTTTTTCATCGAGGGCTTTTGCAACATTGTCAGCATCGTTTTTTGTCTGGGTAAAAACAAGTCCGTAAAAATCATCTGAAATATCGATTAACCTTATGAGCGCGTTGATTTTTTCGCTTTCTTTTACAAACCAGTAGGTCTGTTCGATTAAAAGCGGTTCGTCGATGATTCCTTCTTCTTCGATTATTTCGTAGTCGCCCATAAATTTTGAAGCGATTTTAAGAATCGGTTCAGGCATTGTGGCGCTGAAAAGAAGAATCCGGCTTTGGGGATTTGATTTTTCAAAAATTGCTTCGATGTCTTCGATAAAGCCCATGTCAAGCATTTCATCGCCTTCATCGAGGATGAAATATTCTATTTTTGATAAATCTAAAGTTCCTTTTTGAATGTGATCCTGAATGCGTCCTGGAGTTCCGACTACGATATCTGGATTGTTTTTTAATTCCCGGATTTGAGAAGAATATGGAGCGCCACCGTATAAAACACATGCTGTAGGTTTTTCATTTTGAGAAAAAGATTTTAATTCGCTGCAAGTCTGAACCGCAAGTTCCCGAGTTGGTTCAAGGACAAGCGCTTTTACATGTTTTGAAGTTTTATTTATTTTTTGAATTAGAGGAAGGCCGAAGGCGGCAGTTTTTCCGGTTCCTGTTCGTGCTCGTGCGATTAAATTTGCATCTCCTGTTAAAAGTCTTGGAATTGCAAGAATCTGAATAGGTGAGGGAGTTTTAAATCCTTTTTTTTCTATTGCTTTTAAAGTATTTTCATCAAGTCCTAAATCTTCAAAAGTGATTTCATCTTGATTTGCCTCTGATTCTGAGATTTGAGAATTTTCTAAAGATTGTTCTGTTAAAATTTCGTTATTTTCCATAAGATTACTAATTGTAATAGAAAAAAAATATAAATTCAACAAAAAGTGTCCAAGTGATTTTCGAAAACTTTAATGACTTTTTTATTTTTCTTTAGAATAATTTTTATGTAAGAAAAGTTTTGATTCGGTTTTGTAAATTTTAAAAGCATATTTGATTTTATGTTAAAAATATGATAATATCGTGTAATATGAGTGAAATTAAATTCAATATTGGACAAGATGTAGTTTATCCAAGTCAGGGTGTCGGCAGAATAACAGAAATTTTTGAAAAAGAATTCCGTGGTGTCAGTCAGCTTTATTATAAAATGTATATTGAAGCATCAGATATGATTGTTTTAGTTCCTGTTGAAAAAGCGTGTGAACTTGGAATTCGTTCTATCGTAAATGCAGAAGAAGCGCAGAGTGCAATTAATATTCTTTCAGAAGAAGTCGGTTCTATTACTTCAGACTGGAAATTGCGCTATCAGTCAAATCTTGATCTTTTGAAAAAAGGCACAATCGCAGATATCGCACAGATTGTCCGCTGTCTTTATAACAGAAGCAAAGTTAAGGAACTTCCTATTCTTGAGCGTAAACTCTATGATCAGGCAAAAAAACTCCTTCAAGATGAAATTTCAATTGCCATGAAAAGAGACCCAAAAGAAGTCGAAGCAGAAATCATGACAAAACTAGAACCTCCTGGAGCAATGCTCAAAGTTAAGCACAATCCTTTTGATGACGAAGACGAAGATGATGATTTAATGAGCGATGTAACAGATTCAAAAGACAAAGATGAAGACGATGATTCTGATGAAATAGACGATTCAGATTCAGATATCGACTCTCAGGATGATTTTGACGACGACGCAGAGTTTTAATTCTTTCAAATCTATGAAAAATAGAATATGTGCAATAATTACTGCAGCAGGTTCTTCTTCCCGTTTAGGCGGAAAAATTAAAAAAGAATTTCTTTCGTGTAAAGGCGGAACTGTTTTGTCAGAATGTGTAAAAAAAATTGTGTATCATTCTGAATGTAGTCTGCTTGTAATAACTTACCCAAAAGGTCTTCTTTCTGATGCGAAAGATGCGGTTTTTGCCGATAAAGAACTTTCTTCAAAATTGAATGATTTAATTTCAAATCAAAATCTTTTGATTCAGTTTGTTGAAGGTTCTGATACGCGGCAAAAATCCGTGTACAATGCTTTAAAATGGCTGGAAGATTTTATTATAAAAACAGAAAAAAATAATTTTCCTCTATGGACAGTTTTAATTCACGATGGCGCTCGCCCTTTCGTTTCTGAAAAAATTATAAAAGAAGTCGTTGATAAAGCTTTAAAATTCGGTTCATCTTCTCCGGGAATAAAACCAGTCGACACTCAAAAATTAATCGATTCAGACGGTTTTATCGTAAATCATTTGAAACGCGATCAAATGGTTTCAATTCAGACTCCGCAAGGGTTTAACCTTTCTTCGTTAATCTCATCTCATGAAAAAGCGTTAAAAGACGGTTTTGAATGTACGGACGACACTGAAATCTGGGGAAAATATATTGGAAAAGTGAAAGTTGTTCATGGGGATGAAAAAAACATTAAAATTACATATCCAAAAGATTTGCTTTCGCTTTAAAATTTTTTGAGGAAACAAAATGATTAGAATCGGTTCTGGTTATGATATTCACAGGCTTTCAGAAGGTCGTAAACTTCTTCTTGGCGGAATAGAAATTCCTTTTTCTAAAGGTGAAGAGGCTCATTCAGACGGCGATGTACTTTTACACGCAATTATAGATGCGCTTTTGGGGGCAAGCGCTTTAGGTGACATCGGAAGTTTTTTTCCTCCGGAAGATGAACAATGGAAAGATGCATCATCTGTTTCCCTTTTGAAAATCGTCTGGAATAAAATTCTTGAAGACGGCTGGCATCTTGAAAATCTTGACTGTATTGTAAAACTTGAAAAACCAAAATTTCTTCCTTATAGAGCTAAAGTAATCAAGTCAATCGCTGAATGTCTTGGTGTAAACGAAAATCAGGTTTTTGTAAAAGCGAAAACGGCAGAAAAACTTGACAGCGTAGGGGTCTCTCTTGCAGTTGAAGCGTGGTGCTCCTGCCTTCTTTCAAAACAGGATTAAAATATGGTTTGTGAAGTTTTAATTTCAGTTTTGCCTGAAGAAGAAAAAAACGAGAAGCTTATAAAAGCAAAAATCTTTTCTGAATTAAAAAAGAATCATATTCTTCGGGGTGAAAAATATAATTTTGTCTTTTTAAAACGCTCTGTTGATGCGCGGCGGAAAAACATTAAGATAAATTTAAAATATAGAGTTTACATCGACGAAGAAATTGCAAAAGAAGAAAATTTTATTCCTCAATGGAAGAACGCTTCAGGTGAAAAAACTGTTGTAATTATTGGTTCAGGACCTGCAGGACTTTTTGCTGCCCTTACGCTTCTTGAATCTGGCATAAAACCTGTGATAATTGAGAGAGGCTGTGAAACTTCAAAACGGCGTAAAGATATTGCGCTTATTTCGCGGGAACATTATGTAGATGAAAATTCAAATTATTGTTTCGGGGAAGGCGGCGCTGGAACTTTTTCTGACGGAAAACTTTATACAAGAAGTAATAAGCGTGGAAATATAAAAAAATGCCTTCAGATACTTGTTCATTTTGGAGCAGATGAAAAAATTTTAACTGATTCTCATCCGCATATTGGAACAGAAAAACTTCCAAAGGTTATAAACAACATAAGAAATTTTATAATAAGTCTTGGTGGCGAATTTCATTTTTCGACAAAGTGTATTGCTTTTTTAGATTCAAACGAAAATATTATTGACTCTTCTTTAGAAAACCAAAAAGAATGTAAAATTTCAGGTGTTTTATGCGAAGAGCTTTTGACTTTAAAAAAAGTTAAATTTTTAGCGGACGCCGTAATTCTTGCAACGGGGCACAGCGCAGATGATATTTATTACATGATTGCAAAAGTTAATCCGCATGCAATCGAGGCAAAAACTTTTTCATGTGGTGTACGGGTTGAGCATCCAAGAAGTCTGATTGATTTTATTCAGTTTCACGGAAGAAATGGTCTTGAAGCGGCAGAATATTCCCTTACTTCTCAAGTTGCATCCCGCGGTGTTTATTCTTTTTGCATGTGTCCGGGCGGTTTTGTAGTGCCTTCTTCATCGTGTAATGGGGAAATTGTCGTAAACGGAATGTCTGCAAGCGCTCGAAATTCAAAATGGTCTAATTCTGCCATTGTTGTAGAAGTTTATCCTGAAGATGTTCCAGAAGAATTTATTCATGAAGCGGAAAAAATCGGAAGCCGAGAACTTTCTTCTCTTCTTTTTAGAAAATATCTTGAGAAAAAAGCAGGAAAGCACGGATTAAATCAGATGGCGCCTTCTCAAATGATGAAAGATTTTTTAGACGGGAAAAAATCTGTGTCATTCCCGGAAGTAAGTTATACGCCGGGAATAAAATCTTCACGACTTGATTTGTGGCTTCCTGAACATATTTCAAAAAGGCTTAAAGAAGCGTTTAAAATTTTTGACAAAAAAATGAAAGGATTTATAAGCGATAAAGCAGTTTTAATCGCAATTGAAACAAGAACAAGTACTCCAGTTAGAATTTTAAGAAATCCTGAAACTTTTGAAAGCACTGTGATAAAATCCCTTTACCCGTGCGGCGAAGGAAGCGGTTATTCAGGAGGAATCGTTTCTTCTGCGATGGATGGCGAAAATGCTGCTTCAAGGATTGTAAAATCATGGCAAAATCAATAATCTGTGCAACTTTACTTGCAGAAAAATCTCCTCAGGCACTTCCTTTAGGCTGTGCATGTATAGCTTCATCTTTAAAACATTCTCCTTTTCTCAAAGATTTTTCCGTAAAACTATTGTATCAGAGCCTTGAAGAAGAATTTACGCTTCCAGAAAAAATCGTTTCTTTTGGGAAACCTTCCTATCTTGTGTTAAGCGTTTTTGTCTGGAATAGAAAAGCGCTTGAAGATACTGCTTTTTATGTAAAAAAAATCTTCCCGGAAACTGTCGTGATTGCAGGCGGACCTGAAGTTACATCTAGCGTAAAGCCTTTTAAAAATTTTGACTGGTGCGTAAAAGGTGCAGGGGAAGAAGCTGTTTGTTCTCTTGTAATGCTTCTTGAAAAATACGGAAAAGATATTTTAAAATTTAAAAAAGAACTTCCAGTTGGTGTTTATAAAAATGAGCAATTTTTTTTACAAAACAAAAATCGCACTCAGCCTGTAAATGTAGAAAAACTTTCTTCGCCGTATTTAGACGGAACTCTTTCTGTAAAAAATTTTGAAGGTTCTCTTTGGGAACTTGCACGCGGCTGTCCTTTTAACTGTTCGTACTGTTATGAGTCAAAAGGTGAAAAGAAAATTCAGTATTTTCCTGAATCAAGGCTTGTAAAGGAACTTCAGTTTTTTAAAAAAGAAAAAATTCGTCAGGTTTTTGTTTTAGATCCAACATACAATATAAATAAAGAACGCTCGATTCATCTTATTACCTTAATCGAAAAATACGCTCCAGGAATTTTTTTCTATTTTGAAGTTCGTGCAGAATTTATTGACAGGGCTCTTTCTAAAGCGTTTACAAGAATTCCGTGCGCTCTTCAAATAGGGCTACAGTCTTCTAATCTTCAGGTTTTAAAAAATGTAAATAGAACTTTTGATGAAAAAAAATTTAAAAGAAATGTCGGTTATTTAAATGAAGATGGAGTTGTATTCGGTTTTGATTTGATTTACGGACTTCCGGGTGATAACCTTGAAGGATTTAAAAAGAGTGTCGATTTTGCGCTTTCTCTTTATCCGAATAATCTTGAAACTTTTCCGTTGAGCGTTCTTGCGGGAACAGATTTGTACGAAAATGCTTCTTCTTTTTTTCTGGAATTTCAGGAAAATCCTCCTTATCATCTTATAAAAAGCAATACTTTTTCTGAAGAAGAA
Source organism: Treponema sp. (assembly GCA_016293005.1). Taxonomy (GTDB): domain Bacteria; phylum Spirochaetota; class Spirochaetia; order Treponematales; family Treponemataceae; genus Treponema_D. The sequence continues at coordinate 19,483 of JAEDFA010000027.1, forward strand.
ATGAAAAAAGCTCAAATGCTTAGTTTTTCAGTAAATCTTTTTTATAATCAGGGGCGAGCTGTTTCATGGTTTTTAAGCGCCGTAAAATTTTTACATAAAACGCCTTCGTCTGTTCTTGAAGAATTTTATACCTGGTTTGTAAACAATAAAAATAACGGAAAAAATCCCAGATTAGATGAATGCATTTCTTTTTCACACAGACAGATTGAAAAAATGCAGATAGAATTTTTTCAGGAAGTTTTTAAGTCAAAATCAAAAGAGAAATTTTTTACTCCTTTTTCTGATTTGATAAAATTTTATGCTGCTGTAAGCCGTGTAAGTTTTGATTCAATAGAAGAAACAGTTTCTTTTTCGTATTCGCCGGATGAGATTGCTACTCCTTACGCGCTTGACATCAAATTTTTTACAGAACATTTTAAGAAAAAGCCGTGCCGCGTAAAATTTTTCCTGAAAGAATTTGATTCTACCGGTAAAAAAGATGTGTTCTGGAAAATTCTTTCAAGGTAATTTTAAAAAGCGTTTTATGCTTTTTAGATTAACGATGAAAGATAATCCCAGCGTGAATACTTTTCTTCTAGAAGTTTTTTCGTTTCTGCGTATTTTTTTGAGATTTCTTGTAAATTTTGAAAGTTATTGCCTGTTTCTGTCATTTTTTCTTCAAGAATTTTAGATTCTTTTTCAAGGACTTCGATTTCTTTTTCAATGTTTTCAAATTCTTTCTGCTCTTTGAACGACATTTTTTTTACAGATGGTTTTGATTGTTTTTGTTCTTCTTTTTGAACTGGATTTTTCTTTTCAGTTTTCTTTTTTAATTCTTCTTCGCGTTTTTTTTCGTTGCGGTATTCGATGTATTCTGAGCATTTTCCTGTAAAGCCTGAAATAAAGCCGTCGTCTTCCATGATGAAAAGAAAATCGCATATTTTGTCCATAAAATATCTGTCGTGGCTTACGATTAAAAGACAGCCTTCGTAGTGAAGAAGAAAATCTTCCATAATGTTCATTGTGAAAATGTCAAAATCGTTTGTCGGCTCGTCGAGAATTAAGAAATTCGGATTTTGAAGAAGGAGTTTTACAAGATATAGTTTTTTGCGCTCTCCACCGGAAAGGGATGAAACTGGTGAATACTGAATTTTTCCTTCAAAGCCGAATTCGCTTAAGAAAACTGATGCGCTTAAAGTTTTTCCGTCGTTTGTAGTAATGAATTCTGCCGTTTCTTTAATGTATTCTAAAACAGTCTGATTTAAATCTTTGAAAACCGGATTTTGATTGTAATAGCCGAAAACAGTGTTGATTCCTTTTGTTATTTTTCCGGAATCGCTTTCAAGGTTTCCCGTTATGATGTTCAGAAATGTTGATTTTCCTGAACCGTTGTCTCCGAAAATTCCGATTCTCTGGCCTTTTGAAAAAACATAATTGAAATCTTTTATTACAGGATTTTCTTCTTTTTTGTAGCCTTTCGGGAAATTTTTTGAGATGTTTTCAAGTTCGAGTACTTTTCCGCCGAGCCTTCTGGTTTTGACTTCAAATGTAAAACCTTTTTCTTTCTGAAATTTTTCGCGGTTTATGAGTTTTAAATCGTTTTGAATTCTTGCTTTTGCTTTTGTTCCGCGTGCGCAAGGCCCTCTTGAAAGCCAGTCCCGTTCAAAACGAAGAACGCTTTCGATTCGTCTTTCTGTGTTTTCTTCTATTTGAACTTCGATTGATTTTTTTTCAAGGTATTCTGAATAATTTCCTTCGTAGAGTTTTATTTTTTTTCGTGAAAGTTCAAAAATGTTTGTGCAGACAGCATCCAGAAAATACCTGTCGTGCGTTACCATTAAAACTGTTCTAGTTGTGTCGTGAAGGTAATTTTGAAGCCAGAAAATTGTTGAAATATCAAGGTGGTTTGTAGGTTCGTCTAAAAGGAGCAGTTTTGTGTCTTCTACTAAAACTTGTGCAAGAAAGACTTTTTTTCTCATTCCGCCGCTTAATTCTGACATTTTTTTATTTAAATCTGAAAGACCAAGCGTTTCTAGAATAGAAGATACTTGGGATTCGTAGTTCCAGAGATTAAGTTCTTCCATTTTTTGATTTAATGCATCGTATTTTTTTTGAATCTGGCTTGTGTATTCTGTTGAAAGGCTTTTGCAGGTGTCGAGAAAATCACGGATTATATTGAGTTTTGGGGATGAGCTTTTAAAAATGTGCGTTTTTATTGTGTCATCTGGATTGTATTCTGGATTTTGTGAAAGAAATGAAAAGCCGCTTTCTTTGTTTATTACGATTGTTCCGTCATCCGGCTTTAAGACTCCTGCAATTGTGTTTAAAAGCGTTGATTTTCCCGAGCCGTTTCTTCCGATTAATGCCGCTTTTTCACCTTCGTTTAAGCCGAAAGTGACGGAATTGAATAAATCGTCTTCGCGTCCGATTTTTCTAAGATTGTTTATGGAAAGAATGTTCATTTTTAGTCCTTGTATTTTAAGATTACCCATGTTGCGCCAGTTGAGCCTTCGCTTTTATTTTTTGGGTGTCCGCTTAAGCCTAAGAATTTATTTGTTTCGATAAATGATTTTACGAGTTTCCCTAAAACTGGATCTGAGCCTTTTGTGTGAATGCCTTTTCCGTGAATTATGAGAATTTTTTTTAATCCCCGCCTGTGACAGTCGTTTACAAAGGTTGTAAGGCGTTCTAATGCTTCCTGATAGCGAAGACCGTGTAAATCGATTGTCGCTTCGCATTTCATTTGAACAAGGTATTCGCGGTTCTGGAATTTTTTACGTTCGTTTTCTTCCTGAAGTATTTTGTCTTTGTCGATTGTTCCGTAGCGGCGAAGGTAGAGTTCCATTGGGTTTATTTTTTTTGAATTTTCTTTTTGAATTTTGTAGTCAAGGCTTTTATTTTTTGCTAAAAGTTTTTCTTCTTTTGTGGGGGCGTTTGCTTTTTTATGTGAAACCTGAATTTTTGAGATTTCTTTTTGCTTTTGTTTTTCTTTTTTTTGAAAATCGTCCCATTTTTCAAGAATTTCATTCATGTCCATGTTTTGATTTTATCAGAATCGCTTATTTTGTTACAAGTATAAACTACATATTCTTTTATTGTTGCGTATTTTGCAATATTAAAATGTAAATATTTCAGTTTACGCAATAATAGAAATAAGTTATACTGATACACAAGTGCAAGGGTATGAAAGAGTGCCAAAGGCAGTGCGTAAGCACCGTTCGTAAGCGGGCTCTGGAACATCCGGCCCTGACAGGGTGCACCCTAAAAAATATTAAAGGACAAAAAAAATGGGAAACAACTATTTTAATTCAATTCCATGGCGAGAAGCGCGCCTTCAGCTTGGTCACTGCCGTTCAATGGCAAAAGAAGAATTTTCTGATGGAGTAAATGCTCTTAAAGGAAAAAAGATTGTAATCGTTGGTTGTGGTGCTCAGGGATTAAATCAGGGGCTTTGTCTTCGTGATTCTGGACTTGATGTAAGTTATGCTTTAAGAGAATCTGCTATAAAAGAAAAACGCCAGTCATGGAAAAACGCAACAGAAAACGGTTTTAAAGTCGGAACTTACGATGAAATGATTCCAACTGCTGATCTTGTAGGAAACCTTACTCCAGATAAACAGCATACTCCTGTAATTTCAGAAGTAATGCAGAAGATGAAAAAAGGTTCTGCGCTTTGGTATTCTCACGGATTTAACATGATTGAAGAAGGAATGCAGATTCGCCCTGATATCACAGTTGTAATGTGTGCTCCAAAAGGACCTGGTACAGAAGTTTGGCATGAATTCCAGAGAGGTTTTGGTGTTCCTGATTTGATTGCAGTTCACCCTGTAAATGACCCTGAAGGAAAGGGTTGGGCTTATGCAAAGGCTCTTGCTGTAGGAATGGGTGGTTCAAAAGCTGGTGTTCTTGAATCAAGTTTTGTTGCAGAAGTAAAATCTGACCTTATGGGTGAACAGACAATTCTTTGCGGTATGCTTCAGGCTGGAACAATCGTATGTTACAATAAAATGGTAAGCGAAGGCATTTCACCTGAATACGCAACAAAATTCCTTATGCACGGCTGGAATGTAATTTCAGAAGCTCTCAAATGGGGCGGAATTACAAACATGATGGACAGACTTTCAAATCCTGCAAAAATCAAGGCAAACGAACTTTCAAAAGAAATCAAAAAACTTTTGGCTCCTCTATACCAGAAACACATGGACGATATCATCAGCGGAAAATTCTCTTCTACTATGATGGAAGACTGGAAAGCAGGTGATAAAGATTTGCTTACATGGCGTGAAGAAACTGGGGCTCTTCCGTTTGAAAAAAATGAAGAATCAAAAGAAGAAATTTCTGAACAGGAATATTTTGACAAAGGTATTCTCATGGTTGCAATGGTTAAAGCCGGATGTGAACTTGCTTTTGAAACGATGGTTGATGCTGGTATTAAAGAAGAATCTGCTTACTACGAATCGCTTCACGAAGTTCCTCTTATTGCAAACCTTATCGACAGAAAACGCCTCTACGAAATGAACCGTGTTATTTCTGATACTGCTGAATACGGCTGCTACCTTTTTGCACGAGTTGCCGCTCCTATGATGGAAAAAGACTTGATGCCGAAAGTTCACACTGATGTAATCGGAAAAGGTCTTGATGTAAAGGATTGTGAAGTTTCAAATACAGAACTTGTTGCTGTAAATGACGAAATTCGAAATCACCCGATTGAAGTTGTCGGACGAAAACTTCGTGCATACATGACGGCGATGAAACCTTTGCTCTAATTTTATAAAAAGCGCATGTTTAAAAGGGACTTTCTTTTAATTTAAGAAGGTCCTTTTTGTTTTCATGATTAAAAAGTTGTGTTATAATTTTTTTTAAGATTTTTATTTTGGAGGCTCATTATGTTAAAAGGAAAAGTTTGTAT
>JAEDFA010000086.1 GCA_016293005.1 Treponema sp.
TTGCAAAATCACTGATTGGAACAGGAATTCTGCCATCTGAGGTGGAAATAAAACTGGCAAATGTTTAAAAGGAGTTGATGAAATTTTGGATTTTTTTACAGCTGTGTTTTCTGTATAAATTTATTCAATGTTGTTCGTGGTAAGGTGTCAATATGCAAGACTTTAAAGAAAATTCTAAATCAGATTACAAACTTTTCAAGGAGAAACTTCCGCTATGGCAGGAAAATTACATGGCAAAGGTTTGCGAAAAAATCCAAAAACTGACCATAAACGATGAAAAATCTGCTGCTGATAAATTCTGGGCAATTGAAAAAACATTTTTTAAAGAAAAGAAAAATCCAGGTGTATTAATGGAAATTCCATCAATAAGCAATCTCCTATATGCGATTTTGGATTTACTGAACCATAAAGTTATCAAAATGGAAGATTTGGTTGATTTTTCGGAAGAATTTAAGGAAAAGATCGAAAAGATTCAAAATTTGTAGAAGAGGGAAAGGAACTTAACGGTTCTTTCAAAACAATGGAAGATTTAAGGGCTTCTCTTGATGCTTGATGTTTTTTATTCCAATCAGTTCAAAAAGGACTACAAGGTAATTCAGAATTTAAGATAACAATTTTTTGCATTATCCCAGCAGCCACTTTCGTAAATTCATTCTGATGATTCCATTAGTGTTTGATTCCGGTAAATCGTCCAGAGTCAAAATGTATTTTGGGTAGTTGTCGTTTAAAAGTTCCAGTGGACGGTATTCTCTTTCCATTGTTTCTTCCGATGACAAAAGATAGCTGACCTGAAAATATTCTCTGACTCCGTTTTTTTCTGCTACAAAATCTATTTCATATTCGCCGATTTTTCCGATGCAGACTTTATATTCACGGCGCAAAAGTTCGATAAAAACAATATTTTCCAGAAGTCCGTTTATGGCATTGTCTGAAAAACCCAGCAGCTGAAAACGAAAGCCTGTGTCTGCAATGTAATATTTTTCCATTGTTTCCAGGAGTTTTTTTCCTTTTAGATCAAAGCGGGGAACCTTGTACAAAAACAATGCAGACTGTAAGTAATTAATATCGTTGTAAACTGTTTCCACTGCAAGAGAGCGGCCGTTTGATTTCATAAAATCGCTGATTTTCTTTGCGGAAAAAATGTTACCGATGTTGTCTGTAATGTAAAGAATTATTTTTTCCAGAACAGCTGTGTCCCGAATTTTGTTTCTAGAAATTACATCTTTCAGCAGAACTGTTGAATAAATTCCGTCAATATAGGCTTTTAATGAAAGTTCACTTCCTGAAAGTTCTTTTAATCCTGGAAAACCACCAAATTTCATAAAGCGAAGAAAACTTTCATTTGAATCATCAACTGCATAGAAATCTAAAAATTCTTTGTAGGAAAGCGGAAAAACAGAAATATTTACATATCGTCCTGAAAGATAAGTTGCAAGTTCAGAAGAAAGAAGATTTGCGTTGCTTCCAGTCAAATAAATGTCGCAGTCAATTTTTTCTGAAGAATAAAGGCTGTTCACGATTTTTTCCCAGTCTTCAACTTCCTGAATTTCATCAAAAAGAAGATAAAGTCGTTTTCCACCAACTTTCTGATTCTGTTCTTTTACAAAAGCATAAAGATTTTTTGAAGCAAGATATTGTGCATTTTCAAAATCTTCAAAATCAATGTAAAGTATTTGATTTTCAGAAATTCCAGTTTTGATGAAATTTTCCCGTAAAAGTCTCAGCATAAAAGATTTTCCAGAACGGCGGATTCCAGAAAGAATTTTTATGACATTTTTATCTTTATAGAGTTTTATTATTTCTTCTGACTGTTTCCTGAAAATCATTTTTTCTATCATATTTTAGATTATAAGTGAATTTTTTTAGATTTTCAAGAAAAGTTTAGAGTATAAGTGAAAGATTTTTGATTGCGTTTTCTTTATTAATTTTAATCAAGAAAAAAATGGGACTGTCCAATAAGCTTAAAACATAGTGGTCATTGCGTTCTAAATGACAATCATACTATATATAGTGGTTTCCACATAGGGAGCGTTTAACAAACTAACGAGGTGAGTTTGTAGAGAGTCTCCTGGAGAGCTGTGCTCGTAAGGCTCAACCACCGTCCTGCATACTTATTAGATGTAAGTAAGTGACTTTTTAAAGAAAAGAAAAATCCAGGTGTTTTGATGGAAATTCCATCAAAAAGCAATCTCCTATATGCAATTCTGGCTTTACTGAACCATAAAGTTATCAAAATGGAAGATTTGGTTGATTTTTCGGAAGAATTTAGGGAAAAGGTCGAAAAGATTCTGTTGATTGGGGGTTGATGGGGAAAGGTAAAAATAAGTGGAAGGGCGTTACGGCAGGCAAGCTGCCGTCAGGCTTTCCGCACTTCCGCGCAAAGGCGCTCCATTCTTCCGTTCTGGTGGTTTCGAGAGCCTCAACCACCGCCACTCCAGAACGCCTGCAGCGGTGCTCCAATCCTTAACGCAAGAATCCGTAAAATTTTCTAGCTTGCCATCCACAAATTGTGAAGGTTGCAGTAGGCGTAGGCGGCTTTTACTGTTTCATCTGTTGCCAGCTTGAATTCTGCCATTTCCTGACCGCAGCAGATTGTTGAAATTGCAAGTTTTTAGTTATTTGCATTCTAGATAAATTTTATACCTGTGATTATCAATTTATCGTCTTTGATTTCGTAGCTTCCACTTTTTATAATTAATGTATTATTTTCAGCATTGACTTCTGAATTTTCAATAACTAATGTTTTTGTTTCTCCAACAATGCTATCAGTATGAATTATCAAATTTCCATCTTCTACAGTTGCTTTTCCTGTTAAATCTAGTGTTTCATTATTCATAAATTTTTCCTCCAAATTATTATTCCCAAACAAATTCCGGAATATGACATCCTCGTCCACAACCAAAATTCATACTTTGAAGTGATTTTATCCATCCTACTTCTTGATTCCAATTATTCGGATCGGAGCAAGTACTATATTCACCACAAATTTTGCAATAACATTTTACGATACGCTTTGGTCTGTCCCTCTCCCGTTCAGCCTGTCGTTCAGCAGCTCTTCTCGAAGCAGCTTCGTTTTTAGCATCAACTTCATCCCAGTCTGTGCTTTTGCCAGAGATAAAATCCCAAATTGCACCCATAGTAAATTCCTCCATTTTTTTAGAAATATCTTTTAGTTTCCGCAGAGCGTTTTTCTCTATACGATGAAACTATTTCTTCAAAAGTTTTATTTTTATCTTTTTTGATATAGTAGAAATCTCCATTTTTAGAAGTAAATAATCCAAAATAGCCTTCTCTATTCAAGACTTTATGAGTCTTTTTGATTGATTCGTATAGAATATTGTCAGAGGAATGTTCGATAACGATATTGTTATGTTTTAATTCAGCCATAAAATCATGCTGAATATTTTTCAGTAACACTGCGTTTTCATCATCAATTTTCTTGTAATACGCATTGAATGATTTACTTGTATCGTTGTATATGAAATATTTTGTTTCTTCTTTAAATTTTTTAATTTCTTCAGGAATAACGACAAAAAGATGCTTAGGAGTTCCATCATCAAGAACATATCCTTCAAGCCATGTTATAGAGCCTTTTCTTTTGTCATGTATCAGTTTGAAAACTGTATCAGGTTTCAAAGTTCCAATTTCCTTGCCGTAAGGTTCCTTTTCGAATTTCTCATAACATTTCAATTCAACTTTCGTTGTTAGATATGTTTTCTCTATTTCAGACGGATCTAGAAATTCCTTTGTGAAATGAAAACTCACGCCAAAAATAACAGCAACCAAAATGAGCCTGAAAAGGATAAATGTCCCACAACCTGTCATTTCACCTACAAAATCCAGTATTTTTAGTTTTGCTAAAATCAGCAAAAGCAAAAATGCAATAACAAGCGATATTACAACACAAAGAACTGTATACATTTGCAACTCCCAAGATAAAAATCCTAAATATAACTTAAAAAGTTAAACATATTTTAATAATACACTTAAAAAGTTATTAAATCAAGTTTATTTTCACCTTTTAAGTCAATATTTATAAAACAATTTCACCTATTGCGTAATTGGATAAAACATTCGATAACTTATGATTAAATAATGGTAGTAAAGCAATTATTTGGACAAAATCTTCACACTTACAGAAAATTAAGAAAATTATCACAAGAACAGTTAGCAGAGAAATTAGATATTTCTGTAAAACATTTGAGTACAATGGAGACAGGAAAAGTTTTTGCTTCAGCAGAACTTATCGAAAAAATTGCAAAAGAATTGGATATCTCAATTTCAGCTTTGTTCTATACAGATAATGAAAAAACCTGCGATGAAAGTGATTTTTCAAAAATAGAATTTATTATAGAAGAAGAAAATCTAAAAGCCATAATGTCTATGAAAGAGCGAATAAGAGAAATGAAAAGTATAAAATGATTCTACAGGTTACAGCAAATTGCACATATTCAAACTTTGATAAACGATATTTTAGGGAAATAAAATTTAACACAATCATAACCACCCGTCAAACGGGTGGTTTGCTCTTAGCCTATAAGGCTAAGGGTCTCAAG
>JAEDFA010000087.1 GCA_016293005.1 Treponema sp.
CCGTCGAAGGTGAAGATTGTTTCTTCAAGGTTTTGCTGAAGGCCTTCGCCCCAGAAGTTTTTGAGAGTCCTGTGTTCGATGTTGCACATTAAGGCGGCGTTTAATGCTCCATGGGCGACTATCATTATTCGCCTGTATTTTTTGTATTCAGGTTCTATTTTAGTTTCAAGAAAATTTTTTGTGCGTTCTATTATATGCGGAAGGCTTTCTCCGTTTTTTGGAGGAATGTAATTTTCTGGTGAAGTGAAAAATGTGTTGAAAGGGTTTTCTTTTTTCTGCCATTCGCTGAAATCTTTTCCCTCTTGTTCGCCAAAGCACAGTTCTGTAAGACGCTCGTCTGTTATTATTTTTATGTTTCTTTCTCCTTTTATGAGGCTTGCGGTTGTAAATGCCCTTTTTAATGGAGAAGAATAAATCAAATCAAACGGAATATCTTTTAATTTTTTGCCAAGAGTTACGGCTTTTTCTTTTCCTTCCTGATTTAGTTCTATGTCTGTTCTTCCCTGAAGTCTTTTTTCTGCGTTCCAGATTGTTTTTCCGTGTCTGATTATATAAAGTTCCATAATGAAAAGAGTATAAGATTGAAGTGTTTTTTATTCAAGGTTGAGAGAAAAAATTTGTGGTTGTAAATGCGCAAAGGATTGTAGGACCGGCGAAGCCGTTCTTGAGCAAAAATTTTTTTGCGAAAGAATGAAGCGGAACGCGTAAGTGCGGAAAGCCTGGTTTTTGCATTGCAAAAATGCGCCCTTTAAAATCATTGTGTATTTCTGAAGGTTACAAAATTTTTTTTACTTGTTGAAAAGAAAATGCAAAAATAATATAATCCATTTTTATGAAAGCAATTGAATTAGAAAAAGCATATAATCCAAAAGAATTTGAAGACAGAATTTATACTCAGTGGGAATCTTCGGGATGTTTTAAACCTTCAAGCGATGAAAAATCTCCTTGTCATGAAAAATATATAAAAAACTGCAAATGTAGTGAATGTGCAGAAACTTCTGGTTTTTATTCTGTTGTAATTCCTCCGCCAAATGTTACGGGCGTTCTTCATATGGGGCATGGGCTTAACAATGTTCTTCAGGATATCGAAGTCCGCTATCACAGAATGAGGGGCGACAATACTTTATGGGTAACTGGAACTGACCATGCTGGAATTGCAACTCAAAATGTTGTTGAACGACAGCTTAAAAAAGAAGGAAAAACGCGTAATGATTTGGGGCGTGAAAAATTTCTTGAACGCACATGGCAGGTTAAAAATGCCCATCACGATATTATCGTAAAGCAGCAGAAAAAACTTGGAAATTCAACTGACTGGGACAGGGAGCGTTTTACAATGGACGAAGGGCTTTCTAAGGCTGTTCGGGATGTTTTTGTTACGCTTTATGAACGGGGACTTATATATAAAGGTCAGTATCTTGTAAACTGGTGTCCAAGGTGTGGAACTGCTTTAGCAGATGATGAAGTTGAACATACGGACACTCAGGGCGCAATGTATCACATTTATTACGAATTTGCAGACGGTCCTAGTCCGGACGGTTTAACTAAAATAGAAATTGCAACAACTCGTCCTGAAACCCTTTTAGGTGATACGGCTGTTGCTGTAAATCCTTCAGATGAAAGATATAAAAATATTGTTGGAAAAAAATTAAAACTTCCGCTTACAGACAGAACTATTCCGATTATTGCAGATAATTATGTTGATAAAGAATTCGGAACTGGAATGGTTAAAATTACTCCTGCGCACGATCCGAATGACTGGCAGGTAGGACAAAGAAATAATCTTGAAGTCATAAATATTTTAAATGCAGACGGAACTTTAAACGAAAACTGCCCTGAAAAATACCGCGGCCTTACATGTCAGAAGGCAAGAACTCTTATAATAGAAGATTTAAAAGAACAGGGACTTTTTAAAGAAGAAGAAAAAATCACTCATAGTGTAGGGCACTGTTACAGATGTAATACTGTTGTTGAACCTTATCTTTCTTATCAGTGGTTTGTAAAGATGAAGCCGCTTGCAGAAAAAGCTTTAAAGGCTTGGAAAGACGGTGAAATTCAGTTCTTCCCGCGCAAATGGGAAAACACTTATGAACACTGGCTTACAACTATTCGCGACTGGTGTATAAGCCGTCAGCTCTGGTGGGGACACAGAATTCCTGTATGGTATTGCGAGGCTTGCGGAAAAATGATTGTAAGTCGCGATGAGCCTTCAAAATGTCCTGAATGTTCTGCTTCAAAAGATAAACTTCGCCAGGATCCGGATGTTCTTGATACATGGTTTTCATCATGGCTGTGGCCGTTCAGCACTTTAGGCTGGCCTGAAAAAACAAGCGATTTTGAAAAATTTTTCCCGACTTCAACATTAGTAACTGCTTACGATATTATTTTCTTCTGGGTAAGCAGAATGATTATGGCTTCTCTAGAATTTACTGGAAAAGTTCCGTTTCATGATATTTATATTCACGGACTTGTACGCGATAAACAGGGACGAAAAATGTCAAAAACGCTCGGAAACGGAATTGACCCGCTTGAGATAATCGACATTTACGGTTCTGATGCTTTAAAATTTACACTTTCGTTCATGTGCGCGCAAGGTCAGGATATTTTAATCGATAAAGATTCTTTTAAGCTTGGAAGCCGGTTCTGTAATAAAGTCTGGAATGCAAGCCGTTATATCCTTGGAAATCTTGAAGGCCGCACTTTAATTCCTGTTTCTGATTCAGATTTAACTGAACTTGACAGATGGATTTACGCCCGCCTTAATAATGCCGTAAAAATTAACCGCGATGCTCTTGAAAGTTACAGATACAATGATGCTGCAAGTGCTCTTATGGAATATTTCTGGAATGAATTCTGTGACTGGTATGTAGAGGCTACAAAATTAAGTTTCTGGCACGGAGACGAACACGAAAAAGACAGGGCTGTTTCAGTTCTTTTAAATGTTCTTGAAGAATCTTTGCGTCTTTTGCATCCGTTTATTCCGTTTGTTACAGAAGAAATTTATTCAAAACTTCCGCTTTCATTGATTGTAGAAAATAGAAAAAAATCTGGTGAATGTAAAATTATTTCTGATTCAGATTATTCTTCTATGCTTATAAACGCTCCTTTCCCAGCTTTTGTAGCCGAAAGGGATAATGAAAATGTTCAGGAAAGGTTTGCGCTTTTAAAAGACCTTATCACTAAAGTGAGAGCTTTAAGGGCAGAATGTGGTCTTGATCCTGCAAGTAAAATAAATATTGCAGTTCTTCTGTCTGAAAATTCTTATGCTCAGGTTTGTCTTGAAAAAGTCGATATGATAAAACTTCTTGCAGGTTGTGCAAATGTTGACTTTGTAGAAGAAAAGCCTTCAAGTTCAGTTGGAACAGTTGGTTCTGGCTTTGAGGCGTTTATTCTTATCGATGGCTCAATTAATAAAGAGCAGCTTCTTTCACGCTTTAAAAAAGAAATTGAAACTGAAAGCGGCTGGGTTAAAAAAAGCGAAGCAAAACTTTCAGGCAATTTTGCAAAACACGCTCCAAAAGAAGTTGTAGATGCTGAAATTGCAAAAATGGAAGAAAGCAAACGCAAAATTGAAAAACTTAAGTCGTATATAGAAAGTCTTTAATCTTTTTATATTAAAATTACTTTAAGAAATCTGCTTTATTAAAGTTTTTTAATTAAATTTGAGATAACTCTAAAAAGAAATAAAGATTTAATTCTCCTGATTTTCAAGGATTGAATTTTTGTAAAACAATATTTTCAATTGGAGGCGTATATGGCAAAACCTAAGTATGAAATGAAGTCTGAAAAGCCAGACAAGATGGATGAAGCACAGATGCTTCAGCTTAAGAACATTTTTCTTGCTCCTTATATGCAACTTGCAACTGAACTTATTGGAAAAGCCCGGCATGCCGGTGGAAATATGTTTCGTCATCAGATGGACACGATGGCAATTTTAATAGACTATGGTTATATTGACCCTGTTTTATTGAAAGCCTCAGTCTGTCACGACTGCGTTGAAGATATTCCTGATTTTGATAAAAACAGAATTCTTGCAAATGAAGATGGAGAAGAAGTTTTAAATCTTGTCCTTGAAGTTTCAAGAAAAAAGGGCGAATCAAAAGAGGCGTTTCTTCAGCGTATAATTGATTCTGGAAGTCAGAATGCAAAAATTTTGAAGTGCGCAGACAGAATCAGCAATATGATTTCACTTGGATTTGTAACTGATCCAAAATTTATTGAACGCTATTGTGACGAAACAGAATATTACATTCTTCCTATGGCTCTTGAAATCGACTACAACATGTATCAGGAATTAATAAATCTCATCATAACAAGAAGGCGCTATCTTGAAGACGGCGGATATTTTGACAGCCGCACAAAGGTAAGTTCATAAAAGTGAAATTAGATTTTTTCAGATTTTTTGCACAGATTTTTTAAATAGTAGACTAATTTTTGTAAATTTATTATCTTTATAATAAATAAAATTTTAATTTAGGAGTTATTCCATGGCAGTTAGAGTTGCTATTAATGGTTTTGGCCGTATTGGTCGTTTGGCTTTC
>JAEDFA010000028.1 GCA_016293005.1 Treponema sp.
TAATCAGTTAAAAAACTCCAGTCAAGATCAGGATTTGATTTATAGAAAAAAGTTGGATTTGACTCAAGATTGACAGAAGCAAAGCCGCCTTTAAACGAAAAAAAAGGTTTTTCAATTTTTAAGAAATCGGAAACTTTATCGTAAATTTTCTTAGAACCGTCTGAAAGAAGATTGTAATCGATGTAAGAAAAATATAATTTTAATTCAGCACAAGTCATCGGCGCATTTACCGCAAAAGAAGTTATTTTCTGTTCGCTGTTTAACACAGAAAGTGCATCATAAACCCAGTGCCCGCTTTGAATCAATTGCTGAGATGAAAAATTTTTTGCAAAAGCATTCAAAGAGAAAATAAAACTGAAAAATACAAATATTTTCTTTTTCATAAATTATTTATATCAGAATAAAACCATTACTTCAATGAAAAAGGCATATAATGACTTTTTATTATCAGATTTTAAAATTTACAAAGTCAGAATTCAAAATCTTTCAAAAATACCATTGCTCTAAAATTCAATATAAAATATAATTAAAAAATATGAATTTTCTGTATAAAATTTTTATTTCGCCTATCGAAATGATTGTCGATACGATTTTTTCTTTTGTAATAAACGAAATGCCTCAGTTAGGCGTTTTTACTGCAATTTTATTTGTAAGTCTGTGCATAAACTTTTTCGCACTTCCTCTTTATAACATTGCAGACAAATTACAGGAAAAAGAACGCAATACTAAGAAAAAACTAGAATACAGAATTCAAAAAATAAAAAAAGCATTCAAAGGCGATGAACGCTTTATGATGATAAACGAATATTACCGCCAGAACAACTACAAACCCATCTACGCCTTAAGAAGCGCTTTAAGCATCTTAATAGAAATTCCTTTTTTCATTGCAGCATACCACTATTTAAGCAACTGTCAGGCATTAAAAGATGCAAGTTTCTGGATTTTTAAAAATTTAGGAGAACCTGACAATCTTCTTTCATTCACTTTTAATGGAAAATTCGTTCCTGTAAATGTCCTTCCAATTTTAATGACTGTAATCAACTTTGTTTCCGGGGCAATTTACACAAAAGATTCAACTTTAAGCGAAAAAGTACAGCTTTACGCAGTTGCTTTAATTTTTTTAGTGCTTCTTTACATGTCTCCATCAGGACTTGTAATCTACTGGATTTTAAACAACATTTTTTCGCTTTTAAAAAACATCGTATCAAAAACTAAAAATCCAAAAAAAATTCTTTACATTTCGCTTTCTGCTCTTTTTTTAATAGTAACAATTTTAGTTCTTATTCTTCTCCCTGATTTTGCCATAATCGGAAAAATTTCACTTTCTCTTTTGACTGTCATAATCGTTTTTATTCCGCTTGAAAAAAAATTCATTCTAAAACATTTTCCAAATATAAAATCGTTTTCAGAAAAATCTACAAATGTTTCAAGCCTTGAGGAATTTTCAAAAGACTATTTCTGGACTTTTTTTATTTCATCCATTGCACTGACACTCCTTGCAGGTTTTCTCTTACCGTCAAATGTAATTTCTGCAAGCCCAAGAGATTTTTGTTTTCTTGAAAAAACTTCTTCTCCACTTTCGTATATAAACTCAACTTTTTTTCTTTTTGCAGGGCTTTTCATAATCTGGCCAATCTGTATTTACAAAATGTTCGGTGAAAAAATCAGAAAAATTCTTTCATCACTTTTTTTCATGCTTCTTTTATGTTCGCTTTCAAACGCATTCATTTTTAATCATCCGTACGGCGAAATCGAAAACACATTTATTTTAAATCACCCTGAAGTTTTAAATAACATAGGACCTTTTTATTCAATTCTGCCTTTACTTGTACTTACAGCATCTTTTTTCATTCTTTATTTTGCAAAAAAATTTAAAAAAGAAAAACTTTTAAACATCGCACTCCTTATAATCTGCATTGCAGAAACTTCAACAGCGATTTTCAACACATCTAAAATCAATAAAGAATATAAAATTTTCGCAGAAGAAAAAAAATCTAGTGCTCTGGTAAAAGCAAACACAATCAAAAACGACGAAAACACAATTTCACCAGTTTATAACATTTCATCAAACGGAACAAATGTCGTAGTAATTTTCTTAGACAGGGCAATCAGTTCTTTCTTTCCGCACATCTTAAAAGAATTCCCGGAGCTAAACGAACAATTCAAAGGATTTACATTCTACCCGAACACTTTAAGTTACGGAAACTATACGCTTTTAGGAGTTCCTGCAATGCTCGGTGGATATGAATACACACCAGAAAACATAAATTTGCGCAGCACGGAACTATTGCGTATAAAACACAATGAAGCATCTCTTGTAATGCCTAAACTTTTTAAAGATGCAGGATTTGATGTTACCGTAACAGATCCGCCTTTTCCAAATTACACATGGAAAGGAGACCTTTCGGCATTTACAAACGAAGGAATAAACGCTCTTGAAATCGCAGGTCTTTACAGAAAAAAATACGAAAACGAAGTTTCTGCAGAAATCGTCATGACAGACAAACTCTGCCTTTCAGGAATGCAGTATTTTTCAATCATTCAGATAATTTATCCGGCATTCAGAAAAATCCTTTACAATGCTGTTGCTCATTTTTTAAGCGATGGTTTCAACAATATGTATTCATGCCTTTATTATATGAATGACCTTACATCGTTTTCAGATTCAGAAAAAAATAATTTCATTTTAATCGACAATGAAACAACTCACACTCAGGCTTATTTAAATATTCCTGAATACGACAGGCAGATTCCAAATCAAGATCCGGATGTAGAAAAAAGAGAATACAAAACTTCAGGTAACATAGAAGAAATGCACTACGATGTAAATGTTGCATCGTTAAAAAGACTTGGATTATGGTTTAAAAACCTTCAGGAACACGACTGTTACGACAACACAAGAATCATAATCGTTTCAGACCACGGGCGTGATTTTTACACTGACATTTTTAAAGATTTTGACAATCCTATGATTCCTGCGTTCTTCAATCCGCTTTTCCTTGTAAAAGATTTTAATTCCAATGGCGAAATTAAAACCGACACAACTTTTATGACGAATGCAGACACGCTTTACATCGCAAAAGAAGGAATACAAAACATTTCAGATAAAAATCCGTTTACAGGAAAAACTTTAATTCCTGATTCAAAAGAAAAAGTACATATCTGGTCAATTCAAAATTCTGAATGGAACTCTGACAATGTCCTTTTAAATAAAAAATTTACGCTCAAACCGGAAGAATCATGGATTGTAAAGGAAAACCTTTTCGATAAAAGCAATTGGATTCAAGGAAAACCGAAAAAAAGAATTCTAAAAAAAGAAGGACAATAATTTTTGAAGTTTCGCTAAAACTTTAATTTTTATTATAAGGAATAATGCTGAAAATTCGATGTTCAATTAAATAAACATACTCAAGGCTTTAGTTAAAAAAGTGAAAAATTTTAAGAAAACAATCGACATTTTCACTGAATATATATTAAAATATTGGAATGACCGTTAAAAACAGGAATAATATGAATAAAGAAAAATCAAATGATGAGCTGTTTATAAAAAACTACAAAAGCACAAGTTCTTTTTTGTCAGGCCTAATGATTATGTTTTCAGATTATATTGCGCTCATGCTCAGTATCGGTTTTTCATTTTTCTTTATAAATCTCCTCTACCCTGAAGGAATCAATTTCAGGTCTTTTATATGGTACACAACTTACAGTCCAATGATGCTTATAATTTACTATGCGGCAGGTCTTTATCCCGGCATCATGACAAGTCCTTCTGAAGAGGTAAAAAAACTTTTTATCTGCAATTCGTTGTGCCTTTTAGGGCTTTCAGTTACTATTTTAATTGAGTTCGGGCAATTTAACGCGCTTACAAATTTTATCGACCCTACAAAATTCATAAAAAGCGGAGAACGCAGTGGTGTCATCTGTGCACTTCTTCTTTCAATTCCAGTTTCCGCAATAGTTCACCCTGCAACAAGAGAACTTGCACGGCACATTTTCGGAAAATTCTCATGGTGGGGCGTTCCTGCAATTTTATACGACACAAATGGCAGTTCCTTTGAAGTCTGCAAACGCCTTCTTACGCGAAAACACCTCGGCTACAAACCGTTTCTCATAATCACAGATTCGCCAAACAACATAAAAGAATTCATGAAAATTCCTGTAATAACAGACAGCAGTGAAGTTCTCGAAGAAATAAAAAAATTAAAAATAAAAGTTGCAATTTTATGTGACTATGCCGGCAACAGAAAAAAAATCTTCAACTACTACAGGTACACAATCTATGTCACCCAGGCAAAAGATACAATTACAACATCCCTTCAGTTAAAAGACATTGGCGGAATTTTAGGTTTTTCATCTACGCACAACCTTACAAGAAAAATAAATCTTGTAATAAAGCGATTCATAGACATTTCAATAATCGTCATTTCAAGCCCTGTTGTAATTCCAGTAATGATTTTTCTTTCACTTTGCGTAAAATTGAGTTCAAAAGGTCCTGTTTTTTACGGGCACAAAAGAGTCGGTAAAAACGGAAAAGAAATAAAATGCTGGAAATTCAGATCAATGTATAAAGATTCCCAGAAAATGCTTGAAGAAATTCTTTTAACAAACCCTGAAATGAAAAAAGAATGGGAAGAAAACCGCAAATTTGTAAATGACCCGCGTGTTACAAAATTCGGCAAATTCTTAAGGAAGACAAGTTTAGACGAACTTCCTCAGCTTTTCAACATTTTAATCGGAAATATGAGTTTTGTAGGTCCGCGTCCAGTTACAAAAGACGAACTTGAAAAATACGGCGAAAATGCAAATTATATTCTTACTGTCACTCCAGGACTTTCTGGAATGTGGCAGATTTCAGGCAGATCAGACACCGGATACGAAGAAAGAATCAATCTTGATTCATATTACATTCAAAACTGGTCAATCTGGCTTGATATGTGGATTATAATAAAAACAATTTGGGTTGTCCTAAGAGGAAAAGGTGCATATTAAAATACTTAAAACATCAAAAAAAGCTCTTTTAGCGCTTTTTGCTTTCTGTTCAGTTTTTTTTGCTTATACTGAACAATATCAAATTTCAGAAACTCACTACGATATTCAGGGAATAACGAGAGAATATCCTCTTAAAACAAAAGTTGAAGTCGATTACCACAAAATTTTCGAAAATGAAGAAGAGCTTCTTGGTTACATAAAAGATTTAAAACAGCGACTTGAAAACACAAGGGCATTTGAAGAAATAAACATCGATTTTTCAGTTTTAGAAGCCACAGAAGAAGGCATTTATCCTGTAAAAGTTTTTATTAAAACAAAAGATGCAAAACATCTTCTTGCCCTTCCATATCCAAAATTCGATTCTAACAGCGGATTTCTTTTTAAATTAAAGGCAAAAGATACCAATTTTTTAGGTTCGCTAGAAGAAATGGCTGGAGAACTCAATTTTCAGATTGAATCAGACAAAGATCCGTGGGAATACACGACAGGTCTTGCATTTTCTTTTGAAACTCCATTTAAAGCAGGACCTTTTAAAGAAGTTTTAACGAACGACCATTCTTTTTCATATACAATCGGAAAAAACACACCCGAATGGAATTTTAAAGTCGGGCTTACATCAGAACTTCCTTTTGAAAAATATTCCATAAAGTTCGATTTTTTCCAGTCATTCATAAGAGATCTCGATTACGAAATTGCAGATATAAACGGTAAAGCAAAATATTACGGAGATGGCACATATTTTACAGAAGATGCAAAAATTTCAGTTCCGCTTATAATTCAGGATATCGAAAACTGGGGAAAACTTTACTACACGCCGTACACGCAAATGGTTTACTACTGGGATTTTGACGGAATTCACAAAGACAATACGGACTTGCAGAGCCCAAAAATCGTAATCGGGCAGACAATTTCAACCTCCAGAATCAACTGGGAAGGAAACTTCCGTAAAGGCGCAAGCATAAATGTAAACCAGACTTTTTCCTACAACATTTACCGCGGAAAATTCATTCCTGGAATCGAAGCCGAATTTCAAGGCTTTACACATTCAAAATATATCGGTTTAAATGCAGATTTTCTTGCGTTTGCATATTTAAATGACACTAAAAAAATCGGTTCACGCCTTCGAGGAATCAAAGATGATCTTTATTTCGCAGAAGAAACAGGAATGTCAGACACAAAAGCCTCAGATGTAAACGGCGGAATAGTTTTAAACATCGATTTTCCAATTCACATCATAACTACAAATTGGTCTAAAGTTCCACTCATAAAAAAAATCGGTTTCTTTGACAAATACTTAAATTTTGAACTTCAGCTTTCTCCGTTTATCGACATTGCGCTTGTTCATAATAAAGTAAACAACCGCTCGCTTCACTACAAGGATGGTTTTTACACCGCAGGGCTTGAAGTTCTTGTTTTTCCACTCAAATGGAAAGGTCTTGTCGTGCGCGCAAGTTTTGGAGTTGATTTAGGAAGAACTATTCCAGGATTTAAAGGAAAACTCGACCAGCATTGGCGTGATGATGTTTCAAAATACGAACTTACAATTGGTCTTGGACTTCACTATTAAAAAAGAAGGTCTTGCGCCTTTAACTTTGCATCTTCTCTCCAATAAGGCTCAGGATTTGACTCAGAAAGAATTTTATAAAGCGTAGAAGCAAAAACTGAGTCTCCATTTTTAAAAGCGCATTCTGCAAAACTGTTAAAAGATTCCCAAAGAGAATTGTCGATTCCCCACTGAACAATATCAGAATAATTTGAGACTTCATCTAAAAGCGATTTTAAATCTTTATACTCAAAAACAGGATTTCTTTTTGTAACAATATTCAAAATTTTTGTAAAACCAGTTGCAACTCCAAGAGAAGTCGTGTACAAAGCCTTTTCATATTCTCCGGATTTTTTATAATATTTACCCAATTTAAAAAACGATTTTAAAAGGTCATAATTATTTCCGCGGTAAAGTTTAAAAAACTGTTCTACGCAATTTTTTTTAGGAGAAGAAACCGATTTTAAAAGCGCATTTATCCGATTTTTGTTTCTATACATTGGTTCTTTTGAAAGAATTAAAAGAAGATATTCTTCCATTTTGTTAAAATCGCCTTGAAATTCATAAATTTCTGCAAGCGAAAAAAGAATTTCATATTTCTCATCAGGAATTGAAAGTATATCGCTTGCCATGTATGCCTTTTCAAGGTAATCAATTGCAATGTCATATTCGCCTTCGATTATGTAAATCTGTGAAATTAAATAATCCGCTTCGGGAAAGCTTTCAGATTTTTTTATATAATCAAGCAGTTTTTCAGGGCTGTCCTCAAAATATTCCAGCGTAAAAACTTTTTCATAGCGACTTATAATTTTTAAGGCATCATAATCTTCACGCTCTTTTAAAACAGGAATTTTATCAGAAATTAAAGGACCTGCGTATTTTACTTCTGCCGGTTTTAAAGCATTTTCAAGAATTCTTATTTCATTCTGATTTTTTTTAATTCGTTCAGTTTTTGCCGCATTTAATTTTTTTAATGCCGAACCATAATTTAATTCTTCAAAATCAGTTTTTCCCTGATAATAAAATTTTAAATCGTCTACAAAAAAAACATCTTCTTCACAAAAAGAAAAGTTCACGAGAGAAAAAAGAGCAAAAACAACAATAAAATTCCTTGCAAATTTCATAAAATCGCCTGAAAATAAATTTTAAGAGTTTAAAAGAGAATTAAGTTCTTCTTCAAATACTTTATCGGCATCTTTTGCATCAACTGTGCGACTTATTTTTCCTTTTTTGAAAATTATTGCCTTATCGCCCGCTCCTGCAATTCCGATATCAGCAGTTTTTCCTTCACCAGGACCGTTTACAATGCAGCCCATAATGGCGACAGTCAGTTTTTTTTCTATTGAGTAAAGTTTTTCCTGCCACCTTTGAACAAAACCGTGAACATCAAAACCTTCTCTTCCGCATCTTGGACATGAAATTATAGAAATTCCTTCTTTTCGTAGAGAACATGCGCTTAAAATTTCTCTTGCCGCGATAACTTCATTTTCCATACTTGAAGAAAGACTTACTCTGACAGTGCTTCCGATTCCGCGCGTTAAAAGCGACGAAAAAGCGATTGAAGATTTTACAACTCCTGAAATCAAAGGTCCGGCCTCCGTAACTCCAATATGAAGCGGAATGTCAAATTTTTTTGCAAAAGCCTGATTTGAAAGAATCGTTTCTTCTACGCTTGATGCCTTCATGCTTACAACAACTTTTGAAAAATTCAACTGGTCAAAAACTTCAACCTCGCGTCTTGCAGTTTCAACAAGAGCATCTGAACGCGACATTTTGTTTTCCTGAACGAGAGCAAACAAATCTTTTGGAAGGCTTCCTGAATTTACACCGATTCTGATTGCGGCATCCTTTTCTTTACACGCATCTACGACTTTTAAAACCCTGTCGCGGCTTCCGATATTTCCAGGATTTATTCTTAAAGCGATTACATTTCCTTTTAAACATTCAAGAGCAAGTTTATAATCAAAATGAATGTCTGCGACAAGCGGAAGAGAAACATTTTCTTGAATTATTGAAAGCGATTTTGCACTTTCAGAATCAGGAACTGCAAAACGCAAAATATCGCAGCCGAGAGCCTTAAGATTTTGAATTCTTTTTATGATTTCGGAAAGTTTTTTGCTGTCTTTGTAAACATCTTTTATGCTTTCTTTCCACATTGTTTGAATTGAAACAGGCTCATTTCCGCCAAGTCCGACCTTTTTTACATTGTTTTTACCGCCCACAAAAACTGTTCTAGGCTTTATATATTCACTCATAAAAAAATTATACATCACATTCCCCGATTTTTAAAGAGGTGAAAATTTCAAAGACAAATCTTGTGACATTCTAAAAAAATTTCACTCTTGAAAGCACAATAAGTTTTGTATATACTTAAAAATCATGCAGGAAGAAAGAAAAATAATAGGTGAAAACAGAAAAGCTCATTTTGACTACTTCATAGAAGAATCAATAGAATGCGGCATCGAACTCAAAGGCACAGAAGTCAAATCATTAAAAAACGGCTCATTTTCTTTCCCGGATTCTTTTGCAGAAATCAGAAACGGTGAAGTATTCCTTAGAAATTTTCACATAAACGAATATTCTTATTCTTCAATTTTCAACCACAATCCGGACCGGCTAAAAAAACTTCTTCTGCACAAAACAGAAATAAAACGCCTTATCCGCAAAACAGAAGAAAAAGGCTACACTTTAATTCCGTTAAATTTTTACATCACAAAAGGAATCGTAAAAGTCACTTTGGGTATCTGTAAAGGAAAAAAACAATACGACAAACGAGAAACAATAAAGCAAAGAGATGTATCGCGTGAAATTCAAAGGGAATTTAAAAAAGGGCTTATTAAATAGTGAATTTTATAAAAAAATTTAAAAAAATTTCTATTTTTCTCATGCTTTTCATAAAAACATATTCGTTTTCCCAAAGCCAGGAAATAGTTTTTCTTGGAGTTCTTTCATCCGATGCAGACGAAAACATGATTAACATGACAGAAGACATGTTTTTCAAACAAATTTCAGATTTTTTCCCAAACGCAAAAGATTTACGACTCAAAAAAAAAGAAACTATCGTACAAAATAATCTTCAGAATTTAGATTTTACAGACATTCCGCTAGAATCAGAAAATTCTATAATTTTTGCTTCAATAAAAAAAATCGATGAAACAAACGGAAGATGGCAGTGTAAAATTTTCTACAAATTACAAAATTCACAAACAGAAATTTTTGAAAAAGAATACGATTCCTACTACAAAATCCTTATGGAATCAAAAGAGTTTTTTCAAGGAATTTTTAATTCCACACAAAAAAGCAAAGACGATTCTCCTAAAGAAAAAAAACAGGAACCTAAAAAAAATTCTTCCGTAACAATCGAAATTCTTGCAGGAACATGGACAGGTGAAAAAAACATCAGCAAAATTGTAATTCTTAGAGGTGGAAGAGGTTTCATAATTTTTACAAACGGAGCATCAATGAACATAAATGTTTCTATCGACGAAAACTCATTCATTCATATAAAGCAGACAAGTTCTTCAAATGCATCTTTTTATCCTGAACTTCCAAGAAAAAATGCCCTTGAAATCGCGCCTTTTGCAAAACCAATTGAATGGATTTTACAATACAACGATGATGACAGTCTTTCAGGAATAAAAAATACAATTACATTAAACCAGAATCAAGATCCTGTTCAAACAGAAATAAAAGTTCTCTGGGCACGAAAAAGTCCTTTCTAAATTCCGTTAATTTTTACAGCGCCTTCCCTTATTAATTTTATTTTTCCGTCAATAACACTTACAATTGTTGAAGGAATGGAATTTTTTAAATCTCCATCAAAAACCATTAAATCGACATCGTTTTCAAATTCTTTTTCAAGTTCACTCACCTTTGTTTTGCACGGAAAACCGCTTCTGTTTGCACTCGTTGAGTAAATCGCAGTTTTGCACATAGAAATAACATCGCAAAGCCACTTGTCTCCCGGAACTCTTAACGCGACAGTCGAATCTGATTTTTTTTCTTTCACGATTAAAGTCAAAGGTCCTGGCCAGAATTTTAAAAGTTCTTCCGGCACTTTTTCGTCAGTGATTAAATTTAAATCTTCTTTTTTTGAAATTAACTGAATAAAAGGTTTTGTTTCGCTTCTTCCCTTAATTTTTCTGATTTTTTCATCAGTTTTTCCGACAATACCAGAAAAACCGTATACAGTATCAGTCGGAATTAAAACGATTTTTTCCTGTTTTAAGAATTCTGCGCATAAAACACAGGAATTTTCATCAGATTTGAGGCATTTCATAAACCGGTATTCCCTGAATTACAGTTTTTTCTTTTTTAATTTTAAAAGAAATATTTCCTTTCAAAATATCAATCAAAATAAAAATCATGAACGAAAGCAGAAAAAATATAATTCCGATTGCCTTTAAAATATTTTCAGGAATATATTTTTCTTCCGTGTGCCGTAAAACCGTTCCCGGATCGTAAAGATTATTCTGAAAAGGTTTTAATCCACGTATTTTTACGATTTTTTCATTATCCTGAACATAGTCAAGTTTATGCGCATAACAACGGATTAAATCTTTATCATTTTTTAAAGCGGTAAGCGTAAAATTTAATTCTTTATTGATTGATTCAATCTGACTAGTCTGAAGGCTTATCCTGATTTTTTCATCTTTTAAATGAGAATAACAAATCAGACCGTTTCTTCCTGCAATAAGAGAAATCAGTGTGTAAAAAAAAGTTCCGATGAATGCTGCAAATAAAATTTTTGACTTTATCATTGTAAAAATATTTTCGGTAGAATTTTTTATTTCCTTTATTAAAAAAGTCGTGATATAATAAAAGAAATCTTTGAAAAACCGCTTTTCTTTTTCGTTTCTTAAGAGAAATTTCAAAAAAAACTTTCTTGAAGAATTTCTTAAAGATTAGCCTTTTTTCTGCCGATAATTACAAGGAATAAAACTATCTTTAGAGAGGAATTGTATGAGTGATTCAACAGATAACACAAACGAATTAGACAGTTACGGTGTATGGGTAAAACGACCGCCAAAAGATGCTTTACAAGATTCTGTTTCTTCACCTCAAGAAGAAACAGAATCATTTGACAGTTCCAGTATTGACCTTCCAGAGATAAATGATTTTGATGAAACTTCATTTGAAAACCCAAGTGATGCCCTTTCAGAATCCGAAGCAAATACAATTTCAGAAGACATTTTTAACACAGAAGAAATGACACAAACCAAAGATCTTTCACAAGAAGAAAACAATGAAGAAAAACCTTTACAAGAAGAAAGCTTAGAACAATCTTCTGAAGATATTTCACAGGAAGACGGCGAAATCGACCTTGACAGCTTTATGAGCGATTCTTCAGAATCATCTTCAGAAGTCAGCGCAGACGATTTTTTAAGTTCTTCCGGCGATGGAGAAGTTTCGCTAGACGACTTTATGGATTCAGGTTCAGACGGCGAAATCGATCTTGATGCATTTATGGATGACGGTTTTTCATCTTCTTCAGGCTCATCTTCTAAAAAAGAAGACGATGTTCAAAACGACGATGCTTTAGACATAAATGTAAATTTCACAGACAACACCCAGGACGAAATTCCTGTACGCGAAATCACAGAAGAAGATGAGCTTTCTTCAGAAGAATATTCTGAGACAGAAGCAGAAGAATCCATAACCTCACAGAAAGTTTCAACCGATTTTGGAGAATCAGAAGAAGTAGACTTAAGCGACTTTGGAATCGATTCAGATGCAGAAGAAACTCCAGTTACAGACAATGTAAAGCAGGGAAAAAAATCAGAAGAAGTCGATTACGACCTTGCAATTTCCGAAGACGATACAAACGATTCAGTTGCCCCTGTTGTAAACGAAGTTAAATCAACTTCACACGAAACTGAAGAAACTCAAGAACAAGCGCAAACCGTTCCTGCAGATTCAACAGTTGTAAACAACGACCTTTTAAAACAAATTGTAAACGATCTTTCAGGTCTTAAAAACGAACTTAATTCCCTTAAAAACGACTTTGCAGAATTAAAAAGTCACAATTTCTTAGATCCCAGTGCCCCTAAATCAGCTGGAGGAGAATATTCAGATTCTAATAAAGAAAACACTGGATTTTTCCAGTCTGATGATTCAGATGAAACAATAGCACTTTCAGGAGACGAACTTTCAAACATCGTAAACAGTTCAGACATTTATGAAGATGACAAAGATTCTCAAGAAGAAACTGTTACAAAAGAGCCGGTTGTAGAAGATTCTGTTGAACCTGTAGACGAAGAACTTTCCATAAAAGAAACCGCACTTGATTTTCAAGAAGAACCAAATAAAACTCAAGAAAATTCTCTTCCTTCAGAAGAGGAAAACGCGATTCCTGAAAGTGAAGATTTCGTAAACGAAGAAACAATCGAAAATCAAGAAACATCTCTTCCTTCTGATGAGGAAAATGCGATTCTTGAAAGTGATGATTTTGTAAACGAAGAAACAAGCGAAAATCAAGAAACTTCTCTTCCTTCAGATGAGGAAAACGCGATTCCTGAAAGTGAAGATTTTGTAAACGAAGAAACAAGTGAAAATCAAGAAACGACTCTTTCTTCTGATGAAGAAAATGCGATTCCTGAAAGTGAAGATTCGTTAAAAAATGAGATGGATTTCAACGATGAAAATCCGTTTGGAAGCGTAAATGAAAGCATTGAAATCCCGGAAGAAGTTGATTCTCAATCTGATTTATCAATTGACATAGACGATACATCTTTAGAAGAACCAGATTTAAACCAAATCGATGAAGAAGAAAATGAAGAAATTTCAATTCCAAAAGTTCAAGACTTCTCGCCGGATGATATGTTTGTAGAATCATCAAGCAATGAAGATTTCATTCAAAGCGTATCAGCTTCTTCAAGCGAAGAAACAGAAGATTCTACCCTTTTAGAAACAACTGAAACTTCAAGCGAACAAAACGAAATTCCATCTGATGAAGTAATTGAAATCCCTGAAATTTCAAATGCCGATGACACAATTCTTTCAGAAGAAACAATTGAAGAAAATGCGGAAGAAATATCAGAAGAAGTTAATGAGGAACCAGTTTTAGAAAGTGAAAATGAAATTGAAATTTCAGAAAAAACAATTGAAAATGAAAACGATGACATTTTTGAAACTTCAGGCGACTCAAACAACGATGAAATGTTTAATGAAAATATCTTTGATTCTACTGAAAATGAAGAATCGCCTCTAAATGATTCAGAGCCGGTTTTACCAGAACAGAGCGACGATGAATTTAAGCCTTTAGACAGTGTTGTTAAAGAAGCCGAAAAAGATATTTTTGAAGAAGATTCAAGTGACGGCTATATTTCTGAAATTATGAGCGAAGAACCTTCAATTCAGGAAAGTCTTTCAGATGAAAATGTCGACTATCTTTCAAAAAACGATGAAGACATTACGCAAGAACAAGATTCTTTTGTTTCTGAAGAAGATTCAGGCACTTTAACTCTAGATGAACTTGAAGATGTTTCTCAAGGAATTTCTGAAACAGAAGAAACTGAATACTTAGACGATTCTTCAAGCGATAAAACAGAAACTGAAGATATTTTTGAAGAAAATCTTTCTCAAGTTCAAGATGATACAAAAGAAGTAGTTGATGTACAGGAAGAAAAAGGAAATCCAGAAATCCTTGAACAAATCCAGGATGAAATTCCGACTGTTGCATCAATTACAGAAGGTCTTACAGAACCTGAAGAAAATGTCTTTGAAAAAACTTTCGGTGAAGAAAGCGGAAGCGATTTTACTACTCCAGAATCAAGCGTAAGTATCGAAGATGCAATCGAAATCGAAAATCCAGAAGACAATTCTTTAACGCAAATTGAAGAAACAAATGATAATGAACTTTCAAAAGACATCAAAAATGATGTAAAATCTGTTCTTCTTTATATGGATAAACTTCTTGAAAGTCTTCCTGACGAAAAAATCAGGGAATTTGCAGCATCAGAGCAGTTTGAAACTTATAAAAAACTGTTCGATGAATTAGGTCTTATAAACAAATAAAGGCATCTAAAGTTGGGTTATCCCATAAGTTTAAAAAGAATAGTGTAATTTTTGAATTTATTTCGAACTTTCACACTCAAAAATCAAATTCCATGAAAGAAAAGTTCAAATCTGAATTTTTCTTTCATGGACAATTCATTTATGAAAATATCAGTAAATTTTTTTAAAGCAAAAAATTCAAGTCTTTATGCAGAAATAAACGGAATAAAATTAAATTCAGCATACGACCCAGAAAAAGAAGCGGAGCGTTTTGTTAAAAATATAAAAAATGACTTTCGCCCTTCAAGAATTTTTTTCCTTGAACCGTGCATTCCTTACGCAGTTCGTTTTTTAAATCAGAAATTCAACAACATTCCTCTTACAATCATACGATACACTCATTTTTTTGATTCATACAATGACAGTAAAAACAAGACAATTTTTTTTGAAAACGAAAACCAATTTCAAAAGGAACTATCTTTTTTTAAAGAAGAAGACTTTTTTTCAAGCCTCTTCATCGAATGGCCAGCATCTAAAAATGCGTTCCCAGAAATTTCAGAAAAAGTTCACTTTGCAATAAAAAAACAGCTTGATTTTTCAAAAACGCTTCTTGTAACCCGAAACTATTTTTCTTCAAGATGGTTTAAAAACAAAATAATTTTTTCAAAATACGCGCAAAATATTTTTACAATAAAAAAAGGAAGTCAGGATATTCTCATAACTGCAAGCGGGGAAAGCCTTGAATATTCCATAGAGAAAATAAAAGCCTTCCGACAATATTTTTTTCTCATCGCCCTATCCTCTTCGCTTGAATGTCTTCTTTACAATAAGATAATTCCTGATGCAGTTCTTTCAACAGACGGCGGCTATTACGCAGAAAAACACATTTCAGCGCTTGAAAAATACAACATTCCGCTAATTATTTCGATGGAAGCGCGCTGTCAGAAAAATATTCTTGAAAAAAATCCCCTAATTCCGCTTTTTTACGAAAAAGATTATCCAGAAGAAAAAGAAATTCACGATATTTTCAAAATTCCCGCCATAAAGGCAGAACGAAACGGCACTGTTTCAGGAACAGCATTAATTCTTGCGCTAACTTTAACGGACAAAAATATATTTTTTTCAGGACTTGACCTTTTTCCATCAAAATCATTTCAGCATGCAAATCCGAACAATCTTGAAATTTTAGACATGCAGAATGAAACAAAAATTAAAAACAGAATGACAACCCTTTCAAAAAAAATGTTTAATTCAGAATCTTTAAAAATTTATGAAAACTGGTTTAAATCAAATTCAAAAAAATTTGAAAAAAGAGTTTTCAGACTTTCAGACAATTTCGATTACAAAAATCACCTTAATTTTATAAAAAACATAAATTTTTCAGATGCAGAAAAAATCATTACAAAAAATCCGCAAAAAATTATAATAGAAAAAACTGATTACAAAAAAAACTCTGATTTTAAAGAGAAAATGCTTTTTTTTCTTGAATCTCAGAAAAATAATCTAGATTTCATAAGAAACACATTCCCGCTTGAAAGCATTTTAATTGAAAAAACTTTAGACGAAAATGAAAAAATAAAAAAAATTGAAAATTTAAATGAAAAAAATGATAAACTTATAAAAAAATCAAAGGATTTAATTTTATGAGTATTTTATATTCAAATGATTTTTTTAAAAACGATAAAGTAAAAATTCCGCTTTTTAACTCAGGAAAACCAGTTCATTCAAAATACAATCCCAAAAAAGAAGCTGAAAATTTTATAAACACAATTGATGACGCTGATTTTTTCGTTGTATTCGGACTTGGAGCGGGCTTTCACATTGAAGCGCTTAAAAACAAATTTCCATCGGCAAAAATTCTTGCAGCGGATTTTTATGAAGAAGATGTTAATTTTTTGAAAGAAAACTTTCAGATTCTTTCTTCACTTGAAAAATCCGTAATTTTTTCAACTTTTAAAAATTTTTCAACCGATTTAAAAAAAAATTATATTCCGGCAAAATACAAAACACTTTCTGCACTTTTTCTTCCTTCATGGAAAAATGCAAACGAAACAGAGTTTGAAAATTTTAAAAAACTATTTGATTCTGTATTAAAAGAAATTTCACTTGATTTTTCAACGCAATCTCATTTCGGGAAAATCTGGCAGAAAAACATTATAAAAAATATTTTTTTGAAAAAAAAACAGGAAAAAATCTTCATCGATACAAGAAAAACTGCCTGCATTATCGCCGCAGGACCGAGTCTTGATGAAACGGTAAAAAGCCTTCAGAATGAAAACGAAAATTTTATAATAGCAACAGACACTTCCTATAAAATTCTTTTAAAATACAATATTTTCTGCGATGCGGTAGTTTCAGTTGACGGTCAGTTTGTTTCAAAAGAACATTTTACAAAAAAAATTGACAAAAAAACGCTTTTCATTTTGGATTACGCATCAAATCCGTTAATAACGGAAAAAATAATAAAAAACAAAAATAAAAATATTTTCTTTTCATCAGGGCACCCTCTTACACTCTACGCTGAAAAAACCTCTTCAACAAACAATATTTTAAAACTTAATTCAGGAAGCGGAACCGTTACAATATGCGCCTTAGATTTTGCAATAAAAGCAGGTTTTTCAAAAATCAAGATTTTCGCTTCAGATTTTTCATTCAAAAACAACAAACCGTATGCAAAAGGTTCTTACCTCGATGACATTTTTATGCAAAACCAGACAAAATTTTCTCCGCTTGAAAAACAGTTTACATCTTTAATGTACAGAACAAAAACAGAACTAAACGAAGAAAATATAAAAACCACAGAAATTTTAAATCAATATAAATCTTCTTTTTTTTCAGTCATAAAAAATAGCGACTATGAAACCAAAACAGAAAAAAACATAATAACATTACAATCAAAAACTAAAAAAAACTCACAGATATTTTTTTCAAGCATAAATTTCTCAATCTTCAGTAAAATTTTAAAAGAAAATACCGAAAATTTAATTAGAAATCCTGAATTATTTTTTAATTCCGATTTTGAAACAGCCCTTTTACCGTATATTTCTTTTTTACGCACAAAAAAAGAAAATAAGAATGTTTCCTACAAAGAACTTCTTGTAAAAGCGGCAAAATCATTAGAAAGGTTAATAGAATCATTATGAAAAAAAACAGCGTAATTTTTTTAACTTCGGTAATCTCGGTAATCTTTGCACTTTCTCTTTTTTATTTTGGATTTAACATTTACCGGGAAAATAAAAACGCCCGCTATTCAAGCGAACAGAAATTTAATGAACTTTTCAATTTCTTCAAAAATGACATAAAAAATGCAAGTCTTGAAAACAGCGAAATTAATTTTTCAGATTTTAAATTCATTTTGATTGAAAAAAATTCTTCTAAAATTGAAGCATATCCTGATTTCAACATCGACCTTTCAAAAGAAGAAAATTCGCATTTTTCAAGAACTTTTTCAAAAAAAATCTATACTCATTCTGATATTTATACAATTTCTGCAGCCGTATATACTCTTTCACCAGAAACTGTCGTTCATTACGGGAAAAAATCATTTCTTCTGATTTTATTTACGACCGTTATTACAATGATTTTAGCCATTCTTGTGAAAAATACAAAGACTTTTGAAAAAACTGAAAATTTAAAAAATGATTTTTCAGAAAATGAAACTGACGAACTTTTTTCTAAAGAAGAAAACGAAAATTCAAAACAATCTCTTTCAAATGATGAAAATTCAGATGAAAAAATTTCTTTAGAAAAAGACGAACCTGAACAGGAAGAAGCGATGTTAAAGGAAGCAGTTCCTGAAACGAAAGAAATTCCAGAAAAAAATGAAGGTTCAAAAGAATATTCTGAAATAGAAAACACATTTGAAAGAGAAAGCGAAAATCAAAAAAACAGTTATAAAAATCTTTACGAATCTACAATTCTTCCATACGAAGAGAACAACATAACTTTTTCCCAAAATGAAAGTGATTTGTATTCAGAAAATTCAGGCTTTGTAAAAAATGAATTTTTACAATCATGCCTTAAAAATGAACTTGAAAAATGCGGAAGCTGTGAACTTGATTTAACTCTTATTCTAATAAAAATCAACGGTCTGATTTATACAGATGACGCTGTTTCCAATATAAAAACAACGCTCTTAAATTTCTTTCAGTTTAAAGAACAGATTTTTGAATACTTAAACGAAGGTTTTGCCGTAATCTGCCCAAATGTTTCAATTGAAAACGCAGAAAACATCTGTGAAAAACTTCTTTATAATCTCAAAAACGATGTAAAAGAAAGCGGACTAAACGAAATTTCAATTGGACTTTCTTCACGGGCCAACAGAGTAATTTCTTCTGAACGCCTTATAAATGAAGCACACGAAGCGCTTTTAAAAGCCGAAGAAGATTCTGATTCAAAAATAATTGGTTTTCACATTGACATTCAAAAATACCGTGAATTTTTACGCGAAAACGCCTGATTAATGCTAAAGATTTTTCATAAAAGTTAATATTTCAAGATGAAAGATTTGATTTATCGTCATCTTCAAAAGAATTTTCTGAATTTTCGTCTAAGTTTTCTACCGGAGTTTGCTTTTCTTTTAATTCATTCAGTTTTTTCTCAAACTCAGAAACATTTTTATCGTTTTGGAATTTTTCTTTTAAAACAGAAATTAAATTTTCAGCCTCATCTAATTTTTCTTGAACCAAAAGAATATTTATATAATTTGAAATGATATCGGCGTTGTCGGGAAAATCTGCATAAAGTTTTTGATAATAATTTTCCGCTTCTTCTATATTGCCGGACATTGCAGAAATATATGCAAGGGAAAGTTTTATATTGATATTTGACGGATCACGCTCAAGAAGTTTTTCATAAACCGTTTTTGCTTCAGGCCATTTTTTTGAAAGCGCATAACATCGTCCAAGTTTATAATACGAAGACCATTTTAAATTTTTACTGAGCATCGCTTTTTTATAGTAATCAACTGCCTTGTCGTATTTTTCAAGGTCGCAATACGCTTCTGCAATATTGAAATATTCAACATAAATCGACTTTTTCTGCTCAGAAACATAACCGGGAATCAAAACACTTGAAGATTTACAGGCTGAAAAAATTAAAATAATAAAAGAAAACAATAAAAAATTTTTTTTCTTCATATTAAATCACTAAAATTTTATAAAGCTGTTCTTTGCTGATTTTTATATCAGAAATTACAAGATGATTCGGTTCTGGCTGAGAAACTTCTGAATCAGTAAGACCAAGCGCCAAAGTCAAAATTCCCCTTGCCGCAGTCACAAGTTTTGGATTTTTAAACTCGAATTCAAGATCCATAAGATATTGCCTGTCATTTTTTGGATCCGTTACCATAAGGCCTTTTACATAGACAAGTTTTAAATCAAGCGCCGCTCCAGTTAAAGTTGAAAGAAAAGATTGAGGTTTTTCAGCATAAAAACGAACCTCTGACGAATCAGAAAGCCATTGATGAATTTGAGGAGAAAGACGATTAGAATCAAAGTTTTCTTTTTGAACAGAGGAAGATTCATTTTCTTGATTTGAAAGATAGTGAAAATTTTCTATCATTTCTTTTACATCGCGTCCTAAAACAGCGGTATGTTCATTTGGAAAAGAAATGTCAAAACCTTTCTGGCTGTAAACTGAATATTTTTTTTGTTTTTTCTCAACAAGGGGAAAAGATAAATCTTCAGTCTGCCAGCCGTTTTTTTTGGTGAAAACATTTGAAATGGCAATTTTTGGAATAGAACATTTTCCTGTAATCTGAATTTCAGTTTTTTTGCGTTTTTTATTTAATCCAGCATAAATGATTTGAGTTCTCTCTGCAATTTCAAGAGCATTTTTATCGCTCAAAGACGGAACATTTGACTTAATCATTTTTTGAACTAAATTCACATCCTGCCTGACTGGAATCGAAATATAAAAAGAACTTTTGTTGTCAATTAAATCAAGAGGATTTACTTCGTTTGAAACATTTACAGTAGTCTTGCACGAAAATAGAAAAAATGAGAATAATAAAAATATTGCCATTAAAAATGATTTACACTTTTTCAACAGAAATGCTCCATTTTTTATCATCAGCGTCTACGACAACCGGATTATCAATATTTTGCGAGAATGAAGTTTTTTCTGCCAGAACTTCGCCTTTTATGAAATCTTCAAACATTGTGAATGCCGATTTTAACTCATCATCACCTGAAACAGTAAGACTAATTCTGTCTGTAACATTAAAAAGTGACTCTTTTCTAAGGTTTTGAATTCCGCGAATTAAATCACGCACATAACCTTCTTTTTTAAGTTCATCAGTGATTTTTGAATCAAGTCCGACTGTCAAAGTTCCATCGTTTAAGACTTTTAAATCTTCTTTTTCGATTCTTTCCACAATGACTTTTTCACAATCAAGTTCAATTACCTTAGAGTTTACTTCAACTGAAAGTTTTCTACCGTCGAGAAGAGACTGAATCTGTTCTGAAGAAAGTTTTACGATTTCTGAAGCAACAGATTTCATTAAAGGTCCAAGTTCTTTTCCCAAAACTTTGAAATTTGCCTTTGCCTTGTATTCAACAAGTTCATCTTCCCTTTCGTGAAATTCAACTTTTTTAACATTAAGTTCTTCTCTGATTGAATCTTCCATCTCTAAAAGAACGCGTTTTTCATTTACATCGCGTGTAACAAGAGCAACAGAAGAAAGTGGCTGCCGGTTTTTAAGATTGAATGTATTTCTTAATGAGCGTCCCATTGAAACGGCTTTCTGAACAGTTGCCATTTTAAACTCAAGTTCTTCATTATGCCATTTTGCATTGTAAACAGGATAATCAGTTAAATGAACAGATTCTTTATCTGAAGGCGTTGCAAGATTCTGCCAGATTTGTTCTGTAATAAACGGAATAAAAGGAGAAGCAACCTGAGAAAAAGTTTTTAAAGCGATGTAAAGCGCTTCATACGCTTCTTTTTTATCTGAATCGTTTTCTGACTTCCAGAAACGCCTTCTGCTTCGTCTGATATACCAGTTATTCATTTGATCTATAAAACGAACGATTGGGTCAACAGCCCCGCTTAAATCATAATCATCAAGCCCAGAGGTAACATCTTTTATAAGTTTCTGCGTAATAGACAAAAGCCATGCATCAAGAGGATTAGCAGGAAGTTTATTGTCAAAAAGATGTCCGTCAGGCTGAATGTTATCGATATTTGCGTAGGTTACAAAGAAACTGTAACTGTTCCACAACGGAAGAATAATATTTTTGATTACTTCGCGAACTCCTTCATCACTGTAACGAAGGTCATCGGCTTTTACAACCTGAGAATGAATTAAAAACAGCCTTAAAGCATCTGCACCAAAACGATTGATTGCTTCTACAGGGTCTGTGTAATTCTTAAGAGATTTTGACATTTTTCGACCGTCTGATGCAAGAACAAGACCGTTTACGATACAATTCTGAAATGCAGGTTTATCAAAAAGATGACTTGCAAGAACTGTAAGAGTGTAAAACCAGCCTCGTGTCTGATCAAGTCCTTCAGAAATAAAATCTGCCGGGAAGTGACTTTCGAAATAATCTTTATTTTCAAATGGATAATGCTGCTGAGCATAAGGCATCGAACCTGATTCAAACCAGCAGTCAAAAACTTCCGGGATTCGTTTCATAACAGAAGAACATTTTTTGCACGGAATTGTAATTTTATCTACAAACTGCTTATGTAAATCATCAGGGTAAACTCCACTTAATTCTTTTAATTCTTCACGGCTTCCGACACAAACCGTTTCTTTACAGTCAGGATTTGTACATTTCCAGATTGGAATAGGATTTCCCCAGTAACGGTTTCGGCTTACAGCCCAATCACGGCTTCCTTCAAGCCATTTTCCAAAACGACCGTCTTTAATATGTGAAGGCTGCCATTTTATCTGACTGTTTGCCTTTAAAAGATTTTTATGATAATCTGCAACTTTTACAAACCATGAACCAATTCCGCGGTAAATAAGAGGACTTGAACACCTCCAGCAGTGAGGATAAGAGTGAACAACTGTATCTCTTTTTACAAGTTTTGATTCTGCTTTTAAACGCTGAATGATTTCTTTATCGCAGTCTTTTACAAAACGCCCCTGATATTCCGGAATTTCTTTTGTAAATCTGCATTCTGCATCGATTGGCTCAACTTCAGGAACACCAGAACCTGCAAAAACTTTGTGGTCTTCTTCACCAAAAGCTGGCGCAATATGAACTATACCTGTTCCGTCTTCTGTAGAAACATATTCTGCATTAAACATTCTAAAAGCGCCTCTTGAACAAGGCTGTTTTGAAAGTTCTGTGCATTTTTCTTTAGATTTTAATTCTTTAAAATACGGGAACAAAGGTTCATATTCAGTGTTGATGAAATCTTTTCCTTTTTTTGTATAAATTATTTTGTATTCGTCTTCTGATTTGTAATAAGAAGAAAGTCTCTCTTTTGCAAGAATGTAATAATCACCTGAAGAAACATCAAGAATTTTTACATAGTCAATTTGAGGACCCATACAAAGACCAAGATTTGAAGGCAAAGTCCACGGAGTTGTAGTCCATGCAAGAAAATATGTTTTTCCATTTGAAAGCGAAGAATCATCAAAACCATCCGGTTCTTTTGTAATTTTAAAGCGAACAGTTACAGTCTGATCTTGAACATCTTTATAGCCTTGCGCAAGTTCGTGAGTTGAAAGAACTGTTGAACACCTTGGACAATACGGAAGAATATATTTTCCTTCGTAAATAAGTCCTTTATCCCACAAAGATTTACAAACCCACCAGATTGATTCCATATAGTCCGGATTCATAGTTTTATAGTCGTGATCAAAATCAACCCATCGCCCCATTCTGGTAATTGTCTGACGCCATTCTGCAGTATATTTTAAAACAGACGCTTTGCACTTTTCGTTGAATTTGTCGATTCCGTATGCTTCGATTTCGTGTTTTGAATTAATTCCAAGTTCTTTTTCTATAAGATTTTCAACCGGAAGACCGTGACAGTCCCAGCCAAAACGACGCTCAACTTTTTTGCCTTTCATAGTCTGATAGCGCGGAATAATATCTTTTATTGTTGAAGGAATAAAATGTCCAAAATGAGGAAGCCCAGTTGCAAAAGGAGGTCCATCGTAAAAAACATATTCTTCTGCACCTTCTCTCTGGCTTATAGATTTATTGAAAATATCATGTTCTTTCCAATACTTTAAAACTTCTTCTTCCTGTTTAGGAAAATTTGCCTTTGGATCTACTGATTTGTAACTCATCAAAATTCCTCAAAAAAAATCAAATTTCAACTTAGTATTCTACTGAAAAATTATACAAAATTCTACTAAATTTAAGATTTTAACCCTTGAA
>JAEDFA010000088.1 GCA_016293005.1 Treponema sp.
GTTCATTTTTTGGTTCAAAATACTGCATAGTCTCTTTGAACAGCACTTCCAGTTCGTTTAAATCGCTTTGATCTTCTTTTGTAAGATAACCGTCTAAATCTTCTGCTTTTAAAATAATTTTATTTTCCATTTTGCCTTCCGTTTTATATCAGAATTTTATTTTCAGTTTTTTATTCTATACCTAAAAGCAGATTCTTGCATCGTATTTTAAATTTTTTTTTGTTTTTTTTCACAGTCGCTGTTTTACTAGGTTTTAGTCTTTTATTTTTGTTGATTTTTTAAATTTGTGTTATAAAATTAAAAAATGAGCATTTCTAAAAATTCAGTTTTTTAGAGATTTCAAATATCATTTTATTTTTTTGGAGATATTATGGCTTTTATCGATTGCGTGGAGTGGCAGCCTCAAAGTAATGATATTTTTGCATGGAGATATCCTGAGCAAAACTTAACAACTGCAACACAATTAATTGTAAGGGAAAGTCAGGAGGCTGTTTTCTTTTCCAAAGGTCAGATAATCGGAAAATTTGGTCCTGGAAAACATACTCTTTCTACAGAAAATCTTCCTGTTTTGCACAATCTTTTCGGTATTCCGTTCGGAAAGAAAAATCCTTTTACGGCTGAAATCTGGTTTGTAAATAAAGCAGTTCCTTTAACAATTGACTGGACTACAACGCCTGTTCGAATTATGGATTCAGACTATGCGCAGATGCTTCCAATTATTGCAAAAGGCCGCTACGGTGTAAAAGTTCGTGATGCAGAAAAATTTCTTGTAAAACTTGTTGGAACTTTAAATTCTTTCGATTCTGCTCAGCTTACAGATCATTTTATGGGACCGTTAATTGCAAAAACAAACAGCGCAATCGTTACTTATATGACGGCAAATCGTGTCGGAATTATGCAGATTGGCGCTTATCTTGATCAGCTTTCAACTTATATTTCAGAGCCTTTAAAACAGTTCTGGGATGAATACGGTTTTGAGCTTACAGGGTTTTATGTTACTTCTGTTGATTTGGATACTTCAACTCCTGACGGAAAAAAGATTTCAGATGCAATGAGCGACAGAAGTGCACAGAATATCGCCGGTTACACATGGCAGCAAAAACAGGGCTTCGGTGCAGTTAATAATGCAGTTGAAAACAGTCGGGGCGGTCTTGGTATGATGGGAGCTGCAATGATGATGGGCGGTGGTCTTGGAGGAAATGCAGGAATCGGAAGCGCCATGATGATGCCTAACGGAAACGGCAATTTTGCTCAAAATTCTTCAAGTTCGCCAATAAATCAGAAAGCAACTGTTTTCTGTTCAAGGTGCGGAAAAAGTTTTCCTTCAAATAATCGTTTCTGTCCTCATTGCGGAGATCCTTATAATCCGTGTCCAGTTTGCGGAAGAGATAATGATGAAAATGCAAAACGATGTGCTGTTTGCGGGGCAAGCCTTCAAACTCAGAATGCAGTTAACAATATGTTAGATGGCAGTTTATGTTCTCGCTGCGGTTTTCAAGTTCCTTCTGGTACAAAATTTTGTCCGAATTGCGGAAATAAACTTTAGGTGATTTTTATATTGGGAGTGATTTATGAACAGTAAACAATTAAATGTTTTTAAAATCTTTTTATTTATTGCAGGTTTTTTGCTTGTCGGCGCTGCGTTTTTGGTTTTTAATTATCCTATTTCAAGTGAAAGCATATCTTCTGCAGAAAAATTCTTTTGGATAGATATTGCAATTTGTTATCTTGTGTTTTTTATTCCGTTTTTTTTCAGTTCGATAACATTGAAAAATATTGACACAAAAATTACTTCAACAGTTCACATCTGGATTTCTGTGATAATTTTTGAAATTGTCGCCATTGCTTTTGCAGTTTTGAGTTTGACAGAAGTTGTAAATATCCGAATTTCTGTCATTGTAGAATTGGTTGTGTTCTTTTTGGCTGCGATATTCGTTTTTTTCGGATATTCTGCAGGAAATCATATAGGAAATGTTCAGGCTAAAGAGCAAAAATCCCTTTCAAAAATTGCTGAATTAAAATCTTCTTTTGATATGTTGAATTTAAAAACTGATATGTGGGAAGACGAGTTTGAAAATCAAAAAAAATCTGTAAAGAAAATCTGCGACGATATAAAATATCTTTCGCCGGTTGATTCAGAAGCGTCATTAAAATTAGAAATGAAACTTATGATTCTTGCAAATGATATAATTGAATCTTCTTTGTCTTCTTCAGAACTTGATGTAAAAATCAGAGAACTTACAAATTTAGTAAATCAAAGAAAATTATTAAGAAAATAAATTAAAACGCATCTTAAAGTCAATCGATTGTTGAAACAATATTCTTGACTTTTTATGGGAGATAAAATGACTGGAAAAATTTTTAAAGAATCCTCAAATGTGTATGAAGATGAGGCAAAAATTCTTTTTGATTATTATAAAAAGGCGGCAGAAAAAATCGTAGAAGAAGAAATCGCTTTGGAAAATAAAATCGAAGAAGCGGTTAATAACAAAAATTCTTCTCAAGAAAGGCAGAAAAAGCATAAAGTTATTTCTATTGCAACGGGTTCAGTTTCGCTTACAGCATTAATTGGCGGCATTGTTACTTTTTTCCTTCAGTTGCTTTCAGTTGCTGTAATTCTTGGATGTATTTTTCTGGGACTTTTAATTACGGCAATTGTAAATTTTGTAAAAAAGAATAAAGCAAAAAAAGATTTTGATAATTTTGAACAGAATGTGCAGTCTTTTGAAGAGGCAAAGCGTAATATAAGGCGCGATTATAAAGTTTCAAAACTTGGAGTTGCATATATTCCGGTTGCGACACGAGTTCCGTTTGAAGGAAAAAGTTTTGTTGTAGACCACACGGGAACTATGCCGAACACAAATTTCAGTCTTTCAGTTTTGCATCAGCCAAAAGAACTTCAAAAATCTCTTTTCAATCTTGAAGAAAATTTAAATAACATTCCGATTGTAGAAGGAAACGAAGATGCTGAACAAATCGATACAAGTTCTTATTCAAAAAGCGTTCAGAATATCACAATGCATAATTATATGGGAAACATCGACCGCGAAGTAAGAAATATCAGTTATCTTTTGACAGATTCTGATACTCGTTCAGTTTCTCTTCCTGTAGTTCCGCCTCAGAGTAAAGAAGACGAATTTTTAGACGAGTATTCGACGACAGATACAAATAATAAACCTGTCGTAAAAGTTTTTGATACAGAAGATTTTGAATCAAAACTTGAAACCTTTACAAATATCAGTGAATTAAAAAAAGAACTTGAAAAAAATACGAGCGGTGGAAATTCAAATTATTTTAAAACTTTGATTAAAAAACTTGGAGATTCCGTTCAGATTGTTTCAAAATTAAAAACGAGTTCAACTTCAAGTCTTCTTGATTACACGAATCAGATTCTCGCGGCGGTTTTAAAATCTGGGTACAATCAGTATTCTGCTCAACTTGAAGCAGACGAACTTGCGCGAATCCGCGATACGAATTTCAATTATTCAGACTGTGTAGAAACTTATAAACCATTTGAATTAAAAGAAAGCTCAAAAGTAAAATATGACATTTATAATAAAAACTGGGTCGCAGAAGACAATACAAGAACTATTATGCCGTTTGGAATCAACCAAATAGAAGAAGAAGTTCTCATGCCGCTGATTAATAACCTTATGAATGAAACTCGAGTTGAACGGTTAAAAATCTACAATAATATTAACGACCAGAAAATGAGTTATCTCAATAAATGGCATCAGGATATCGAAGCGTCTTTCCGCGACAACAGAAAAACTGGAAATGATTTAATTACTCAGATTACAAACGCTTATGCAGAATATTCTACGGCTCATAATACTTATCTTTCTTATAAGCAGACTCAGGATGCAATGAAAATAACCGGAAGAGCAGATGTTGAAAGTAAGAGTGTTGATTCT
Source organism: Treponema sp. (assembly GCA_016293005.1). Lineage (GTDB taxonomy): Bacteria > Spirochaetota > Spirochaetia > Treponematales > Treponemataceae > Treponema_D. The sequence goes on from JAEDFA010000088.1 coordinate 3,915, forward strand.
TCTGATGAAGCAATAAAAGAAATCGAAGAAAAAGTAGAAAACTGTAAGCAAATAGGGGATTCTTTTCAGCTTTATATGCGTACACTTCAAAGCAATATCGACGAAGCGTCAAAAAAATTCGGTTTTGTAGAATATTTTGAAGCTTCTTTGCGCGACGGAGAAAGTAAAAAAGTTGCAGATTCGATTATTCCTGAAAATCTCCAGAATCTTGACTTGAGAAGACAGAAAATCATTCCTGTAAACAGTTATTTTGCAACTTATTCAGAGTTACCTCCAGAACCAAGCGTTGAACCAAAACTTATTGAAGATTTTTCAATGGATCTTCAGCAGATTGCAGGAGAACAGATTTCACGAATCGATGAAGAAACGAATTCTCTTCTTTTAAAACAGACGGAATCTTCTGAAGCACCCGAACAGCCTTCAAATGAAGAACCTTTCAAGGAACAATCTTCACAGGAAGAGTCTTATCTAGAATCTGATGTTTCAGAAAAAACTGATGAATCAGAAGGAGGAGTGTAAGATAAAACCGCTAAGATAGCGCGGCTTTATCTTACCTAAAGTTTG
>JAEDFA010000029.1 GCA_016293005.1 Treponema sp.
GTATGATTTTTTTTAACGGATTTGCTATTAAGCACAAGCTGCCAGACTTTTTTTTCCATCTAATATTTATTTTAGGATTTGTTATTGAACACAAGCTACGAGGCTCTTTTTTTATTGGAGTTGAGGAATGCAAGAGATTATTGATGAACTTTTAAAAAATCAGGATATGGAGTATAAAAAATTTCAGGAGAAATTGATTCCATCTGTGGAGGCGGATAAAATTATTGGAGTTAGAACTCCTTTTCTTCGTTTGATGGCAAAAAGAATTTTTAATGAAAATAAATATGTAGAATTTTTCTCTGAACTTCCGCATAAGTATTTTGAAGAAAATCAGATACACGGATTTCTTTTTTCTTGGATTAAGGATTATGATTTTCTTGTTACTGAATTGGTAAAATTTTTCCCGTATATTGATAATTGGGCAACTTGCGATCAGATTTCTCCGTGTATTTTTCAAAAAAATAAAGAAAAAATTTTCCCTAAAATTGTAGAATGGTGTTCTTCGGGGGACGATGAGGAATATAAAGTTCGGTTTTCAATTAGAATGATGATGAATTATTTTCTAGATTCTGACTTTTCGGAAGATAAATTATATATAATTTCAGATATAAAAAGTGAAAAATATTATGTACAGATGATGATTGCATGGTTTTTTGCTACTGCGTTAGCAAAACAATATTCTTCTGCATTGAAAATTATAAAGGAGCAAGAACTTGAACCGTGGACGCATAATAAGGCAATTCAGAAGGCACTTGAAAGTTTTCGTGTATCAGATGAGCATAAGAATGAACTTCGGAATCTGAAAATTCATGGAGATTTTAAGAAATTCTCTTTTAAGATTTGAAATTTTCAGATTCTTTGTTTGGAAATTAATTACCGATTTTTGTTCCTATGAAAGATTTTTCGTTTAGAATGTTTTTGATGTTATCGATATTTTTTCCGGCTGCACAGATAACTGTCATATTACATTCATCGGCTTTTTTTGATGCGATAGGATCAAAAGGACAGTTTTTTCCTGGAGTCCAGTCATCACCAATCATTTTTCTGAAATCTTTCCATGAAATTGAATCAATTGGTTTTGCATCAGGATTTTTTCGCGGGTCATCAGTGTAGACTTTTTCGATATTTGAAAGATTTACGAGTGTTTTTGCGTTAAATTTTTCAGCAAGGAGAACTGCGTCATTATCTGTTGAAAAACCTGGTTTCCAGCCAGCTGCAATAAGAATTCTTCCTGAAAAATTTATATTTTCGGTAGGATTATACACAACATCATTTTCACATAATGAACCGAATGATGCTTTTACAAGTTGAGCATTAAGTCGTGTTGCCATAATTCCAATCCAATCAGCATCGTTTTGAATTGGTGTCGAATCTGTTTTTTGCATGACATCGGAATAGGCATTCTGATAAACCCTTGCAGGAGAGCCGCCTCCGATTACTAAAATAAGTTTTCGTTCATTGTCTTCTAAAAGCCATTCTTTTACCATGTTGATGAACTGAGAAAGAAAAGTCGTGTCAGGATTGTCAGGGACTACGATTGAACCTCCGACTGAAAGAACTTTAATCATTTTTCCTCCAAAAATTTTAATGCCAGTTAAGGCAATTTTTATTTAGTTCACCTCTAAAAATAGAAATTCTTAAAGGTAATTTTGCTTAGATTAGTATACACCGATTATTACTGGATCTGCCCAATATGAGGAGTATTTTATTTTTTCACCTGAGGCTTCTTCCCATATTGATTGTAGGGCAAATGTTTTTGGTCTGTATACTGTTTTGTTGTTTGAAAAACCTGCTTTTATATCGTTAAATCCTCGTGAAAATGTTATGTGTTGTGCATCGAGGTTTCCAAAGTAAAATTCTTTTACATTGATGTCTTTTACCCAAGTCTGGTAAGAAAGTCCTGCTGCAATCGCAATGTCACACGGAATCCAGCCGACATTTTCTATGTAAAATTCTGTCCACCAGTGATTCTGTGATTTTAGGTTTGGATTGATTAAAACTCCGCTATCTGTTAATGCAGGAATTCTTGAGGCTCTTAGAAGTGAAGTAAAGCAGACTGCAAAATCGTAGGCATCTCCTGTTTTTGTATTTAAAATATCGAGTGAAGATGTTTTTTCAGATCTTGTTTGCGAAAGAAGTGTAAAATTATTAAGCATATAATTGTAAATAAGTTTTGCTTTTGTATAAGGATTTTTTTCTTTTCCTGTGATTTTTTTTGCAAGGGAAATTATTTTTTCGTCATCACAAGGTGTAATATAGTCAGGTTCGAGTGCGTATTCGAGGTAGTTTATCGTGTCTGGCGTATAATTTTCAACTTGAGATTCTATAACTGAAGTGAGTGTTTCGTAGGTTGTTACTGCAAAATTTTGTGAAAATTTCTTTTTTTGAATTGCAGAGCGCTCTGAAGATGTTTGATGAATGACTGTGTGCTGAAAATTCTGGATTACAGGTTCAGGTGAAAATTCTATTATATTGACTTCCGGCTGTGAGACTGAAATAACCGGGCGTGGACAGCGGATAATTATTGAAGAATTTTTGTCTGTAGAAGAATCAACTATATCGACTTCAACTTTTACGACATAAGTTTTAGGTGAGATGAATTTTTTTGTTCCTGTTTTTGAATTTAATTTTATGTTGTAGGAAGGAGAAAGTCCTTTTAATGTTTCTACATATATTTTTCCTGAAGAAGCTCCATCTGGAATGCGGACATGGATTTCTGAGTCTGACCAGTAAATGTAGTCAGAATTGTCTTCGTCTGCAAAAATGTATGAAATTTCCAGAGATTGTTTTTTTTCGTCTTTTTTTGAATTTTTGTCAGGATTGACCCGTTCGCATGAAAAATAAACTTTTGATTTTTCGCGTGTGTGCCCGAAGTTTTTTCCGAAAAGTTTGAGCACTTTGCCGATTCCTGTTTTTGAATTTTCTGAAGATGATAGAATTTGCGGAATCTGGCTTATAGAATTTTCTGTATTTTCCTGGGGAAGAAACGCAGCATTTGCAAAAAATTTAGGATTTGATTTTGTGTCTTTGTTCCCGACATATACAAGTCCATCCTGAATGTTTGGCGGAAGGATGAGTTTTATTTCTTCGTTTTTCCATGAGAGAATTGAACTTGCAGTCAGCCTGTTTCTGCCGTTGTTACCTTCGAATTCTACATAATTTGTGTCTTTTGATGAACCAAAATTTTCACCTTTAATGACGATTAAGTCTCCCGGAGAGCCTGTTACTGGCGTGAGGGATGAAATTTTGGGTTCAGGTTTTGTTTTAAAACTTAATATAATTGAAAATGCAATTATTATTGCAAGAAAAAGAAACCCTGTTATCCAGCGGAGTACAGGAAATTTTCTGAAGAAATAATTTAATGGTTGAGTCTGATTCACCGTAAATATCCTTGGAAGAACGCTTGAGGCAGTTTTATTTCCATAGTTTTTTGTTCCTGACCCATGATGTCCGGGACTTTAATCTGAATTGTGATGTTGTTTTCAGAATTAAAATTTGGACGGAACACTTCAACATCTTTTAAATTTGAAGAAGGCGACATATTCACATTTTGGGTAAGGTCGTTATAAAGATTACCATTAATTACGACATTTTGTGAAGACAGTGGAGTGTTCTGCGGGCGTTCAATCGGCGTTATTTTTGCAAAATTTTTAGAATTTTCAGATTTTTGACCTGTTTTTTCTGTAAATTGAACAGGAAGAATTACGGCGGCAAAAACAGCAGCTGCTGCCGCAACCGGAATTATATAATTTGTAAACTGAAAATTTCTTTTTGTTTTTAAATCTGTGTTTTTTGAATAGCGAAGTTTTGTTTTAAGCCGTTCAAAACTGTCGTCAAGAAAAATTTTGTCAAGGCAGATGTTTTGCGCGTCAGACTGTAAGGCAAAATGATTTTTTTTGAGCAAAGCAAGTTTCGCTTCGCATTTTGGGCAGATTTTTAAATGCTGTTCGTATTGATTTGCGTAAACAGGCGGAAGTTCGTTATCTAAGTAAATGGAATGAATATCGTCAGTTGGGCAGGAACTCATTTTCATCTCCTAATATTTGTTCAAGTTGTTTTCTGGCTCTAAAAATTCTTACCTTTACATTTCCTTCTGAAATTCCAAGAATTTTCCCGATGTCTTTGTAGTTTAAATCGCTGTATTCTTTAAGGATTAGCGCTTCTTTTAGTTTTTTTGGAAGTTTATCAAGTGCAGTTCTTGCATCATTGATAATTTCAGACTGAAGAAGTTCGGTTTCTCCTGAAAGAACCTGTCTGTGATCTTCATACAAGGCTTTCTGGTATGCCTTGCGTTCACGGTTTTTGCGTTTAACATAATTTAGAGAAGCGTTTTTGACTACGCGGATTAACCAAAATTTTGCATCATTTATTGTAGGAAATTTAAGTTGTTTTTCATTTGCTTTTATCAGAGAATCATGAGATAAATCTTCTGCAGCTTCTTCATCATTTACAATGCGGAACGAAATTCTGTAAAGCATCTGCATAGTTTCTTCATAGATTTTTCTGAAATCTAAAGGGTTTGATGCGTCTAAAGGTTTTGCTTCGTCTAACTCACTTTCCATAAAATAATAACCACTTTTAAATGAAAAAGTTACACAGCATTTTTAAAGAAACTGAAATCTTGAGTAAAAATCAGTTTCTTTTCCATGTTGTTCCTTGAGGAGTGTCGATGATTGTAATTCCTCTGTCTGAAAGAATTTTTCTGATTTCATCTGCCCGTGAAAAATTCTTTTCGGATTTTGCTTTTTTTCTTTCGTCTAAAAGTGCCTGAATTTCTTGTGCTTCCGGGTCTGATAAATTGTTCTTTAGTTCGTTTTGATTCTGTTTTTGGGAAAGTTCCTGTACTTTTTTTGCTTCATCGATAAGTTTAAGACCTAAAACGCTGTCCATTCTGTTTATGACTTCAATAGTTTCTTTTGGTTCGATTGAATTATCCTTGAGTATTTTTGAAATCTGACTTAATGCAACAGGTGTTAAAAGATCGTTTTCAAGTGATGAAATAAATGCGTCAAGATATTTTTTTGCACCTTCTGAAAGACCGTTTGTGTCTTTTGCCTGACCTTTTTTATAAATTTTTTCGTTTTCGAGCTGGATATTCGCTTTATTTGCAGTTTTTACGATTTTTTGAATGAGATTGTTTCTACCGTTTTTTGCAGAATCCATTGCATCCCAGCTGAAATAAATTTGTTTTCTATAGTGGCTGCTCAAAAGGAAAAATCGGTAGTCGAGCGCATTGTATCCTTTGTCTAAAATCGTTTGAAGTCTTAAAAAATTTCCTTGTGATTTTGACATTTTGTTTCCGCCTTCGATTACAAGGAATTCGTTGTGAAGCCAGTAATTTACCCATGGACCTTTTTTGCGTTCTTCTTCTGAAAAACTTCCTTCACTTTGTGCAATTTCGTTTGTGTGATGAACTGGAACATGGTCGATTCCGCCTGTATGAATGTCAAAATGTTTTCCAAGATATTTCATGCTCATTGCAGAACATTCAATGTGCCAGCCCGGATAACCTTGACCCCACGGAGAAGGCCATGTCATTGCCTGAGATTCAAATTTTGATTTTGTGAACCACAGAACAAAATCGCCTGGATTTTTTTTGTTTGAATCGATAACGACTTCTTTGCGTTTTCCGGCACCTTCTTTTAGTTCTTCAAGATTTAAATTTGCAAGTTTTCCGTAATCCGGGAAAGTTGAAATATCGAAATAAAGGTTTCCACCTGCCATATAAGTGTGTCCGTTTTTTTCGATTTGCTTGATTAATTCTATCATTTCGTCGATATGTTCTGTTGCTTTGCAGATTACATCCGGGTGACGGATATTAAGAGCATCGATATCTTTCATGAAGGCATCTGTATAAAATTGTGCGATTTCAAGGACAGTCTGATGTTTTTCTTCGGCAGTTTTTACCATTTTGTCTTCACCGTCATCGCTGTCGCCAGTTAAGTGTCCGACATCTGTGATGTTCATTACATGTTTTATGTCATAGCCTAAAAAAGTGAGCGTTTTATCGAGAATATCGAGAAAAACATACGCCCGTAGATTTCCAATGTGTGCGTAGTTATAAACAGTAGGACCGCAGCCGTAAAAACCTACAAAATTTTCGTGAATCGGTTTGAACTCCTGAAGAGTGCGACCCATAGTATTGTATAACTTTAAACTCATAAAAACCTCGAAATTTCAATTTTCTTCATTATAATGAATAATTTACACCGTTTCAATTGAGAGTTTTTGTTTTAAAATGGCTATCACATTTAATTTCAAAGGTTCACAAAAATCTGGATTTTATATATAATTTTTTTCTATGGATTTAATTTCTTGCGTAGAAAATTTTTGTAAATCTCATCCTGAATATTCTTTTACAGTCAGATTTCATGAACCGATTGCAGAAAAAACAACTTTTAAAATTGGCGGAACATCTCTTGTCTTCTGCGAACCGAACAATTTAAATTCTTTCTGCGGATTTTTAGAGTTTTTAATTATAAAAAAAATCAAATATTTTGTTTTAGGTGGCGGAAGTAATATCGTTTTCTGCGACAATGAATTTCCTGGCATTGTTCTTTCAACAGGAAAATTAAATTCAGTTTGTATAGAAGATTCTTCGGATTCTTCTGTTTTTGTAAGATGCTTTGCCGGTTCTCCTTTTTCAAAACTTGTCAGGTTTACACTTGAAAATGATTTGTGGGGCCTTCAGGAATTTTCTGGGCTTCCTGGTTCTGTCGGTGGGGCAGTTTTCATGAATGCAAGATGTTTTGAAAAAGAAATAAGCGATGTTTTTGAAAGCGCAGAATATTTTGATACAGAAACTTTGTCGCTTAAAAAAATTAGTTTTTCGCTTTCGGACTGGCAATACAAAAAATCGCCCTTTCAGAATCAAAACCGCATAATTCTTTCTTCTGTTTTCAGGCTTTCAAAAAAAACTTCTTTGTTTCATGAAGATTTAGTAAATGAAAATCGAAAATTCGTTTCTATGCGAAAGGAGAAAGGTCATTTTTCTTTTCCGAGTGCGGGAAGTGTTTTTAAAAATAATCGGGATTTTCATCTTCCAGCTGGGAAAATTATCGATGATTGCGGCTTAAAAGGAAAAAAATGCGGTAATGCTCAGATTGCACCGTTTCATGGAAATTTTATCATAAATCTTGGTGGTGCAACTCAAAGCGATGTAAAAAATCTTGTTCAGTCCGTTAAGGATGAAGTTTTAAAAAATAAAGGTTTTTTGCTTGAGCCTGAAATAATTTTTGTAGAATAGATTAATTTTGTGGAAAAAAAATAAGAAGTCTTGTATAATAACTTATGAATATATTGTCTACTTAGGCATTTTGTTCAGGGGAAACAGTTGTTACAGTTATCATTTGTAAATTTTAGAAAAGATTCCTATATTCTCGTAGAAGGAAAAAAAGATAATGATCGCTTTTACATTATAAAATCTGGTAAAGTCCGATGTTTTAAATCTAATGATCCTATGAATATTTCTACAAAAGAACTTACGGTTGGTGATTTTATAGGAGTTATTCCGTGCATGTCAAGTCACAATCAGATTGAAAACGCTGTTGCACTGACGGATGTTGTTTGTATTTCAGTCCGCAAAGATCAGTATCCTGAGTTAATAGAAAAAAATACTCCTGTTGCGTTAAAAATTATCAAAACTTTTGCAAATCGGATGCGAGCCTTAAACGAAACTTTAACTCAGTTAGCTTTTAAAAATGTAAGCCTTGAAACGACTGAACATATTTTTGAAGTTGCAGAATATTACGATGTTGCTAGAAAATACGACATCGCAGCATACGCATATTACAGATATTTAAAAGAATGTCCTCAGGGATTAAAATTTGATGCGGCAAAAAAACGGCTGAGCAGTTTAAAAAATTGTACAAATGCGGTTTATTTTGAGCCTACTTCAGATTTAACTCGTTTTTATCCAAAAGGCACGATGATTTTTTCAGAAAGTCAGAATGGTCCTGATATGTTTGTGATTCAGGAAGGTCAGGTTTCAATTTCTAAAGTTGTTGACGGAAAGGAAGTCGTTTTGGCTGTTCTTTCGCGTGGTGATATGTTTGGCGAAATGGCTCTTCTTGAAAACAAACTTCGTTCTGCAAGTGCAATTGCTCATGAAGACTGTAAATTAATGGTGATTAATCGATTAAATTTTGACCAGATGGTTTGTTCTCAACCTCAGCTTATTGCACGCCTTACAACAACTTTGTCAGAAAGAATGTGGGCAACTTACCGCCAGCTTGATAATACAAATTTAAAAGACAGTTATCAAAAATTAATAGATATGCTTTCTCTTCAAATTGAAAAAACTCATAAATATTCGGGTTCTTACAAAACTGAACTTACAATCGAAGACCTTGTGAATATGTGTGCAATTCCAAAAAATCAGCAGGCTTCTGTAAAATTTCAGTTCCACGAAAATGCACCTGTAAAATTCATTGAAAATAAAATTTTTATTCCTGACTGCCTGGAAATTTTAAAACAGGCTGCAATTTACCGTAAACAGAATTTTGAGTAGCGGAGTAAAAATGAACAAAAAAAATCTTTTTTTTGCGCTTTCATTTTTTTCAGTTTCAATTCTTTTTGCCCAGAATATTCCAAACGGGTATGGTGGTGTAAATCTGGGGATGACAGTCGAGCAGACTAAAAAAGCATTGAAGGATAATTCTGATTTTGGTTACAGGGGCGACAGGGATGTTTCTCTTTTGCCGGGCGAAAATAGAATTTTAATCGAAACAGAAGGATTTGCCGGTTCTTTTTTGGAAAGGTGTTGGTTTCAGTTTTATGAAGAAAAACTTTATTCAATTACCGTAAATGTAAACCGCGAAAAAATCGACCATTACAGCATTTTTTCAACTTTATGTAAAAAATACGGAAATCCGAATACTCTGAATCCTGAAAAATCTGTCTGGAAAAGTCAGTCTGTAATGATGAGCCTTGAGAGACCTTTGACATTAAAATATGTTGATTTACAAATTTTTGAAAAACTTCAGAATAAATCGACTGTAAGTCCTTCTGCGCAGGAAGTATTGCGCGAAATGTTTCTTGATTCTCTTTAAATTTGCTCTATGAAAAAATATTTAATCATAACTTTTTTTTGTTTATTATTTTTAAGCTGTTCTCAAAAACTTCCTGTAAAGAATTTTTCTATAAAAAAATCATCTGGTGAGGAAGTTTTTCTAAAACTTGAAGTTGCAGATACTTTTGAAACGCGTCAAAAAGGTTTTATGTATCGAAAGTCAATTCCTTTTGGCACGGGAATGCTTTTTGTTTTCGAAAAAGACCAGATTCTTTCTTTTTGGATGAAAAATACGCCTCATCCGCTTTCAATTGCCTACATAAACTCAAAAGGCAGAATAATTGATATTTTTGATATGACTCCTTACAGCGTAAACAGTATCGTGAGTACAGGATATTCAAGATACGCCCTTGAAGTTCCGCAAGGATGGTTTGAAAAAAACGGAATAAAACGCGGTGATTTTATTGATTTGTCGCCATTATCCTTCTGATTCTTCTAATTTTTTAAGTTCATGCAGTGCAATTGGGTCATTCGGTGAGTATTCAAGAACTGATGTAAAGAATTTTTGTGCTTCGTCTTTTTTTCCGAGTTTTAGATTTAAATATCCAAGGTTTGAAATTATTTTGATGTTTTCTGGTTCAAGAGAGAACGCTTTCATCAGGGATTTTTGCGCTTCTTCAAGTTTGTTTAATTCTATCTGGCAAATTGCAAGTTCGTTGTATAAATCTGCGCTTTCTGTGCCGCCGCATTTTTCCGCCTGAATAAATGACTGTTCTGCATCGCTGAATCGTTTTAATTTTCTTAATCCCCAGCCGCAGATGAACCATGCGTTCCATGATTTTGGATTCTTTTGAAGATATTCCCGGATGCAGTCAAGACCTTCTTCGTTTTTGTCTTCCGTAAGAAGCGTATAGGCTTTTTCAAAATATTCGTTGTCGAGTTTTTCTGAAGAAATTTTTGAAACGAGTTCCTGTGCGCGTTCTTTTCGGTATGCGCTGTTTTCGTCTTCGTTTTTATCATCGAAAGTGAGTGCAAGGTATGTTTCAAATGCTTCTCGGGCGTTTTTGTATTCGTGGTGTTTTAAATAGAAAAATCCTGCGTTAAAAAATGCTTCGACAACCGGTGGTTCTGCATTCATTGCAATTTTGTAATAGTTTAAAGCATCGTTGTCATAAGCGTCTGCATCGTCTATAAGCCCGGAATTCCGGTAGTAAGAGCCTCTTTGGTCTAAAAAAAGTGCAGTGTTCAGTATTGTTGCAGTATTTTCCGGATCAATTCCTTTTAAAACCATAAAAAGCTCTTCGGCTAAATCCCATTCTTCGTTTCTTGTTTTGATGATTGCTGCTTCGTTAATTTCTTTTTCGATGTTCGGGCGGACTTTTTTTATGATTGAACGGTAATAGTCAAGATGCGGATTGTGTCTGTCGTATGCTAAAACTGTAAGAATTCCTGCAAGAATCTGTTCTTCGCTTATATCTTTTGTGTTGAAAGAATCCGGGTCGTCTTTTTGCTTTTTTTGAACTGGAAGCGGAATTGTGGTGTCAAGCGGAAAAGCGTTTTTTGAAAAACTGAAGTTTTCCGGGAGAGTCATAAAATAAACTGATTCTAAAGAATTTGAAGCGCTCATAATTTTCCTGTTTTAAAATTTAGTTTGTATTGTTTGAATTTTTTTGTTCTTGTATTTGTGTTTTCGATAGTTCTGAAGATGAATCTTCTTTTTGTTCTTTTGTATTGCCGTCTGTTTGTTTCTGTTCTTCTGTTTCTCGGTCAAGGAAATGTTTTCTGTTGTAAGTGAGATAGTCGTTTATTCTTAATTTGTAAGCAAGGGGAACAGTTTCTTCGTTGAATTTGAGACTTAGACTTGCAAGACCTTTTTTATTTTCGATAGGGGTGACTTTTACAATTGTTGCAAAAACTTCGATTGTTTCCTGCGGCTCGATGAAATTTAATTTTAAAAGCGCGTCTTTTCCTGAAAAAGATTCATCCCCTTGAAAGATAACCTGCGCGCCGGAAAAAGAAATATCCCAGAGAATGCAGCGAAAGTTTTTTGATTCGATTGAAATTGTTGATTCCCGTTTTTCAAGAGCGATTTTCTTTTGGACAGATTCAGTTAAAGTGATTCGTTCTTCTTTGCGGTGAATGAAACTTTCTTTTGCTGAAATTAAAGTTCCGATTTTTATAATCAAATCATCTGGCGGAATTTGTGAAAAGTTTATTGTTACGACGGCAAGCTCTGAACTTCTCATGTAAGGTTCGATTGTGCTGACTTTTCCGTTTACAAAGAATGCAAGGCTTTGACTGTCTTCCTGTAAAAATCCGAAACGGATGCTTACGGGCGGAACCTGTTTTTTTGAAACAATTTTATATGCGCCACCTGAAGTTCCGATTATGATTTTTACCATTTGGAGTGAACAGGAATTTATGATGCACGGCCATTGAGAACCGTTGCATTTAATGTAAATTTGTCGTGGATCTAGTTTTAGGGACCGTAGAATTTCTTTTGTAAAAACTATTTCGTTTTCCCGGTATAAATCGTAGTAAGTTGTGACAATTTGATTATTGATTATCCCCATACAATAAATATAAATTAAAAGAATTCATTCGTCAATGAGAATTAAAATTCAAAGGTTATGAGGGCAGGAACATTTCTGTGAAAAAATTCTTTTATGATTGATTTTCCTTGAATTACAAGATGAGTTGAAGAGCCTCCGTCGAATTCCATAGCAGTTTCTGCGCCGCATAGTTTAAGTAGTTTTGCACAATTATCGTAAGAAAGTTTTTTTCCAGCAAGAATGAAAAGAATTTTTTTATTTGGAGAAATGCCTATAGAAGTTCTTGTGTCAAAAAATTCTTTGTAGGGAATTGTTTTGTATTCATCTAGAATCTGGAAAAATCCGCCTGCTGCAGAATCAATGTTTTTTGGGATTTCATTTTGATTTTTTATGATTTCTGCTGAATAGCCGTTTTGCTCTTTGAAAAAAATCAGTGCAGAATATTTTTCAACAGGTTCTGAAATTGTATTTTTATTTGCGTAAATGATTCCTACAGGTTTTGCTTTTGAATTAAAATTCAGTTTGTTTTGAATTTGAAAAGGCGTTGTGTTAAATGCAATTTTTGCAGAATTCTTTTTTGCGATTTTTTTTACATTCAGTGTAGTGTAAATTTCTTGTTTTTCGTTTGGGAAAATATTTATTTTGAGGCTAGGATTTTCGAGGTTCAGCTTTACAAGAAAAAAAGACGGATTTTCTTTTGAAGTATTTTTAACGCTGAAAAATTCAAGAAAGGTTTCTGCGTTTTTTGGATTTCTCATGTCGATTATGGAAAAGTCTTCTGATATTTTTTGCCACTGAAGTTCTTCGTTTTCTGAAAGAAAAGCTTTTTTAAAGTTTTCATGGGGAAGCGTTTTACACGAAATTATAAAAACTGAAATGATAATAAAAAACGATGATTTTAAAAATTTTTTGCTCATACGCAGGGAATTTTATTTTGTAGAAGAGTTAAGATGGTTTTGTTCGGTTATGAACTGCATGAAATAGTCTTCAAGTGTTTTTTTAGGTCCATCGATTTTAAGTCTTTGGCGCGCAAGGCAGTTGTCTCGGCGGACTGTGTAAAGCGTATAAAAATCCCTGTAATCAAGACCTGCATCGGCTTTCACATGTTCGTCAAGAAATTGTGAAACTTCATCGCGTCCGATAGCCGGAATTCCTTTTTCTTTTAAGATTGAGCGTAAAGTCTGAATCTGCTCGTATGAAATTCCGAAAAGAAATTCTTCCATTGCCTGATTTACTCCCGGCGTTGAAAGTTTTTGCTTGATGAATTTTACCCATGTTTCATCCATTTGCATTGAGATTTGAAGGAGTTCACTTGTTCCCATCATTGTTCCGAATGCAGGAGCGAGTTTTCTTCTTGCAAGCCATACCTGCTGAAGAACTGGTGCGATTGATTCTATTGTAAGATCTTTTCTGTCGTCCCAGATTAAAAGAAGCGATTGTGCCCATTCTTCGCGGAAATTCATAGGTTCGTCTTTGTCGCGGATTAAGTTTAAATAAACATCTTCTGCCATTAATGTTAGTAAAAGAGTCATTGTTGCAAGGTTGAGGCTTGAAACGAGGTCTTCAGGGGCGTTTAAACGGGATACGAGTTTTGCCATGGAAGAAAAACGGTGGATTTTTGCAACTACAAAGCCTTTTCCGAGTGTTGCTTTTGAAGGAAGGTGAAGCATATTGTCACCCTGACTTTGATGTTTGATTAATGACTGGATGAGAAGTTTTGGAGTTCTTACTCCTCCTGTTAATGTCTGTTTTTCAAGCAGGGAAGGGAACTGGTCGATTGATGCTGAAAGAATCTGAAGTTCTTTTAGGCTGTGTTCTACTGTGCTTACGCTTTCCGGGGAGGTTTTTCTTAAGAATGAAAGCATTTTTTTGTAAAGCTCTTCTTCATTTGGAGTGAGGACAGCAAGCCCCGTAGAAATTTCTTCGAAAGTTTCAGAAGACTCGTTGAAAAAAATATTTATGTCGATATTCTGATACTGGTTTTTCTCATGCACAGACATACCACTATTATATATCTGAAGTTTTGATTTGACAAATTCTTTTTTATGTTTTGTATGTTTTATATATTATAGTTGGAAAATCTGTGCAAGTCGGTGGAAATGAAGTAAAAATCCGTGTGAGATTTTTTTGTTATCTTCAATTTTACATTTACACGGATTTTTCTTCTGAATTTTTATTTTGAAACCTGAATTATTGTTAAAGTCGTTGTTACAAGGCTAAGAATTGTTGTTACGACCGGGGCATATTTTGAGAAATAATAGGTAAAACTGTTAGTTTTTGCATAAATGTTTGATTCTGGTGTAATAAAATCGCTTTTTGAAAGAATTTTTCCGTTCATATCGGTGATTTTTACGCTGGAATTTGAGTTTTTTTCTTCCAGAATTCCGCCTGCAAGTGAAATATAATAATCGTAAGTTCTGTCTGGAATGTAAGGATATCGTCCGGGTTTTAAAACGCTTCCGCTTACTGTAACGAAGAATTGCTTGTACGGAATGATGAGCGTGTCGAATTCATTTAAAATAATATCTGAAGTTGTGTTGTAATCGTAAAGATATTTTGAGATGTCGATTGGAATCGTCGTTTCATTCCGAATTATGTAGGCGTTTTTGATGTCCGCTGTTGCTGAAAACCATGATGCGTGGTTTCTCAAAAATGAAGAATATCTTGTTCCGGGGCTGAACCTTGCGGAAACTTTTGTGCTTGTATCAAGATTCTGTGTTTCTGTTGAGTGAATTGCTCCTTCTATGAAAATTACCGGCTGAAGTTCTTGATACGAGGGAATGAGAACATTGTCGAGGTCGTCAAGTTGAAAGTCTTTTTCGGCTTCTTCTTTTGTAAGGTATTTTTTTTCGCCGGTGAGGGAAGTTGTTCCTGTTATTTTTGAAATTTCGATTCGCGAGGTGTCCGCCTGTGTTTTTAGTCCGTGAGCATAATAAGAAATAAGTGCCTGAAGATTTTCTCCTTCAAGAAGTTCGTATGTTCCGCTTCTTTCTACCGCACCAGAAATTGAAACTTTTCGTTCTGCCCGTGAAATGATAATTTTATCTCCAGGTTTTAAATATGGATTTTGAGAAAAATCTCCTTCCCGGCTTGCTTTAAAAAGGTCGCAAACAGTTATTTTTCCTGTTTCAGAAATAATTTGAATGTTTCTGACTGATGAATAAGGTGTTAAAAGTCCTGAAATTGCTTGGGAAAGGCGTGAAAGCGACCAGAGTTTTGCTTCTGCGGCGTGTAAAACTTCTCCTGTAACAGGCACTTTAAAAGTTCCTGGATTTGTAAGAATAAACTGAACGCCACTCATCGGGAAATTCTTTTGGACGATTTCTTCTGCCTGTTTTTTTAATTGGATATAAGTTTTTCCTTTTGCATCTAAAACCGCGAGATTTGCAATTCTTAGTTTGTAGGAAGAATCTACTAAAATTGAATACTGAATTGCTTTTCCGTTTGCAGAAAAGTTTAAAAGATAGATATCTCCTATTGTAACAGGATAATTAGGTTCGCTTAAAGCAAGTTGAACATTTGCCGTTATTTCTGCTTTTTTGATTTCGTTTGAAGTTGTGTCGTTTTCTGTAATTTCTTGTGAAAAAACTGTCATGCCGAGAATAAGAAAAACAGTGAGAATAAATTTTTGTCTTTTTTGCATAAATCCCTCTTAAAGTTGTATGAAAAATAAAATTCTTAAGTTTTGAAGACTTTTTTTGCCTGTTTTGTTTTGAAAATTAAAAAGTTGAATTCCATTATACCCCCCCCCGTTTTTGTCAATATGTATTTCCGTAAAATCAGTGTAAATTTGGTGGAATTTTGCCAGAAATTGTATAATTTTATGTTATAAATTTTGTTTTTTTTGCCGCATCTTGAAATTTGCAGATATTTAAATATTGAAGAGGAATTAAAATGAAA
Organism: Treponema sp.; assembly: GCA_016293005.1. GTDB lineage: Bacteria > Spirochaetota > Spirochaetia > Treponematales > Treponemataceae > Treponema_D. The sequence continues at coordinate 15,463 of JAEDFA010000029.1, forward strand.
AGAATAATTTATTTTTTTAGGAGCAACAGTGCGTTTTCAGTTCTTGTTAAACTTTTTTTTGTTGTTTTTTTAATTTCTGCATTTTTAATGAATTACAGCTGTAAAACGACATCGGATTTAAAATGCCCTTATGAAATTTCAGGTGAGATGGAAATTTTCAATGAAAAAGTTTCTGGGAATGCTTTTAAATTCAGTTTTGAGAATAAATCTGAAAAAATAGTGAAAAATTTTGTAGTTGTATTCAGCCTTTACGATTCAGACGGTGAGCCTTGTTTTTATGATAGGGATTTCCTTGAATTTAGAATTTGTCGTGAGATTTTTCCTTATAAAGCAGAAGAATTTGTAATTCCGCTTGATTCTTTTATTGAAAGTCAGTCTGAAACAGAATTTTTTGTTGATTATGTTTATGCAAAAGAAATTGTATACGAAGATGAAGTTTTTGAAGATCCGTTCGGGAGATTTTTGTACGAATAAAAAGGCTGACTTTAAATTTTGTGAAGAAAATTTAAAAATCAGCCTTTGTTATGGAAAATTTTAGTTATTTTTTTATGCCTTCAAAAATGATGTCGGCTATAAAAATTGCTGCTAAAATCCATGTTACAATAGAAATGTCTTTTGCTTTTTTTCCTGTGACTTTGCAGATTACATACGAGATGATTCCGAAAGCGATTCCTTTTGAAATTGAATATCCAAATGGCATTACCATAATTGTGATAAATGCAGGAATTCCTTCTGTTAAATCTGTGAAATCAATAGAAGAAACTGATTTCATCATTAAAAATCCAACAAAGATAAGTGCCGGTGCTGTTGCTGCAGCAGGAACAAGTGCGAAAAGCGGGCTTAAAAATAGTGCTAAAAGGAATAAAACTGCTGTCGTTACCGAAGCAAGTCCTGTTCTTCCGCCGGCTGCAACTCCTGAAGAACTTTCAACGAATGATGTAACTGTTGAAGTTCCAAGACATGCGCCTGTAGCGGTTCCAATTGCATCTGCTAAAAGTGCGCCTTTTGCGTTTAACACATTTCCGTCTTTGTCTTTGAGATTTCCTTGTTCTGCAACTCCAAGAAGTGTTCCGATTGTGTCAAAAAGATCTGTAAAGAGGAAAGTGAAAAAGATTACAAGAAATTTTCCGAGGACTGCAAAAGAAAAGCCGTTTCCGTTTGAGACGATTCCTTTAAAGTCAAAATCGAAGAAATATGGAGCAGAAGGTGCTTTTACAGGTGAAAAACCTTTTGGAATTGCTGTTATTCCGAACGGAATTCCGATTAAAGTTGTGATTACGATTCCGATTAAGATTGAGCCTGGAACTTTTAAAATATAGAGAACAATTGTAACTATAAGACCGAGAATTGCAACTATTGCTGCTTTGTGTTCCATATTGAAGTTTACAAAAGCGATTGGAGTTCCTGTGTTTGAAGCAATAATTCCGGCGTTATTAAGACCGATTAATGCGATGAAAAGTCCGATACCGACTGAAACTGCTTTTTTAAGGCTTTCCGGGATTGATTTTAGAATTGCTTCACGGATTCCAAAAATTGAAAGGATGATGAAAACGATTCCTTCGATGAAAACAGCTGTTAATGCAAGTTTCCATGAACAGCCCATTCCGATTACAACTGAAAATGTAAAAAAGGCATTAAGCCCCATTCCAGGAGCGAGTGCAACAGGAAGGTTTGCAACGAATGCCATTACCAAAGTTGCGATGCCGGATGCGATTGCAGTTGCTGTAAACACTTTTTCCCATGCCATTCCAGACGCACTTAAAATGCCTGGATTTACGGCAAGAATGTAAGCCATTGCAAGAAATGTTGTGATTCCTGCGATGATTTCACGGCTGACAGTTGTTCCTCTTTCCTTGAGATGAAAAAGTTTTTCCACTTTATTCCTCCAAAAATTTAAAAAAGTTTTAAATTAAACGATTTTGATACTTTTGTTTGAATCTTTATTCTTACAAAAGTTTTTTTAGAATTCTTTTATATGATAACATTTTTTTTTATATATTGAAACAAATTTTTAATCAAATAGATTTTTTTGTGTAAGTCAGGTATCTGTAGCCGTTTTTTTTATCAGTTTTTTCTATTTTAAAAGTGTATTTTGTTTCGTCAAAAACCGGAAAAAATTTGTCGCCGTCGTAAAAATCAAAAATTTCTGTGATGAAAAGTTTTTCACAAAGAGGAAGCGATTTTCTAAAAATTTCTTCTCCGCCGATGAAAAAAATGTCTTTATTAAATGATTGTGCAAGCGACAATGCCTGTTCAAACGATAAAACTGTAAAAAGGTTTTCCTGAATAAAGTTTTTTGTTCGGGAAATGACAATGTTAATTCTATCTGGAAGCGGTTTTGCGATTTCTTCAAAAGTGTTTCTTCCCATTATGACGACATTATTCGTTGTAAGTTTTTTAAAACGCTCTAATTCCCCGTCGATTTTCCAGGGAATTTTTGAGTCTTTTGCGATTACGCGGTTTTCTTTTGAAAATGCTGCAATTAGGGCAATCATCGTTTTTTAAGCATTTATTTCGACTAAAGAAGGGGACGCAGTCTGTTTTGTATAAACGCTTTTTGCATTTCTGTATGGATTTTTAAACGAATCGATTTGAGTTTTGATTTTCGTCATTTTAACTTTGAGAAGCGCCCTGTTCTTTTCGTTTTGATTTTGAACTTTTTCCTTGAGAACTGAAAGGTCTTTCTGTAAATCGTCAAGGCTTTTTTCTTCTGATTGTGATGAAAAAAATTCTTTGCTTGAAGAATTGTAAAGTTCAGACATCGGAACTATGACTTTTTGAAGATTTTTGATGTTGTTTACGACTTCGTTTTCGATTTCAGTGTGAATTTTTAAAGATTCTGCATCTTCATTTTCTATAGAAGATTCTTGTTTTTCAAGAACATTCAAATATTCCTGAAATTTATTGCGCTGAGTTTCAAGAAGAATTTTAAATCTTTTTAAAACTGCAACTCTTTCATCGATTTCTTTCTGTGAAAATTCTTTCATATTTTACCCCTCGATATTTAAAGCCTGTGTGTGCTGTACTGGAGTTTGAGAGGCTGAAGCAGAGGCTTCTTTCCAGGCTTTTAAAAGTTCTGACATCTGTTGTTCGATGTATTCAAGTTTTGTTTTGTCGTGTTTTATGTTTACTGAAATTAGTTCCTGATTGAAATAAATATAAAGCGACATGAGATTTTTTGCAATTTCTCCGCCTTTTTCCATGTCGAGGGAAACCTGAAGTTCTGTTATGATTGCCTGTGCTTTTTGAAGAAATTTTCCGAATTTTTCCATATTTGACGGCTTTATTTTATTTTCTTCATCAATAAGGGATTCGGCATTTTTGAGATTTTTTACTGCTGCTTCATAAAGAAGAACTACGAGTTTTCCCTGACTTGCAGTTTTTATGTTTGTATTTTGGTAAGCGGCATATCCCTTGTTTATAGGCATTTTTTCCTCCAGATTTTTTAAATTCTTTAAAGTCTTGCTAAATTTTCGGTTTTTTATTTTAAAAGTTTAGGTTAATTCATCGTGGAAATTGAACTTCTGCATTGTAGACGATTTTAAAAGAGAAGATTCTATAATGCAGAAAGACTTTAGCATTGAAAAGAAAAAACTTGACCTATGAAAGTATTTTATATATTTTAAAAGAAGAATCTTGATAATTTTATATCGGGAAGAAATACGCTTCATGTTTTGAGGTAATGAATTTTTATTTTTGAGGTATTTTATGAAAACTCCGTCAAAAAAACTTTTAATCATTCTTGGTGTAGTTGTTGTTTTAGTCGTTGTAATTTATCAGCTTTTTGCAGGAAATTATAATAAACTTGTTAAACTTGAAGAAAATGTAGAAACTGCATGGGCTCAGGTTCAGAATCAGTATCAAAGGCGTTATGATTTAATTCCAAATCTTGTAGAAACCGTAAAAGGCGCTGCTTCTCATGAAAGCGATGTTTTCACTCAGGTTGCAGAAGCAAGGTCAAATGCAGGCGGCGTTATAAATGTAGATTCTTCAATTTTAGACGATCCAGAAAGTTTTTCACGCTATCAGAAAATTCAAAATGATTTAGGACAGAGTCTTCAGCGTCTTTTAATGGTAACAGAAAATTATCCTTCTTTACAGGCAAACGAAAATTTCCTTACTCTTCAAAGTCAGATTGAAGGCTGTGAAAACCGTATTTCTGTTGAAAGAAAACGCTACAACGATTCTGTCGGTGAATACAATACTCAGATTCGCGTTTTCCCAAAAAATATTATCGCCGGAATGAATGGTTTTAAAGCAAAACAAAGATTTTCCGCTCAGGAAGAAGCTGCTTCTGCGCCTAAAGTTCAGTTTTAGAAATAAATCAAAGGAAATGCAATGACTGTAAAAACTGTATTGAAGAAATTGAAGTTAGATGAGAGTGCATTTGAAAAAATCAGACTCAGCGTAAAAGAAGCCGAACAAAATACTTCCGGCGAAATTGCGGTATGTCTTGCAAATGAAAGTTCAGATTATTCTTTCTGGGAATTTTTTGCTTCTACTGTTGCCGGAATTTTAGTTTTTTTCTGTGTGCTTCCATTTTCTTCTTCTCTTAAAAAATTCTACGAAAGCGAAAATTGGCTCTCACCTGAATGGTATATTCCGCTTACATTCGGTGTGATTTATCTTCTTTCGGTTTTGATTTTTTTCTTTCTATTTAATATTCCGTTTTTTGACAGGCTTGTAATTCCGTTTTCGTATAAATCTCGAATGGTTTCAAAGCAGGCGTTTTCGGTTTTTGCACAGACCGGTGTTTATGAAACTGAACATCACAATGGAATTTTAATCTATGTTTCATATCTTGAAAGGCAGGTTAGAATCGTATGCGACAAAGGAATTTCAAATAAAATTTCTGATGACCTTTGGAAGATTATTGCAGATTCTCTTGCTTCTGACATTGCAAAAGGAAATGCGCAAGAAGCGTTCTGTGATGCAATCGGAAAATGTGGTGAACTTTTAAAAGAACATTATCCGAGTGAAAAAGAAAATGAAAATGAGCTTCCCGACGGACTTGTGATTCTTGAAAATTAGAAAAATCGGCGAAAGTTTTTTTAGATTTATCTTATAAAACTGAAGTTTAGTGTTACCTTATTTTAATGTATGGAAAATTTTTATGAAAACTGAATCAAAGAAAAAATTCTTCTTCATTTTTTTAATTTCTTCAGCGCTTTCTCTTTTTTCGCTTGAAGTTCCTCGTCTTACAGGTCCTGTAGTTGATAATGCAGGAATTTTTAAAAAAAGTGATTTTAATTCACTTACTTCGCATCTTTTGAGTTTAAATAGCCAGAATGGTCCGCAGATTGCTGTTTTGACTTTAAAATCTCTTGAAGGTGAATCAATCGAAAGTTTTTCTATAAAAGTTGCCGAAAAATGGAAAATCGGTTCTTCTGACAATGACGATGGTGTTATAATTTTGATTTCACTTGACGAACACAAAATCAGAATCGAAGTTGGTTACGGTCTTGAAGGAACTTTAACTGATGCAAAATGTTCTCTCATTATCAGAAACATTATGGCTCCTCTTTTCCGCTCAGATAAATACGCAAAAGGAATTACAGAAGCGGTTTATGCAATAGAAGGTGTTTTGGGAATAAACGGCATGGAAGAACCTGAAGAACTTTCTCAAAATAATGGAGAAATTTTGCCTTCGTTTTATATAATTGTGTGTATTTTTGCTTTCATTTATTTCTTCATTTTTACGGGGGCGCTTTCATTGAAATTTCCATGGCTTGCATGGCTTCCGTGGGCAAGATTTTTTAAATCCACAAAACCATCTCATTTTCATGATGACCATTTTTCAGGTTTCTCTGGAGGAGGTTTTGGAGGCTTTGGAGGCGGCGGATTTTCAGGGCGTGGCGGCGGATTTGGCGGCGGAGGAGCAAGCGGAGGCTGGTAAATTTTATGATGTTGGAAAGAGGCTTTTTTCTGTGAGTATAAACTGAACTTTTCTGTCTGTTTTTTCTGTGGGAATGTATGGAAGAATGCAATCGGAAAAAGTCGTTCCAACAAGTACGGCATTTTTTTCTGCAATTTTTTCTAAAAACCTGTCGTAAAAGCCTTTTCCACGACCAAGTCTTTCGCCTTTTTCTGAAAACAAAAGTGCCGGAACTAAAACAAGTGTTTTTTCTGTAACAAGCGAAATGTCAAGTTCTTCCCAAGTGTCATCGGGTTCAAGAATTTGAAAAGGATTTTCTTTTGAAAAAGCGTTTTCATTTTTTAGAAAAGAAACTGACGGAATTTTATGAAAAGTCATAAAACATGAATTTGGAATTATCTTTGGAATGAAAACGTTTTTTTTATCTGAAATGGATTTTTGCGTAATTTTTAAAACAGGCATTTCATCTTTTAACGGCATAAAAGTCAGAATCAAGTCTGCTTTTTTGTAGATTTTGTCATTTGTGAGATTTTCACAGACTGAATTTTCGGCTTGTTTGATTTTTTGAAAATCGCCTGTGATTTTTTTTAAGATGTCTTTTGCATTTTTCCGAAATAATTTTTTTTCTTGAGAAGGATTTGTCTCGGAAAAATGCTGTGAAGGAAAATTCATTTTAGTAGATTACCGCAATTTTTTCTTTTGGCATTTTCCCTGAAAGTTTTCCGTCTTTTACAGTGAATTTTATTGCGTTCGCTTTGTCTGTGTATTCGCCGTCTTTTAAGGAAACTTCGAGGTCGATTTTTGCATTTTTCTTGGAAATGTTTACGATTACAAGACCTTTATTTCCGCGTTTTATGATAAGAATTTCATCAGATTTTCCATAGTTTAAAAGTTCTTCTGGTTCTCCAATCATTTCTTTTCTGAATAAATTTACAGCTTTTACTTCATCGTTTTGAAATTCGTCGTTTCCTGCATCCCCGATTTGTGAAACTCCCGGAAATTGAACGCCTTCAGGACCTTTCGGGCGGTTGAAAAAAAGCGGAGTTCCGTCTTTTCGGGAAGTGATTATTGCCCAGCCTGCACGCAGTTCGAAATTCTTCATTTTTGCAGATTCGCCGTAGTTTGCATAAGTGTCGTGAGATTCGACCCATGTTACCATTTTTCCCGGATGTTTCCAGTCTTTTAATTTTGAAGCTTTCAGTTTTTTTTCTGTAAGCGATTTTCTTAAAACTGTTCCATAAGAACTTGCGACTGTCGGAAAGAATTTTGTGTAGGCTTTTTCGCGTGAATTTCCGCCCTGTAAAACTTCGCCGTAAATGAAAAGATTTTCTGAATTTTTGAGCATTACGCCGTCAATCGGTTTTTGACCTGTGAAAATCGGCCAGAAGTCGTTTTCTTTTGCGTAAGGGTCTTTCGGGTCGTCCGGGAGGCCTATGTGTTTTGCCGTATCGTATCTGAAACCGTCGGCACCGCAGTCGATGAGGTCGTTTACATAATTCATGTAATATTTTTGAAAGAGAGGGTTTTCCGTGTTTACATCTGGAAGCCCTCCCATCTGATATGTCGTGCACTGAAGTCTGTCTGAAAAATCTGAAATATGATATTTGTTGTTTTTGTGGTAAAGTTTTTCCATTCCGCCGACTGCTTCGATAAAATCTGGAGAAATTTCTTTAGTTCTTGGAGTTGTGTGGTTTGGAAGAACATCGACGATGACTGAAATATTGTATTCTTCGGCCTTTTTGCACATGCTGATAAAATCGTCTCGTGTTCCTAACTGATAGTTTCCGATTTTCCAATCTGTAGGCTGATAGTGATAATACCATTTTCCCGTCAAATCTTCACCGAGTAAATCAAGTCCGCCGTAATCTCCGACAAGACAAGTGTTCGCCGGGGAAGTCTGAACGGCTGTAAAACCTGCTTCTGCAATTTTCGGGATATTTTCTTCTATTGTTTTAAATGACCAGCAGAAACAGTGAAGAATTGTTCCGTTTGTAATATCTTGTTTTGGATTTGCATAAATGCCAGCTGAAAAAAAAAGCATCGCAGCAAGAATAATTTTAAAATTTTTTTTCATGTTTTTATTTCTCCATATTTTTAGTTATGCTTTTACATTGTACATTGATTTTCTTATCGTGGCAAATGTATTGTCTTCATCGTGACAGTGTTAGCACTAGAAAGATATTTTTCAAAATTTTTATAATCTAAGAAAGATTTGATTATAAAAAAATACTTTAAATTGAAGATATGTCAAAAAAAGATAAAACATTGCTTTATGAATTAATTCTGTTATACTAATGTAAGTCTTTAGAAATTTCAGTTTTTAGAGATAACTTTGAAAATGAAATTCTTAGGCTATGCGTGCAGAATTTTTCATTTTCATCCGATAATTGTTTTTGCATTTTATTCTTTTG
>JAEDFA010000089.1 GCA_016293005.1 Treponema sp.
TGTCTGAATGCCGATTGGCAGGTATCGCGGTTTGTTCATAGTTTTAATATAACACGGAAAAGGAATTTTGTCATTGTTCCTAAAAATTCATCATTCAAAAGAAAAAAAATAACCGCAGAACTAACCAAATATAAAATCAGTTCAAAACAGTACCAACAAAATTTCTTGCGCCATTCATAAAAGACTTATAATCCATTGCATTTTTGCCTTGTCGCTGAAGTTTTTTTACGGCATAAAAACCTGTTCCGCATTTTATTAGAATACCTTTCTGTTTTACAAATGCACAAACTTTGCCTGGTTCAGATTTTAAATCACACGAAAAACCTTCTGCATCGCTGTCGCTCAAAGGCTCTCCTTCAAAAATCTGAATTTTCTGCTCATTTTCAAGTGTCCACGCACACGGCTCTGGATAATATGCCCTTACAAAAGCGTCAATTTTTTCTGCTGAATCGTTCCAGTTTATTTTTGCATCAGATTTTAAAATGATTTTTGTGTAACTTGCATCCCCACTCTGAACATATCCCTCTGGAAGGAAAGAATTTTTATTCAGTTCTTTTAAAATATCCGAAAAAAGCGTAATTCCTTCTTTTGCAGCGTGAAGTAAAAGCGAACCGGCAGTTTCTGAAAAATCAAGATTAATTCTTTTTTGAGCAATTATGTTTCCTTCGTCCATTTTAAGGCTTACTTTCTGAATCGTAAACGCTGTTGACGAATCCCTGTTCAAAATTGCAGCATTTACAGGAGTACAACCACGGTATTTTGGAAGCGCAGACGGATGAAGATTTATTCCGCCGTATTTAAAAAGCGAAAGAAATTTAGGACCAAAAATGTGTCCATACGCAAAACAGACTAAAATATCTGCATTTATTCTTTGAATTTCTTTCCGTGCATCTGAATCAAGATGTTCCGGCGTAAAAAGAGGAATTTTATATTTTTCTGCAACAAGACCAACCGGCGTCGGAATGAGAGTGCTGCTTCTTTTTTTTGCACTTGCAGGATTTGTGAGAACGCCTGCAATTTCGAAATCAGTTCCCGAAAGCGAAATAAGACCTTCTAAAGTTACACCAGATTCTTCCGGGCTTCCGGCATACAAAATTTTTATCATAATTATACTATTATACCGATTTATTTTTTAGATTTTGCAGCGATTTTCTGTGCAATTTTTCTTGCTTTCGCTTCTTTTTCAAGGCGTTTTGCTTCTGCCTTTTCTGCTTTTTTATTGAATTTATCAACGATTTTTTGTGCAAAGTCCTTATCGCCTCTGTCTATAAACAAAAATCCATCGAGATGATCATTTTCGTGCTGAATAATGCGGGCAAGAAGACCGTCTGCTTCAAGTGTAAAAGGCTTACCTTTTTCATTAAAAGCCTGAACTGTAACTTTTTCAGGGCGCTTAATTACCTCGTAAACTCCGGGAATACTCAAACAACCTTCTTCATAATCAGTCATATTTGAAGAAGTAGAAATTATCTGCGGATTAATGAAAACACGACGAATATCGTCATCTGCAATCACAACAAAAAGCCGTTTTGAAATGCCTGCCTGAGGTCCTGCAAGTCCTACTCCGTTTGCCTGAATCATCGAATCAAACATTTCATTTATAAAAGAGCGAAGTTCATCATTTATTTCTTCTGGAAGAACTGGTTCAGCTTTTTTTCTAAGAATTTCTTCACCTAATTTTGTAATTCTCATAAATTCCTCAAAATATTAAAATAAAAAATCTTTCTATTATATAACTTCTAAGACATTCTGACTTTAGAAATTTTGTTTTTTTAATTCTAGCAAATCACAAGCCTTTTGTCATTCAGAAAAAAAATCACAAACCTCAAAGTGCAAGTTCAGAAAGTGCGATTGTAACGGGAATTGTAATTACTGACACTACGCTTGTAACGATGCACAGCAAAGCCCCGTACGATTCATCCTTTTTTAAAAGAACTGCCATGCTTGAAACACTCATTCCCGTAGGACAAATTGCTGCAATCAAAACAACATAACTTAAAATTCTCACATCTTTTACGGACGGGAAAATTTTATAAAATGCAAAAACAATCAAAAAAACGAATATCGGCATTGCAATGTGGCGGACAAAAACAAATTTAAAAATTCTTTTTATGTATGCCGAACTGGAATTTTTTGTAAAATTTGCAAACAAAAGTCCCAAAAGAATCATCGCCATCGCCGTATTCATCTGCCCGATGTACTCAAGCGGCTTTGCAACAATATATGGAAGTTTTACAGGAAGAACGAACAAAATTATTCCAAAAACGACGCACAAAATGTTCGGATTTAAAATTATTTTCTTAAAACTTATTTTTCCGCCCATCAAAGCATAACCAAAAGTCCACAGAAAAACATTGAACGCCGCAACAAAACTTAAAAGATAAAAAACTCCTTCACTTCCGATTACGCCTTCAATCAATGGAATTCCGATGAACGCACAATTTGTCATAAAAGAAGCAGTTCTTTCAAGACCTGTCAAATCTTTTTCTTCCGCTGACTCCTGATTTTTTTTATTTCTGAAAAAAACAAGCGAAAGTAAAACCATCACAAGATGAACTATAAACGACAGAACAAAACATACACCGAAACTCTTAAATTTTTCCGCTTCAAAATCAATATTAAACTGATTTAGAATAAGACATGGATTTATAAAAAACAGAAGAAGTTTACTTACAAACTGTTTTTCGTTTTCTCCAAATTTAAATTTTCTTGAAACAAAAAATGATAATGCTGCTATCAAAAGCATTATAACTAACTGTTTTATTACGAGAATATACATAATCAAAGTCCTAAAAATAAAAGAAAATTTTAAAGCCTGATTCTTGCAGCGTTTGCGTGCGCTTCAAGACCTTCTGCATCACCTAAAAATCCTGCCGCTTTTGCAGATTTTTTTACACCTTCAGATTTTTCATCCGCACGAAGTGTAGTGACAGTTTTTAAGAAAACCCTGACGCTAAGTCCCCCTGAATAATGGGCTGCGCCGTTTGTTGGAAGAGTATGATTAAGTCCTGCCGCATAATCTCCGAATACTTCTGCACAATTGTGTCCAATGAAAAGAGAACCGTAATTCCGAACAAGATTCTGCGCTTTTTCGCGTTCTTTTCCATTTTTCATGGCAAGTTCAAGGTGTTCAGGTGCTTTTCTGTTTGCAAAACTGCACGCTTCTTCTATTGAATTAACAATTACAATATAACCTGAATTATCTATGCTTTCCCGAGCCGTTTTTGCCGTCGAAAGTTTTGCAAGCTGCTTTTCTATTTCCTGCTGAACTGAAATGGCAAAATTTCTGTCTTTTGTAACTAAAACTGGCTGAGCTACAACATCGTGTTCTGCCTGCGCAAGCAAATCTGAAGCAACCCATTCAGGAGAAGCCGATTCATCTGCAATAATTAAAACTTCTGTAGGTCCTGCAACCATATCAATTCCGACTTTACCGTAAACCGCTTTTTTTGCTGCCGAAACAAATTTATTTCCTGGACCGACAATTACATCAACTTGAGGAATAGATTCAGTTCCGTAAGCCATTGCCGCAATTGCCTGAGAACCTCCGCAAGCATAAACTTTTTTACAACCGCAAATCCATGAAGCAGCCATAATTCCTTCATCTGCATAAGGTTTTCCACCAGAAAATGCAGAACCAGGCTTACCGAAACCGTTTTTTTCAGCCTCAACTCTATCATCTGGATGAACTCTAGGCGGCGTACACATAATAACTTCATTTACACCAGATGCAAATGCAGGCGTTACAGTCATTACGACAGTTGAAAGAAGCGGAAAACGCCCTGCAGGAACATAAACTCCGGCGCGTTCAACAGGAATTGTTTTTTGCCCGGTAAAAAGTCCTGGTGCAATTTCCATTTCAAAATTATCAAAAGATTCTTTTTGTTTTAATGCAAATTTTAAAGCAAGATCGTGAGAATAACAGAGCGCATCGTAAACTTCCGGGCGTTCAGCCTTTAATTTTTGCGCCGCATTTTCAAGGTCTTTTTCTGAAATCAAAAAATGTTCAGGTGAGGCACAATCAAATTTACACGCATATTTTTTTAATGCCTCATCTCCAGAATCAATAACTTCTTTTATGACATTCTGAACAACATCATCAGCTTCTGAAAACTTTCTTCCCGAAAACCATTCAGAAGGCATGTCTTTCGCTTCTATAATTTTAATCATCTTAATTTCCTTTTCTATATATTACAAATTTTACTGTTTTTTTTAAAGTACCCGAAATAAGTTGTCTTTCAAGATAAGGCCTGATGAAACAAAATTTATAAAAAAAATAAATTTTTCTTTTATTTGCTATTGACATTTTTTTTCGTTTACTGATATAATAACAACATCAACAACAAATCGGGCAGTTAGCTCAGCTGGTACGAGCGTCTGGTTTACACCCAGAATGTCGGGAG
>JAEDFA010000002.1 GCA_016293005.1 Treponema sp.
GAAGGAATGGAGCGAAAGCGTAACCCTGGAAAGCCTGGTTTTTGATTGCTTGAGCGAAGTCGAAGCAAGCAAAAAGCCACCCGGATTATAAAAATCTTTTTGAAGGGTTGCAGAATTATTTTTGTCATTTTGTAAAAATAGAAAAAAAATAGAATTTATATCGACTTTTTTCAGATAATTTTCTATATTTAAATTGAGGTTTTTTTAATGAATTATAAAGTAAATAAAGATAATAAAAATGAAAACGATCCTTATGATTTTTTTAAATTTGAAGGGCCTGTAAATAATGATGATAATAAAAAAAATCCAAAAAAAAATAATGGTAAAAAAGGATTCCCGCTTTTTGGCGTGATGATTTTGGTTCTTGTAATTTTAGTTCTTGCAGAAACTCTTTTTATGTCAAAAGATGACAAGTCAATTCCGTATTCTCAATTTATCACTTTAATAGAAAATGGCGAAATTGTTTCCGTTGAAATTTCAGAAAATCTTTTAATCGGGTACGGACCTGAAATTCCTCAAAAAGAAAATCCAGGTGCCAGAGGAATCGTTCTTTTCAAGCAGAATGAAGTAAATCGCCAGGTTTATAAAACAAATGCAGTTTTAATGGAAAAATTTATAACTTTGCTTGACGAAAAAGGTCTTGAATATAAATTTGTTCCAAAAAGCAACAACTGGCTCTTTCAGATTATCATAAATATTCTTCCGTTTATTATTATTCTTGTAATTTATTTCTTTATGATGAAAAAAATCAGCGGCGGTGCTGGCGGTATTGGTAGTATTTTTGGTGCCGGTTCTTCGCGTGCAAAAACTGTCGATGAAGGAAAAGTCAAAACTCGGTTTGCAGATGTAGCAGGCGTAGATGATGCAAAAGAAGAACTTGTCGAAGTTGTGGATTTCTTGAAATCTCCAAAAAAATACACTGATATCGGTGGAAAGATTCCAAAAGGCGTTCTCCTTGTAGGACCTCCTGGAACAGGTAAAACACTTTTGGCTCGAGCAGTCGCAGGTGAAGCAGGTGTTCCGTTTTTTAGAATTTCTGGTTCTGACTTTGTAGAAATGTTTGTTGGTGTAGGTGCAAGCCGTGTCCGCGATTTATTTAAACAGGCTCGGGAAAAAGCTCCGTGTATCATTTTTATCGACGAAATTGATGCAATCGGAAAAAGCCGTGTAAACAATATCGGTGGTAACGATGAACGTGAGCAGACTTTAAATCAGCTTTTAGTCGAAATGGACGGTTTTGACAACGAAAAGGGGCTTATTATTCTTGCGGCAACAAATAGGGCTGATGTTCTTGATCCTGCGCTTTTGCGTCCTGGTCGTTTTGACAGGCAGGTTCCCGTTGAGCGTCCTGATGTCCGTGGTCGTGAAGAAATTTTAAAAATTCATTCAAAATCCGTAAAACTTGACAGTGATGTTGATTTTAATTCTGTCGCACATGGAACAAGCGGTTTTGCCGGTGCAGACCTTGCAAATGTTGTAAATGAAGCGGCATTGCTTGCTGTTAGAAACGGCAGAAAAAAAGTTACAATGGCAGATTTCAATGATGCAATCGATAAAGTCAGTATCGGTTTAAAAAAGAAAACCAAGCCTGAAAACGAAAAAGAACGCCATCTTGTTGCATTCCACGAAGCCGGTCATGCTTTGGTCGGTGCTTTTACGCCAGATTATCCTCCTGTCAATAAAATTACAGTTGTTCCGCGCTCTCATGGTGTCGGAGGTTTTACTCAGTACCGCGAAGAACAGGAAAAGAATTTCAGGACAAAAACAGATATTTTAAATGAAATAGACAGTTGTCTTGGTGGTCGTGCTGCTGAACAGATTATTCTTGGTGAAATTTCAACTGGTGCTGCAAATGATATTGCGCGTGCAACAGATCTTTTAAAGAGTATGATTGTCGATTTAGGAATGAGCGACAAGTTTAAAAATATGACTTTGGGTCGTGGTGTTCTTGGAAACAGAAATGGTGAACCAAATATTATCCGCGAATTTAGTGAAGAAACTCAAAAATATATTGATGAAGAAATTGCTCGCATAATGGACGAACGCTACAATCATGTTTTAGATCTTCTGAATGCTCATAAAGATTTGCTTGAATATATCGGAAAGCGTCTTCTTGAAATTGAAACAATGACCGGAAAAGAATTTTATGAAATCATCGAAAACGAAGAGCATTGTAAAAAACTTCTTCTTGAACTAGACGAATCTTCATCAGAAGATAAATCAGAAAAAACGGCAGTTGATGATTCATCTCAAAATTCTTCTACAGATGAAAAGTTAAAAACTGAATAAAATTAAAATCAGAAAGTGTGGAAAAATACTTTGCTTTTGATAGTGTCAAAGTTGTTTCAAATTGAAATGTGAAATTTTTTCATTGAATTTTTACAAGAGGCAAAAATGGATTTTATAACTTTAAGAAATGAAAAACTCGGAAAAAAAGTTTGCGAAGCGTTGAATAAAAGATTTTTTGAAGCATATTTTGTTCCCACAAAAGAAGAAATTCTTCCGAAAGTTCTTGAACTTATTCCACCTGAAAATTCGGTTTCATGGGGTGGTTCGATGACTTTAGAAAGTCTTGGTATAAAAGATGCATTAAAAGAAAGAGGCTATACTTTAATTGACCGTGACACTGCATCAAATCCGGATGACAGGCGTGAATTAATGATAAAGGCTTTGTCCGCAGGAACTTTTTTAATGAGTGCAAATGCAATTACAGAAAAAGGTGAACTTTTTAATATTGACGGAGCTGGAAATCGGGTTGCCGCTTTGTGTTATGGACCTAAAAATGTTCTTGTAATCGCTGGAATAAATAAAGTTGTCCGCGATATGGAAGAAGCGTATAAAAAAGTCAGAACTTTTACTGCTCCTGTAAATGCCCAGCGTTTTTGTAAGACGACTCCATGTTCAGTTAGCGGTGAATGTGGCGACTGCATAAATCTTGAAAGTATCTGCGCTCAGTTTGTTGAAACTCGTATTTCCCGCCCGAAAGGCAGAATAAAAGTGATTCTTGCAGGTGAAAATCTTGGCATTTAAGTTTTAATAAAAAAAAAGACGGAACTTTGAATTTGTTTTCCATTCTTTTTTGACTTTCTTGTAAAAATAATTTTATTTTTTCCGAAAATTAAAGTATGAAACGAAATTTTTTTAAATTCTTCATACTTTTTTTTTCCGGCATGATTTTTGCGCAGACTCCGCTTTTGATAAGACCGTCTGATTTGCGTCTTGAGATGGAAAGCGATTCTCTTGGTGTAAAAGGTTATCATCTTTACATTCGTGCTTTAGATTCTCTTCAGTCTGTTATGCTTACTGAAACGACAAAAGATCCTGAAGGAAAGTCGGATAATTACGCTTACAGGGCGTTTGAGTATAATTCTGTAAACGGGGACGAAATTAGAATTTTAAATGGAAAAAAACTTGAATCAGAATATTCAAAATTCAGTTTAATCGATTCAACTCCGGAAGATGACAGGGAATTTGGAAAAGCGTTTCATATTTTTATTCCGTCTGAAATTCAGTTTGGTTATCCATGGTCAAGAAACGGAACTGTAAGAATCGGAAAGGGAACTTTTATTAATATCCGCGCATTTTCAAAAAAATTTGCAGATTATGCCGGTGATTTTTATGACAATCCGTATATGTTCGATTTTGAAAAACGAAAAATTCCAAAGCCTGAAAAAGAAGTTATGGTAAAAGAAGAAGTCGTTCTTACAGATGATTATAACCCTGTTGCAAGCGAAAAATTTAATGAAATTTCAGAAATGATGATTTATTCAAAAGGTCCTGAGACGATTGTAGACGATATTGTAAAATCTCTTCTGGATATTAAAACGCGCGATAAGGCGGATGTAGTTTTTGTAGTCGATGCGACTGGAAGTATGAAAGACGATGTTCAGAAACTTAGAAACGAACTCATTCCGCGGCTTTTAGAAGAATTAAAATCGTTTAAATATGTGCGTCTTGGTCTTCTTTTGTACAGGGATTACGGTGATTCGTTTAAATATCGCAGTCTTCCTGTAAGGTTTTTCAATTTTACAGATGATTTTGAAGTTTTCAAAAGGAATTTAAATTCTTTTAAAATCAACGGAAAAGAAGGCGGCGATATTCCTGAAGCAGTTTATGAAGGTCTTTATGCGGCTCTTGAATTCTATGAATGGAATATGAAGGATGCTGAACGGAAAATTATTTTAATCGGAGATGCCGAACCGCATCCGTCTCCTCGTGGAACAAAAAAGTATACTAAGGAACTTGTTGAAAAAATTGCTTTAGAAAAAAATATAAGAATCGATGCAATTATTACTCCAGATGAAAAATCTTTGCGAGGAAGATAAAAGTCATCTGGAAAGTTAAAATTAGTTTCTGTATTTTTCTGGAATCTGGTTTATGCTCAGTTTTGAAAGTTTCTGAAATGATGGAGGATAAGTTCCGATTTCTACAGAATCGTAGATGTCAAGAATTTCTTTAAATTGAAGAAATGCTTTGTTCCAGTTTTCTTTTTTTAAGTAGAGCCTTCCAAGTTCGTATCTTGCTTCGATGTAAGTTGTTGTGTCCATTCCATAGCGTTTGATTGTTGTAAGGTAATAAGTTTCTGCTAGGGAATAATTTCCTAAATCGATTGCATCTTGACCGTATTGAATTAATTGAGTTGAGCTTGCGTTTTCAGGAATTTCTGGAACTGTGCTGCAGCTGAAAAAAAATGCCTGAAACAGTAAAGTCGGTAGAATTAAAAAAATCTTTTTCATACGATTTAATTTTATATTGCATTCAATAAAAATTCAAGTTTTCAGTTTTATGGATATTATGAATAAAATTTGACTTTGAAAAAGAAAGTTAGTATCTTTTGAATAATTGAATTGTTTAAAATAAAAACTAAGGTTTAAAATGGATAATTTTGATAAAAGCAAAAATAAACTTGCAAAATCTGTTCCTGCAAAAATCTCAAAAGATTCTGAAATTTTAAAAACAATCAACGAAAATAGTGAAATTTTTAAAATGGCTTTTAAATTTCAGGAAATCATGATGGTTTACGAGAGTGCAATCAAGCAGATAGAAACAAAACTCGAAGTATTAAATAAGGAATATAAAGTAACTGGAAGACGAAATCCTATCGATTCGGTGAGGTCAAGAATAAAAAGTCCTGTCAGTATTGCAGAAAAACTTGAAAAAAAAGGGTTTCCAGTAACTTTTCAGGCAATGACAGAAAATTTAAGCGATATTGCAGGTGTTCGTGTTGTCTGTCCGTACATTTCTGATATTTACACGACGAAAGATATGCTTTTACGCCAGCCGGACATCACTTTAATAGAAGAAAAAGATTACATCGAAAATCCCAAGCCGTCAGGTTATAGAAGTCTTCATATTGTAGTTGAAATTCCTGTTTATCTTTCAAATACAAAACATGATGTAAAAGTTGAAATTCAATTGAGAACGATTGCTATGGATTTCTGGGCGAGCCTTGAACATGAACTTCGCTATAAAACATCTTCAAAAGTCCCGGAAAGCGTTCGTCGTGAACTTTTTAGGGTTGCAGAAACTATTGCGATGACAGACCGAGAGATGGAAGAAATTGCAAATGAACTTCAGATGCTTGATTAATATTGTATTGAGATTTTAAATTTTATTTGCTATAATTTGAGAACTGTTTTAGAGTTGCATCTCAAAACTGAATTGTTTATTTCCTTAAAATTTTTAATTTTTTAAGGTTACTTCAAACGGGTTTTATTATTGGTGGAATGAATGACTAGTATTATTTTAAACGAAGATGAAAAATCAAAAAAAACTCAGGATGTTCCTGAATCTTTTGCAGAAAAATTTTTGAAAACACGACAGATTATCCTTTCTGGAGAAGTTAACAAAGAACTTGCAGAAAAAATCGTAAAGCAGCTTTTCATTATGGAAGCAGATTCTAGCGAAAAACCTGTTTACATTTATATCGACTCTCCTGGCGGTGATGTTGATTCTGGTTTTGCAATTTTTGATGCAATACGTTTTATTTCCTGCCCGGTTTATATTGTGGGAATCGGTCTTATCGCAAGTGCAGCGGCTTTAATTCTTCTTTCAGTTCCAAAAGAAAACAGATTCGGTTTTGAAAACAGCCGTTATTTAATTCATCAGCCGCTTAGTGAAATGCGCGGTGTTGCAACAGATGTAGAAATTTATGCAAAAGAAATGGAAAACACTCGTCTTGTAATCAATAAAGTAATAAGTGAACAGACAGGTCAGTCTCTTGAAAAAGTTACTCAGGACACTGAACGCGATTACTGGCTTTCTTCATTGCAGGCTTGTGAATATGGTTTAATCAGTAAAATCGTAAAAAACAGAAAAGATTTAAAAAAATAATTTATGATTTTTCAGTTGACGGATGATTTGTGCCAGAAGATTATTAGAAATCTTGAAAATCAGGAAGAAAAATTTTATTTTGATGCAGAATCTTTAGATTTCCTTCCGCGTTCAAATTTTTCCGCCTGTGAAAAACTTATAAATGAAAGATTTTATTTGCTGCCGGATTGGAAGTCTGAAGACGGTTTTGCTTTAATGCAGGATTTTGTTAATTTAATCGATTTTCCAAAGGCAAAATCTAGCCTTCAGTCGGTTTTACATTCTGGAAGGGGGGTTTTTAAGGGTTTTAAAAAAGAATTAAAGAATTATCCGCAGCAGGAAAGGTTATGGCATTCATTTAAAAATAAAAAAATGAGTGAATATGTCCATTTGTGGTATAACGGACTTCGTGAAATCTGGGGATTAGAAAAATTAGAAATCAAATCAGATTTTTTTGATGATGAACTGAACGATCTGGTTTATGATGATTTTTATTTTCAAGAATATGATTTTGCGCGGGACAGTGATTTGATAATAAAAATGTTCCATGAAAGTTCTTTTGGATTGCAAGCCTTTCCTCATGAATTAAAAGAAGCGGCGTTTGATTTTTGGCATCATCAGTTTTTATATTCTAAAGGAGGGCAAAATGGTTTTATTGTCCGTTCTTTATCAGATGATTTTGCCGGTTGCATAACTTTCGCTTCTTCAAAAAATTTAACCCAAACAGAAAAGACTTGCACTGTTACGAGTTTTTTTGTTCTGGAAAAGTATTTGGGGCTTGGAATCGAAAAAGCACTTCTTGAAATGTGTATTGATTTTTTGAAAGAGCACAATTTTAAGTGGATTTTGCTTGCATATTCATTTATTCCTGAATCTGTAGAAAACTTAATTGAAGAGTTTAATTTTGAAAGAACAGGAATCGGTTTTATTGCAGAAATTTAAAGCATTTTATTCGTTGTGAGGGTTTAATATTTTTTATTGGAGTAATTATGTATCGTAATTCAGAAATTGATTTGGAAAATTTACAGGATTTTTTACAGAATGTTGTTGAAAAAGTTAAGAATCAGGAAGATCCTGATTTATTGAATAAGGTAAAAAAAGTTTATAAAAAAACAGTTCCTTTTTCAATGAGACTTTATGTTGCATCTTATCTTGCAAAAGAAGCTCAAAAAACTTACCGCGGTCGTTATCGTTCAGGAAAAAAAGATTTTTACGATTCAAAGTCGAAGTCAAGAACTGACCGCTCAACTTACAAAGACAGAAAACCTCTTTCAGAAAATTCTTTTGAGGAACGACAGCCTAGAGTTCGAGTTCAGATTGACCCTTCAGTTGGCGCAACAATCTTTATCAGTATTGGAAGAAATCGTCATGTTTATCCGCGTGATTTAGTCGGAATGCTTATAAGCGCAGCAGGTCTTGAACGCGACAGAATCGGTGAAATAAAAGTTCTTGCAAATTATTCTTTTGTTCAGCTTTTTAAAGAAGATGCAGAGAAAGCAATTTCGGTTTTAAATGGTTATGATTACCGTGGAAGAAAACTTGTCGTAAGTTATTCAAAAATGAAGGATGAAGATCTCGAAAATCAAACAGAAGAAATGTTAGATGAGCAGAGTGCAGAAGATGCAGCAGCGTATGCAGCCGCAGAAAAAGCTGCCGAAAACGAACCTTTTGCAACTCCTCATCTTAACTCTTTAGGAGAACAATAATTTTTTTTAATCTCTGAAAGACATAAAAATGGACTTTCAGAGATTTTTTTTTGAAATTTTATGGAAATTAAAGTCTTTAACACAGGCATTTACGGCGTAAACACTCTTTTAGTTCATATTGATGAAAAAAATGTTTTTGTTGTTGACCCTGCAGGCTGTATCGAAACTCAGGATGAAAAAATTGTTTCAGATTATATAAAACAAAATTCACTTTCGCTTTCAGGCATTCTTTTAACTCACGGTCATTTTGATCACATCACTGGAACTAAAATTTTAAAACACGATTTTGGAAACATAAAAATTGCATGTCACAAAGATGATTTTTCAATGTGCGGAAGAAATGCTTTTAGCGTTCAGTGGCCGTTTGTTTCTGGTTGTGCGCCAGTTTCTTTTTCCTCTGCGTTGAAAAATCTTCCTGACCCTGATGTAATTTTAAAAGGCGGCGAAACGCTTGATTTAGTTTTTCAATCTGAATCAGAAAATCTCTCTGCACTTCTTAAAAATTGGCTCGTTATTTCTACGCCTGGACATACAGAAGGTTCAGTCTGTTTTTATAATAAAAAAGAAAATGTTTTGATTTCAGGTGATACGGTTTTTTATCACAGTTATGGAAGAACAGATTTGCCGGGCGGAAATCAAACTAAAATGAACAAATCTTTAACTTATATCTACAGAAATTTTCCGGAATCAAAAGTTTATCCGGGGCACGATGTTGTCGGTTTTTTTCTTTCAGAAAATGAGTGATTAAAACGCTTGTTTTAGTTTTTAAATGCTGTAAATGTCAGGAATATAAGGCGTAAAATCATCGCTTAATTTTTTGGGAATTTTATAGAAAATTGCATAATTGTATTTTTGCGTGATTTCAACGAGTGCAAAACTGTTCGGGGAAAATGACCTTGGACTTCCGACGCTTCCTGGATTTACAAGATATACAGAATAGTTTAATTCAGTGGGAATATGTGTGTGCCCGAAAAATGCAATTTGTGCGTTTTTGATTTGTGCTTCTGCCTGAAGATTTGAAGTTCCGAAGTAGACGCCCTGCCTGTTTCCGTGAGTTATAAAAATATTTTTGTTTGCGACTGAAAAAATTATTTCGCCTGGAATTTTTAAACTTGTGCAGCCTGCGTTTAATTTTTTTCCTGTTTGTACATCGAATGAAACAATGCAGTGGGAACTGTCTCCGTTTCCACAGACTATGGCGATTACAGGCGGAAGCGCTTCTTTTATTTTTTCGTCGGAAAATGATTCTTCTAAAATTGAAGTTAAATCATAAGAGCCGTCGCCTAAGAAAACAAGACAATCGGCATTTTTCCCTTTTTGAAGTATTGCTTCTCTTAAAAGCGGTGTCTTTCCGTGTGAATCTGAAAAAAGAAGTATTTTTGCGCTTTCTTTTTGAGAGAGTATTTCTATTGATTTTTTGTCGCCTATTAAGCCGTTTTCAAATTGGATGAGTCTGTTCATTTTAATCGATGTAAAAGTGATTTATTGAATACAATCCCGTTTCCGCGTCTATGTATCTTGAAACTTTGTGATTTTTTGAGATGTTTTCTGCATATTTTAAAAGATTTTTATCTTTTTCAGGAGGCGTTTGTATGTTTATGCAGAATTTGACGGCATTTTCTATGAAGTTTTGAATGTCTGGAATAATTGTAAGTTCTTCTTCGGTGTTTTCGATAGTTCCGTTTAATTCTATCTTGATATCTTTATCGATTACGATTGTAGAAATGTATTCAGTGCTTAAAGTTTCGTCCTGAGAAAACGCTGAAATTACTGGAAAGGGGAGAGGTTTTCCAAAAGTGTCGGAAAATCGTGTGAGCGCTTGCGATGTTCCTTCCGGGGAGCCAAGAATAACAACTCCGTTAAGATCTGTGCCGGAAAGTTTTTTTATCAAAAGAGAAATGTTTGTTTTTGAACCGTTTTTAAAATCTTCCGGGTAGACGAGAGGAATTATTTTTCCAGAATTTTCTGCAAGTCCGAATTTTATGCTTAAATTTGAAAGTGTTTCTTGTACAAAGTCCGGGGAATTAAAACCGTAGCCGAAAAGAACGACTGTTTTTTTATTATTGCAGTGCCAGGTTTGCGTCTGGATGCTTGAAATGTTTTCTGTTGAATTTGAAAGTTTTACTTCGCCTTGAGAAATTATGATTCTGTCTTTTTTTTGAACGCATGAAGTAAAAATAATTGATGTAAATGCAATAATCGATGTAAAAATCAGTGTATTTTTTTTCATATTGAAAAGATAGCATTTATTTTATTTCGTGAAAAGATATTTTTTTTTGAAGTTTCGTTTACAGTTTTAAATCTACAACTTGTGCCTCACAGACTTTTATAAGGTCATCTGTTTTTATTTCAAGTTGAAGACCTCGGATTCCTGCTGAAATGTGAACTTTTTCAACATTTTTTATGGAAGAATCAAAAAATGTGCGGAACTTTTTTTTCATTCCGATTGGTGAGCAGCCACCGCGGATGTATCCTGTGATTGAAAGAAGCTCTTCTGGTTTTACGGGAGAAATTTCTTTTGAGCCTGTACATTGCCTTGCTTTTTTTAAGTTGATTTCTGAAAGCGCATTTTGCAGGAAAACGCATATTTCTTTTGAATCAGTTCTCATTACGATTGTTTTAAAGACATTTTCAGGCGGAATTGAAAGTTTTTCTGCTGTTTTATTTGCAGCGCCTTTTTTCAGGTAGTGGTCAGTGTTGTCTTCGTATTCTTTTGCTTCAAATGGAATTTTTAAGTTTTCAAGAATTCTTATTGCATTCGTTTTTTTCATTAAAATGTCTCCATTGATGTTTTATAATACATAAAAAAATCTTTTCAATAAAGGGATAATTTTATTTATTCTTTTAAATTGATTTTAATAAGTATAATATGATAGAATCAGAAAATCTTCTGAAAATGTTTTTATTTGTGCTCTAATTTATGGTAGAAATTTTAAAAGAAAATACAAAAAAAGTCCGCTGTCTTCTGGTCGGTGAACCTTTAAATGACCTTGCTGAATTAAAATCGCTTGTTTCAACTCTTCAAATGGAAACTGTTTTTGCCTTGACTTTGACTCGTCTTGAAGTTCAGCCTGTTTACGGAATGGGTAAGGGGAAAGCAGAAGAAATTTGCGCTCTTGCAAAAGAAAAAGATGCTGAATGTATTGTTTTTGATTTTGACCTTGACCCCGGAAAACAGAAAAACTGGGAAAAACTTTGTAAAATTCCGTGTTTTGACAGGCAGGAAGTTATTATAAGAATTTTTGCGCAGCGGGCAAGAACAAAAGAAGCTGTTTTACAGGTTGAACTTGCGCGTCTTACTTATTCACTTCCTCGTCTTTCACATTCTTACGGCGATATGGCTCGGCAGAGAGGTGGAAGTTACGGTTCAAAAGGAAGTGGAGAGACTCAACTTGAACTTGATCAGCGCTCTGTGCGTGAAAAAATTTTTCAGCTTAAAAGAGAGATTTTGGAAGTTGAAAAAACGCGCCTTACGCAAGAGAAAAAACGGCGAACAATTCCTGTTCCTGAATGTGCTTTAGTCGGTTATACAAATGCTGGAAAATCAAGTCTTTTAAATGCGCTTACAGGTTCTGATTCTTTTGTTGAAGACAAACTTTTTGCAACTTTAGATCCGCTTACGCGAAAATTAAAGTTAAAAGACGGAAGTTCCATTCTTTTAACTGACACGGTAGGTTTTATAAGCCGGCTTCCGCACACTTTGATTGATGCATTTAAAAGCACTCTGTCGCAGGCTGAAAAAGCAGATCTTTTAATTCTTGTTCTGGATTCTTCTGATAAAAATATTTTTTTTGAATATGAAACAGTTCTTTCAGTTTTAAAAGAAATTGGCGCAGATGAAAAAGAAAAACTCATTGTTTTAAATAAAATTGATTTGGTAGATGATGAGCTTTTTGTTTCAGAATTAAAACTGAAATTTCCTGATTCTGTCTGCGTGAGTGCAAAAACAAGGGCGGGGTTTGAAAAATTAAGCGAGAAAATCAGTGAAAAACTTCTTGGCGATATAAAATTGTTTTTTATTCCGCTTGAAAATCATGATGTTTTGAAAATTTTCCGTTCAAAAGGCGTAATTTTAAAAGAGTTATGGCTTGATGATGGAATTTTGATTTCTGCCCGCTCTAAGGAAGAGTCAATTCAAAAATTCAGGGTAAAAAATGCTCAAAAATTTATTTAAATTTAAAGCGGTTTTTTATGTCATTTTTTTATGGTTGCAAAGTTTTCTTTTTTCTATTAGAATTAGTAAATCAATTTAATAAAACATACTGAATTTTATTTTTATAACAGTGTGAACAATATAGAAAGCCTTTTAATTTTTTTGGCTTTTTATGGGAGTTATTATGGTTAATGTTCTTCTTACAGTTGTTTTTGTAATCGTTTGTGTTCTTTTGATTCTTCTTGTTCTTGTTCAGGATGACGGTCAGAACGGCATGGGCGGCATTTTTGGTGGACGCGGAACTCAGGCATTCGGTTCACATTCTGCTTCCATTCTTACAAAAACAACACGCGTTCTGGTAATTTTGTTTTTCGTTCTTGCTTTAGTTCTTGCTTTTCTCTCAAAAGGTGAAAAAGTAAAAACCGCAGATGAAATTGCAGAAAGCGTTCAGCCAATCGAACAGCAGTCAGAAATTAAAACAGACGCTGCGCCAGCAGTTGAAGAATTATCTCAAGAAAGCAACCAGTAATGTTAAGCGATTTACTTAAAAAAGAAAACATTCTTTTAAATCTTGAAAGCACCGAAAAAGAAGAACTTTTTGCTGAAATGGTCGAAGCAATAATTCATATAGATTCTTCTTTAAATCGTGATGTTGTTTTAAGAGCTCTTTTCAGTCGCGAAGAACTCATGAGTACCTGCGTTAAAAAAGGAATTGCGATTCCGCATGCAAGTATTTCCGGTATAGAAAAAACTTATTGTATTCTGGGTTTGAGCAAAACTGGAATCGATTATACAGATGAAGGTGATTCTTCAGGCTGTGAACCGGTTCATGTTGTTGTAATGTTTATTTTTGATTCAAACAATTCAAATGAACATTTAAAAAACCTCGCCTGCTGTGCGCACGACTTTCAGTCAGAAGAATTTTATACAAATCTTTTAAAGGCTGAAAGTCAGGAAGAAGTTCTAAATATCGTAAGAGAGTTTGAAAGTCAGTAAAAATTTCCCTTATTGCGGATTCGGGAGGAACTATGTCTCAGTCAGAAGTAAATGTTATTACGCATTTAATAGAAGTTGAACAGAGGGCTAACGGGCTTGTAAAAAACGCTCAAAATTCATCTAACGAAAAACTCTGCAAAGTTCGTCATGAAGCGGAAGTTCAGTTTAATTTAGAATACGAAAAACTCATTCAGTCACTTGAAGCAAATTATACTCAGAAAATCAATTTAATTGCTGAAAATCACAGGCAAAAAATGGACGAGTACATTCAGTCTGTAAAAAATACTGTTCAGAATAAAAATAATTTTAGAAAAGTCCTTCAGGAAATTCTTCAAAAGTAGGCATTTATGGACAAGTCTTGTGCTTCTTCTTATGTATATGCAAAAGCGTGCGGAATGCTTGCAAAGTCCTTCCTTGGTAAAAATGCGCTGATTCTTTTAAATGCAAAAAATCTTGCAGAAATTTGGGAAAATGTTTTTCACACGCCTGTTCCTCAAGTTCCAGAGGCAATGCTCGCAACTCGCCTTGAAAAAGAAGCGTCTCAAATGTGTGTGAATCAGTATATTTCGCTTATAGAGTGTTATGATAAACCGCCGGAATTCCTTGTAACTTTATTGCAGCGTTTTGATGTTGAAAATCTTAGTGCAATTGTTTCTGCATTGTGTATCGGTGAGCAAAATCATCCGCATCCTGTGCGTCTTGGAAAATACGATCTTTTGGATTATACAAAATGGCCGGATATAAAAGCGATAACTGCAAATTCTCGTTTTTCATGGATTAATCAGGTTCCTGAATTAAAAAAAATGCAGCGGGTAAATCATACGCTTGATATTCAGGAACTTCATTATTTCTGGCATTCGCTTGAAAAATCTTCTTATAAAACAAGAAAAGAACTGATTGCGTTTTTTACTGAATATTATTCTTTAAAAAATATCGTTTGGGCTTTGCGCCTTAAAGTTTTTTATAAAATGAGTGAAGACGAAATCAGAAAAAATCTTCTGTATGTTACAGATTCTGTGAGTGCAAAAGATCCAATCTGCAAAAAAGTTTTAAAAATTCTTGATAAACCAATTGATTCTTACGAAGAATGGAAAGATACCGGGCTTAATGAACTTTTAAATCCGCACGAAGACGGTTCTGTCTGGAAAATTGACCCGTTGTGGATTGAGCATCAGATTCGCGTAAGGCAGACAAAACAGACATTTTCTATGTTTCATAAATTTCCAATGACAGAAATTCCGCTTGTGATGTTCTTCTTTTTGAAACTTCAGGAAGTAAATGTTATAAGGGCGAGTGTTGAGCGTATTCGCCTTGGAGCAGATTTAAAAGATTCCCTGTACGCTGCAGGAATTCAAATACAATAGGGTGGAAAAATGGCTAGAACTACAGAAATGCGTTTAATCGAACTGATGACTTTAAGTCAGGATATTTCTTCTGTAATCGAATATCTTGGTAAAAATGGGAATTTTCAGATTAAATGCAAAAATTCTACAGAAACAAAAAGTACTTCATCTGAGACTGACATTGATTCTGAACTTTACGATCAGATGCAGAATGTCCGAACGTTTTTAAATATTCCTGATTTACCTGAGCAGAATCTTACTTGTTCTTCACCTTCAGAAAGCGACCGCGATGAAGCATATAAAATTTTAAATAGCATAAACGATTTAAAAGAACGATATAAGGCGCAGACGGAAGAATATCATAAAGTTTCAGAGGCATATAAAGAAGCGAGAGCGTTTTCAAATCTTCAAGTTTCATTTAGCGAACTTGATAGTCTTTCATTTCTTTCGCTTCAAATTGGAAAAATCGAGCCGTCAAAAGTCAACGAGTTACGCGATGCGATTGGAGAACACGCTGTAATCATTTCTTTAGGAGATGACGGTTCTAGAATTCTTGCTGCAAGTTCTAAAAAAAGTCGTTTTGCGCTTTCTACGGAACTTAAAAAATTCGGTTTTGTTTCAATGGAAATTCCCAAAGATTTTAAAGGAATTCCTGACGATGCGCTTGAAGGCTTAAAGAATCAGAGCGAAGAATCTGAAAAACGCCTTAAAGCTCTTGAAGAAGAAAAAGAAAATTTTGCAGTTACGCACAAAGATACTCTTTTAAATCTTATAAAAGTTTTCTGTGTCGGAATGCAGATTCAGAATATAAAACGAAATCTTGAGTCAACTTCAATGGTTTACAGGATTTCAGGCTGGATTCCAAAAGATTTGTCAGGCGATTTTATGAAAGGTCTTGATGAACTTACAGAAGGCAGAATTGCAATCCGTGAATACAAACCGGAAGAAATTCTTTCTGTCGTTCAGGGAAAAGAGCAGGTTCCCGTAAAATTAAAGCACGGAAAATTTGTCAGCGCATTTGAAAGAATGATTTTCAGTTACGGTTCTCCAGTTTATGGAACTATTGACCCGACTCCGTTTGTTGCGCTTTTCTTTACGCTTTTATTCGGAATGATGTTTGGTGATTTAGGTCAGGGGCTTGTTTTTCTTCTTGCAGGAATTTTGATGGCATTTAATGTAATTAAAGTTGCAGGCTGGAATAAATTTGCGCCTATTTTTATTGCAATCGGAGTTACAAGTTCTGTGATGGGACTTATTACAGGTGAATTTTTTACAAACGAAACTGTTTTAAGACCTTTTGCACTTTGGGTTACGGGACTTTTTGGAAATCCTCATGCACCGATTTTAAAACTCATGCCGCAGTCAGATCCGTCTTCTGTAAAAATAATGTTTTTAGTTTTTGGAATCGCAGTTGCTGTCGGTTTTCTGATTAATACTGTAGGACTTGTAATCAATATCGTTAATAAATTCATGTTAAAAAAATGGGGCGAGGCTCTTTTTGGAAAATCAGGGCTTGCAGGCGCACTTTTTTTCTGGTATGTAGTCGTATTTGCTGTGCGAATTGCATTTTTCTCTCATGTTCCGGCTGTGTATGACTGGATTGTAATCGGAATAACGCTCTTTTTTGCATCTTTTTCTCATCCTTTTGAACGGCTTTTAAAAGGTGAAAAACCTGTAGAAAACGGGCTCGGTTCTCTGCTTATTACAGGAATCGTTGAATTAATCGAAGTAATATCAAATTACCTTTCTAATACTGTAAGTTTCCTCAGAGTTGGTGCATTTGCAATTGCCCATGCAGTTTTAGGTTTTATCATCAATTTTATGACAGAAATCGCAGTCGCTCCTTTGGGTGTTTTAGTTCTTATTATCGGGAATGTGATTGTCATCGTACTTGAAGGAATGATTGTTGCAATTCAGGTTGTGCGCCTTCAGTATTATGAATTTTTTGGAAAATTCTTTAATGAAACTGGTTCAGAATTTTCTCCGCTGGTTTTTCATTATGGAAATAAATAAAATCCTTAAATTTTTTAAGGTTTTTTAAGTCTGATTTAAGGGTTACCTTTAAAATCTTTTGATTTTGGAGAACTCTAAAAATAAATTTTTTCGAGGTTTTAAAATGAACAAAAAACTACTTTTTGTAATTTCCATTCTTTTTTCAGTTTGTCTTACTGGTCTTGTCGCTCAGGATTCTTCTTCTAATGAAGAAACCCCGGTTGTTGAAGAAGCAAAATCTTCTGGAAATTCCGCAGTAAAATATATTGCCGCAGCCCTTGCAGTAGGTTTTGCGTGTATCGGTGGCGGTCTTGCAGTAGGAAAAATCGGTTCTGCTGCTATGGGTGCTCTTGCTGAAAATCCTGAAGTTTCTGGAAAAGCGTTGCCGTTCGTTGGTCTTGCAGAAGGTATCTGTCTTTGGGGCTTTCTTGTAGGGCTTTTGATTATCGTAATGTAAAAAGGCATTGTTTTGAAATTTTATATTATTGGAGACCGGGAACTCGTTTTAGCGTTTAAACTGACGGGCGTAGAAGGAAAAGTTGCCTATACTCGTGAAGAAGTTCTTGAAGCGTTTAATCGTGTTACCGGGCAGAAGACAGAAATTTCAACGCCTTGCGAAGAACTTCCCCGCGTTTTAATTTTAACAGAAGCGGCTGCAAGCCTTATCGAAAACGAAGAAATCGAATGGCAGAAAACAGGTCAGTATCCGCTGATTGTTGAAATTCCGGGGCTTGAAGGTCGGCTTCACAATAAAAAGACTTTAACGGAATCAATTCGTGAAGCAATCGGTGTTCAAATTTAAGGGAATCTCTAAAAAATTATGGAAGAATTACGCTCTACAGAAATATTAGACAAAGAAATAGAAGCTGATGCAAGAAAAAAGGCAGAGAAAATTTTAAGAAAAACAGAAGAAGAGTCCAAAAAAATTCTTGAATCTGTTTCTGAAAGGCTTGAAGCGGTAAAAAAAGAAAAATCTTTGTTTTTTGATGAAAAAATAAAGGATTTTGAAAATGATAAATTAAATTCTTTTCCGCTTGAAAAACAGAGGTTTCTTGTCAAATTCATTCAGAATGCTTTTTCTGAAAATATAAACGATTTTTTAAATTCTTTAACTGAGGATGAAAGACTTTCTCTTGTAATCAATAAATCAAAAAAGAATTTTCCGTTAATAGAATCAAAAAAAGTTCTGGCATATATTTACGGCTTTGATTTAAAATCCTGTGAGAAAAAACTTTCTGAAATTTTTGGAAGCGCTCTTTTAAAGGTTGAAAAAACAGAATTTAACAAAATTCTTGTGGAAGAGCCTTTAAATCTTTCATTTAAAGAAGGAATAATTCTTGAGGCAGACGATAAATCTGTCAGAATCAGAATGACGCTTTCAGAAATTTTTTCTCAGGTAGAAGATGAAAACCGTGAACAGTTGTTTAATGCTTTGTTTGAAGGGAGGCTTTAGTTACAAATGATTGAAGGAAAAATTACCCGGATTACAGGCCCGATTATTTATGCAGAAGGACTTGACGGGGCTGGACTTTATGATTTAGTCGATGTCGGTGAAAAGCGTCTTATTGGTGAAATAATCAGGCAGAATAAAGGAAATACTACTGTTCAGGTTTATGAAGATGTAATCGGAATGTCTGTCGGTGAAAAAATTATAAGCACAGAAAGGCCTTTATCGTTAAAATTGGGACCTGGACTTGTAGGTTCAATATACGATGGAATACAGAGACCGCTTTCAAAAATGGCAGAAGAAACAGGTTCATTTTTGCTTCCTGGAGTCAGAACAGAACCTTTAGATACTCAAAAAAAATGGCATTTTACTCAAGCACTTTATGAATCTTCTTCTGTAAAAGAAGGAAATCCGATTTTTCCGGGAATGGTTTTAGGTTATGTTGATGAAACTCCTTCGATTCGGCATTCAATTATGGTTCCGCCTTATATTCGCGGTCGTGTTCTAAAAACTTTCAAAGGTGAAGGCGATTATTCTGTAGACGATGTGATTGCGCTTACTGAACTCGATGAAGAAATCAGGCTTTCTCAGTATTGGCCTGTAAGAAAACCTCGCCCTTATACAGAAAAACTTGCAGTTTCAGAACCGCTTGTAACCGGACTTCGCGTAATAGATGTATTTTTCCCTCTTTCAAAAGGCGGAACTGCTGCAATTCCGGGTGGATTTGGAACTGGTAAAACTATGACGCAGCATTCTATTGCAAAGTGGTGTGATGCAGATTTAATCGTTTACATCGGTTGCGGAGAGCGCGGAAATGAAATGACAGAAGTTTTAACTGAATTTCCAGAACTTATTGACCCTAGAACTGGTCGTTCGATTATGGAGCGTACGATTTTAATTGCAAATACTTCAAATATGCCTGTTGCAGCGCGTGAAGTTTCCCTTTATTCAGGAATTACGCTTGCAGAATATTTCCGCGACATGGGAATGAATGTTGCAATCATGGCAGATTCTACTTCCCGCTGGGCAGAAGCATTAAGGGAACTTTCTGGTCGTATGGAAGAAATGCCTGCAGAAGAAGGTTTCCCTGCTTATTTACCGACAAGGCTTGCAGCATTCTACGAAAGATCAGGACGAACAAAAAATTTAAATCAGCTTGAAGGCTCTGTTTCGATTATTGGGGCAGTTTCTCCTCCTGGCGGCGATTTTTCTGAACCTGTTACACAGCATACAAAGCGCTTTATCAGGTGTTTCTGGGCGTTAGACAGGGAACTTGCAAATTCAAGGCATTATCCTGCAATCGGCTGGATAGATTCTTATTCAGAATACGCAGATGAAGTAAAAGAATGGTGGGAAAAGCATAATCCTCTGTGGTCAAAATTGCGCAAGAAATCTCTTGAACTTTTGAAAAAGGAACAGCGCCTTGAGCAGATTGTTCATTTAATCGGTCCTGATGCGCTTCCTGATTCAGACAGGCTTGTGCTTAAAGTTGCTGAAATGATAAAAAATGGATTTTTGCAGCAAAATTCTTTCGATAAAGTTGACATGTACTGTGCAAGCGAAAAACAGATTATGATTCTCGATTATATTTTAAAATATTATGAGCGTTGTAAGGCTTTGCTTGAAAAAAATTGTCCTCTTGCGAAAGTTCTTGAATTAAAAATTTCTGATGAAATAGTCAGAATAAAGTACGACTATGAGAATACTGAACTTGAAAAACTTCAGAATATTCAGATTCATATAGACGAGCAGTTTAAGGAACTTGAATCGGTTTACGGGGCAAGTTAATCATCAGGTTTTGAGGAATTATTATGAAAGGCATAGAATATAGAGGAGTTATTTCTGTTGACGGACCGATTGTTGTCGTTGAGAGACCTGAAAAAGTTTTTTACGGCGAAACTGTTTTTGTCCGCGATAAATCAGGTGAAAAAAGAGCTGGGCGCGTAATCGATGTTTCAGAAACTGCGGCGATTGTTCAGATTTTCGGGGATACTACTGGAATTGACATAAACGATTCTTCTTTTGAATTCCTTGAAAAGCCTCTTGAATTGAGGGTTGGTCTTGGTCTTCTTGGAAGGGTTTTTAACGGGCTTGGAAAACCTGTTGACGGATATCCGGAAATTATTTCTTCAAAATTTATGAATGTAAACGGAAATCCTATAAATCCGTATTCGCGTGATTATCCAAGGGATTTTATTCAGACTGGAATTTCTGCGATTGACGGAATGAATTCTCTTGTGCGCGGTCAGAAACTTCCGATTTTTTCAGGAAACGGCCTTCCGCACAATAAACTTGCCGCTCAGATTATTCGTCAGGCAAAGTTGAGAAATAGTGACGATCAGTTTGTAATGGTTTTTGCCGGCATGGGAATTAAATACGATGTTGCCCGTTTTTTCAGAGACACTTTCGAGGAATCTGGCGTTCTTTCAAAAGTTGTAATGTTTCAGTCTTTGGCCGATGCTCCTTCAATTGAACGAATTATAACTCCTCGCTGTGCGTTGACGGCCGCTGAATATCTTGCGTATGAAAAAGGAATGCATGTTCTTGTCGTGATGACAGATATGACAAACTATTGCGAGGCTTTGCGTGAAATTTCAACTACGCGTGGTGAAGTTCCTGGAAGAAAAGGTTATCCTGGATATCTTTATTCCGACCTTGCAGAACTTTATGAGCGGGCAGGAAAAATTAAAAGTTCCCCAGGTTCAATTACGCAGATTCCGATTCTTACAATGCCGAACGACGATATAAGCCACCCGATTCCAGATTTGACAGGTTATATTACGGAAGGGCAGATTGTTTTGGATCGTGAACTTTTTCAGAAAGGTGTTTATCCGCCGGTTTCAGGGCTTCCAAGTTTAAGCCGGCTTATGAAAGACGGAATCGGTGAAAAAATGACCCGCGAAGATCACGCATCTGTTTCAAGTCAGCTTTTTGCCGCGTATTCAAAAGTAAAATCAGTAAGAAATCTTGCATCAATTATTGGTGAAGAAGAACTTTCTCCAATCGACAGAAAATATTTAAAATTTGGTAGTCGACTTGAAAACGAATTTTTTACTCAAGGAGAATACGAAAATCGGACAATCGAAAAAACGCTTGAAATCGGCTGGGATATTTTATCTGAACTTCCAAAAGAAGAATTGTACCGAATTCCAGATAATTTGATTGAAAAATATCTTCCGTCATCTGAATAAAAGAGGCATAACAAAATGGCGAAGTTAAACATTGCACCGACAAAATCGAATCTCCTTGTAATGAAGGAAAAACTTCAGGTTTCCAAAAACGGCTATGATCTTCTTGAACAAAAAAGGGAACTTCTAGTTCAGGAATTAATGAATTTGGTTGAAAAAGTTAAAATGCTTGAAGATGATATTGACCGTGCGACAAAAGAAGCGTATCCGGCTTTTAAACAGATGCTTATGGCAAATGGTTCAGACCAAATCCGCAGAATCAGCCACTCTGTTCACTACGAATTTGGAATGCAGGAGAAAAAGTTTGCAATAGGCGGAATGAGTTTTTCTTCGCTTGATGTTCAACTTCCAAAGCGCGAACTTTTTTATTCTTATCAGGGAACATTTGCAACAACAGACAATGTAATCGAAAAATTTTTTACGCTCTTATCTTTAATTACTCAGATGGCAAGTATAAGGACGATTGTCTGGCATCTTGCAGATGAAGTAAAAAGAACTCAGAGGCGTGTAAATGCACTTGATAAGATTGTAATTCCAGAGTCAGAAGAAACAAAAAAATATATAGAAAATGTTCTTGAAGAAAAAGAACGCGAAAATATTTTTGTTTTGAAAGCACTTAAAAAACGCACTCAAAGAAAGGAAAATGAGATTTAAAAAGGTGAGATATGGCAAAACCGTTAATTAAAAATGCTTTAGTCTGTATAAACGGTTCAAAAGCGTCTATTCAGGCTGCAAAATATTCGATAATTCTTGCAAAGCAGAATAAAATGAATATAAAATTTGTTTTTGTCGTAGACACGCAGACTATAAAATTTCTTACAAGTTCGCGCTTTCTCGTTACTCAGGAAAGTCAGGATTATGAATTAAATCTCAAACGCGACGGGAAAAATTATCTTGATTATGTTTTAAATCTTGCAAAATTAAAAGGAATAAAGGCTGAAGCAGAACTTTTAGAAGGCGCAGTTTGTCCCGAAATTCTAAAAGCGGCAAAAAATTTTGAAGCAGACCTTATCGTAATGGGTGGAAAACAGGTAATTCAGAATAATTATGCAGAAAATATGCACACTCGTTCTTGTTCAAAATTTTATGTAAAAAACGAAGTTTCTGCCCTTGCAGATTGTCCAGTCTTAATCGTTCATAAGCCGGAAATTGACGATATTTTTAAAGTTGTTTGATATGAATTATTACCAGATTTTAGGCGTAAGAGAAAATGCAAGCGCTTCCGAAATAAAAAAAGCGTACAGAAAAAAAGCAAAACTTCTTCATCCTGATACATCTTTTTCAAATGATGCAAAAGAATTCCAGGTTTTAGTTCAGGCTTATGAAGCGTTAATTGAATTAAAATCGCAGGGCGTTTTCTATCAGGGATTTTCTCAAGAAAAAAAACAGGAAGAAAACCGTGGATTTGATTATCACACATGGCTTTCTAATCGGTTTGACGATGAAAGTCGGGCTAAACTTATTTTTTTCGATTTGATGCACGGTAAAGAAGACGAAGCGGTTTTTGAATTCAAAAAAATGAACATGAGGTCTAATCCTTTTTCGCTTAAAAAATGGTTTTCCCGTGAAGATTTTATGGATTATGGGTTTATTCTTTCAGAAGAACTTGTTTCCAGAAAAGAATATTACGATGCATTTTTGCTTTTAGAAGAAATTATTCGCCTTGAATGGAATTTTAATTATTTTAAATTTTTCTTCCCGGAAGTTCTTTCGTTTACTTTAAATATTCTTCGCCACAACATTGACGGAGTTTTAAACGATGAACTTGCAATCGATGTCTGGGAAAGAGCACTGGAATTAAAATTTTCTGTGAATGATGATGTTTTTTTTCTCACAAAAATGTCAGAATGTTATAAAAGAATCGGGGATTATTACACTGCAAAAATTTGTAAGGACGAGGCTGTTCGTCTTACTTTGAAAATAAAATAAACTGGAGTTAACTATGATAAGATTAAAAAATGAAGATGAAATCAACGGAATCAGAAAATCCTGTCATCTTCTTGCTGATATGTTCAACGAAATTCTTCCTAAAGTTAAGGCGGGAATGTCTACAAAAGATGTTGACGATTTGTGTAGAAGTTTTATCACTCGTTCAGGTGGAAAGCCTGCCTGGTTTCGTGAAGGTTTTCCGTCAGCGGCCTGTGTAAGCATAAACGAAGAAGTTATTCATGGCCTTCCGTCAAAAAAAAGAATAATTCACGACGGCGATTTAGTTTCTATAGATGTCGGAATCGATTTAAACGGCTACATAAGCGATTCAACTCATTCTGTTTTAGTCGGAAATGTAAGGCCTGAATGGCGGAAACTTGATGAAGTAACTCTTGAATGCCTTTATGCCGGAATTGATGCATGCCGCGTTGGAAACAGAATCAGCGACATTACTTCTGCGGTTTATGAAATTGCAAAAAAACACGGTTACGGTGTAGTTTATGATTATTGCGGTCATGGAGTCGGAATTGATGTTCACGAAGAACCGAATGTTCCTAACAGTCCTTCTTCCGGGGCAAATCCTCGAATTCAGCCTGGAATGGTTCTTGCAATCGAACCGATGATTAATCTTGGAACTCCTTCAGTTCATGTTCATAAAAATAACTGGACAGTTTTAACTGATGATGGTCTTTGTTCTGCACATGAAGAACACACTGTTGCAGTTTTTGAAGACCACACGGAAATTTTAACCGATTTAAATTATAAAAAATATTTGTAGCTTATGTTACTTTAAATTTTTCAATAAATATTTAACCTGAATCTTTACTGTAACTTTTTTCGCGATATTTGATTTTATTATAAAAAGGGGGTTGATATTTATGGTTTTTGAAATGCTTTTCAACTGCCTGATATTTTTCAATCCCGAATTTGTTTCTGGAGGTAATTCTTATGAAAATGTGGACTAAATGTGTTATAGGTGTTTGTGGAGCAGCAATTTTATCTTTTGGAGTTATTTCACTTTCCTGCAATAGGGTAAAAGTTTCAGGAAATGCCGCTACACTGTATGCTGAATCTTCTGTCGATATTCCGAAAAACGACTTAAAAATTGTAGAAGCGTTGCAAAATTCTTTCAGGGCGATTAGCAAAGGCGTTTTACCGTCAGTTGTAGA
Source organism: Treponema sp. (assembly GCA_016293005.1). GTDB lineage: Bacteria > Spirochaetota > Spirochaetia > Treponematales > Treponemataceae > Treponema_D. The sequence continues at coordinate 24,236 of JAEDFA010000002.1, forward strand.
AGTTGATGTTACAGAAACTGTCGAAGTTTCTTCTCCGTTTGACGATTTTGAAGATTTCTTTTTCGGTTTTCCGTTTGGGAATAATGGGGATGGCAAAAAGAAAGGTAAATCACGCGAACGGGAACAGAAAGGACTTGGTTCAGGTGTAATTGTAAGACGCTCTGGAAAGACTTTATATGTTCTTACAAATAATCATGTCGCAGGAAACGCTTCAAAAATTTCTATTAAGTTAAATGATGAACGCGAATTTGAAGGAAAACTTGTAGGGGCAGACAGCAGGATGGACATCGCTTTAGTTTCTTTTGAATCAGACGATGAATCAATTCCTGTGGCAGTTCTTGGAAATTCAGATGAACTTGAAACAGGCGACATTTGTTTTGCGATGGGTGCGCCTCTTGGATTTGCTCAGTCTGTAACTCAGGGAATTATCAGTGCAAAAGGTCGTTCAGGTTCTGGCATTGGAAATTTAAGCGATTTCATTCAGACTGATGCAGCAATCAATCAGGGAAACTCAGGCGGACCTCTTGTAAATATTTATGGTGAAGTAGTCGGAATCAACACATGGATTGCTTCAAATTCCGGCGGTTCACAGGGGCTTGGTTTTTCAATTCCAATCAACAACATTAAAAATTCAATTGACTCGTTCATAAAAGACGGAAAAGTTGCTTACGGCTGGCTTGGAGTTCTTTTAATTGAAGCAAATCCTGAATATAAAAAGAGTCTTGGACTTGAAAATGCTCAGGGTGCTTTAGTTTCACAGCTTTTCATTGGTTCACCTTCTTATAAAGGCGGAATAAAACCAGGGGATTTCATCGTCTCTCTCAACGGTCATAAAGTAAAAGATGTAACTCAGCTTACACGCGATGTAGGACTTTTGCAAAGCGGAACAGATGCAGAATTTGAAGTAATTAGAAACGGAAAAACTTTAAAACTTTCTGTAAAAATCGAAGAGCGCTCAGAAAAAGTTGTAGATGATAAAAAACTCTGGCCTGGATTTATTGCTTCTCCAATTACAGACGAAATTCGTGAAAAACTTGATTTGGATAAATCAATTAAGGGTGTAATCGTTTCTGATGTTCAGGAAAAAACTCCAGCGGCTTTCCTTCGAATTTCAAAACAGGATGTTATTACTGGTGTAAACGGCGTAAAAATTACAAACCTTCAGGAATTTTATACTGAACTTGCAAAAGCTGACAAATCAATTAATTTTGATATTTATGCAAATGGCGGAACAATTACAACAGGAACATTTAAATTCTAAAATTCTTATTATGTAAATATTGACAATAGGTTGATTTTTATATAATATAACAATATTCTGTATGGTAAAATTTTGTGGTATATCCCGTTAAATACTGCACGATTTGCATATAAGATTTATTTTATTAGAGGTGTTTTTTTATGTACGCACTTGTTGAATATAAGGGCAAACAGTATAAAGCAGAAAAGGGAGCAGTTCTTACAGTAGATAAGCTTGATGCTGAAAAAGGTGCAAAGATTGATGTTGATTCAGTTCTTCTTGTAAGTGATGGTGATAAAGTATCAGTTGGTACACCGTATGTAAAAGGTGCAAAAGTTCAGATTGTTGTAGAAGATTCTTTCCGCGATAAGAAAGTTCTTGTATTAAAATACAAATCTAAAAAAGATTATCATCGTCTTATCGGACATAGACAGCAGTATACAAATGTTCGTGTAGAAGACATCGTTCTTGCATAATGACAAAAATTTTGCTTCAGCGTACTTCTTCTGGCGAACTTCTTTCGTGTTCTGCAAAGGGACATGCCGGGTATGCTGAGTCTGGTTCAGATATAGTTTGCAGTGCAATTTCCATTTTAATGCGGACTGTGCTGCAGGTTCTTTCTGAACTAAAAAATCTGAATCTTGATGTTTCCGTAAAAAAAGGTGATATCGAATTCAGTGTAAAAAACTATAGCCTTTCATTGTCAGATGAGTTAAAGGCTGGACTAAAATATTCCGGGGATTTTTTGGAAAAGGGTTTTTCTTCTATTTCAAAAGAATATCCTGAATATGTAAAGTTTGTAAAATTGTAAATTGATTTAGTAAATTTCTATAGGAGACTATTATGGGAAGAACTAGAGGCGGAAGCGGTGCTAAAAACGGTCGTGATTCCAATCCAAAAAATCTGGGTATAAAAAAATATGCTGGAGAATCTGTTACAGCTGGTTCAATTCTTGTAAGACAGCGTGGAACAAAATTCTATCCAGGAAATAATGTGAAAAGAGCTGGAGATGACAGTCTTTTTGCTACAGCAGATGGAAAAGTAGTTTATTCAGAAAGAATGAACAGAAAAGTCATCTCTGTTGAAGCGTAGTATTTTATTTTTAGATTGAGCCCGGTTGATTTTTGTCTTCCGGGCTTTTTTTGTTTTGAGGTTTTTATGATAAATTTTGCAGATGAAGCGATAATCGAAGTTCATTCTGGAAAAGGCGGAAACGGTTGTATTGCATTTCGCCGTGAAAAATATATTCCGCGCGGAGGTCCTAACGGAGGTGATGGCGGAAAAGGCGGAGATGTAATTTTTACAGTAAAAAAGAATGTCAGGACTCTTGCAAAACTTCGCCATCACAGAATTTATAAAGCAAAAAATGGCGCTGACGGAATGGGCTGGAACAAATTCGGGCGCGACGGTGACGATGTTGTAATTCCTGTTCCTCCGGGAACTTCAATTTCTGACGCAGAAACTGGCGAATTTATACACGAGTTTTCTTGCGATGATGAAGATTTTATTTTTCTTGAAGGCGGAAAAGGCGGTTGGGGAAATGTGCATTTTAAAACTTCCACAAATCAGGCGCCGCGTTATGCGCACGATGGAAAACCGGGAGAGATAAGGCTTTTAAAACTTGAGCTTAAGATTATGGCTGATGCAGGTCTTGTCGGATTTCCGAATGCAGGAAAATCATCGCTTCTTACGGCGTTTACAAATGCCCGTCCAAAAATTGCACCGTATCCGTTTACAACAAAAATTCCGCATCTTGGAGTTTTGCGCGTAGACGATGAGCAGGATATAATTATTGCAGATATTCCAGGAATTATCGAAGGCGCAAGTGAAGGTGTTGGACTTGGATTTGATTTTTTAAAGCATATAAGCAGAACTCAATGTCTTCTTTTTATGATTGACGCTTCTGATGAAAACTACCTTTCTGCGTATAAAACTTTGTGTTCGGAATTAGAAAATTATTCTTCTGAACTTCTTGAAAAAAAACGAATCGTTCTTGTGAATAAAATCGATATCGAAGGAGCAGAACAAAATGCGAGCGAAATTATCGAAGAAATTCACAAAACAGAACCTGAAATTCCTGTTATTCCAGTTTCAGTGATGAATAATATAGGTATGCAGAATGCAAAAAAATCGATTATTACTTTGGTGAATAAACTTGAAGGCATAGGCGACGAGGAAACTTCAAAAAAAACTAAAAAATTTGCATCTTCTTTTATGGAGAATTGTTCGATTGATGAAGATATGGAAGTTCAGTATCCTGGGAGCGAAATGTGAGGATTGCAATATTAGGCGGCTCATTTAATCCTATTCACTTAGGTCACGCTCTTCTTGCTGACACGGTAAAAATCGATTTGGGTTATGATAAAATTATTTTTGTTCCTGCGGGAAAGCCGCCTCATAAAAAATTGAATGGCTCTGTTTCTTGTGAACAACGGTTTAATATGGTAAAGAATTTTTGCGATTCAACAGATTGTTTTTGTGCTGAACCTTTTGAAATTCAAAAAAGCGGTTTAAGTTACACTTACGATACAGTAAAATTTATTCTTGAAAAATATTCGTCTTCTCTTGACGGAAAACCGGGACTTATAATGGGTGAAGAAGTTGCGTGTGAATTTCATAAATGGCATAAGGCTTCTCAGATTGCTTCGTTAACTGATTTGATAATTGCCCGCCGTCATCCTGACAATAACGGAATAAATGTCGCTGAATTTAAAAATCAGAATATTGGCGGTTATGAAGGTGGTTTTTCTTCGTTTGATTTTGAAAAAGATTTCGCTTTTCCTTTTATAATGCTTGAAAATCCGCTTCTTCCAGTTTCTTCAACAGAAATCAGGGCGCGAATCAGTCAGGGAAAAAGTTTTCGTTATCTTGTTCCGCCGGAAGTTTATCTGTATATTAAACAGAAAGGACTTTATCAAAAATGAAAGATTTTAGAAAACTTGTGAAAGAGATTTCAGTTTTTTTAAAGGAAAATGTTTCAAAATCAAGATATGAACATTCGCTTCGGACTGCAAAACTTTCAGAAAAAATGTGTGTTCTTTACGGTGAAGACAAAAATAAAGGTTATCTTGCAGGGCTTTCTCACGATATCTGCAAAAATTTTGATGAAAAAAACATGAGACGCCTTGCTTTATTATCGGGCGAGGAAATTACAAAAACTGAAAACGAGAATTTTTCGCTTCTTCATGGAAAAGCTGCTTCTGCAAAATTGAAAAATGATTTTTCTGTAAGCGACAGCGAAATTCTTGAAGCAGTTGCCGTTCACACTCTCGGAAAAAAGGGAATGTGCACTCTTTCAAAAATTCTTTATATTGCAGATAAAATTGAACCCGGTCGTCCACAGATGACAAAAAAATATTTGAAATCGCTTTTAAAAAATCCTCTTGACGCTCTTTTAAAAATCGTCATAGAAGAGAATATAAGTTATCTTGAAAAAAAAGGAAAAAAAGTCGCTTCGGAAACTCTTGAATTATACGATTTTCTCAAGGCTTTTTAAAAGGTGATGTATGAAAAAGAATAAAATCCGGGATGAACAGAAAGGAATAATTTTTCTGATTTTTATTTTTCTTGTAGTTGTTTTTGTTTCTTTTTACAGCTGGTTCGTTTTAAAACCGAAAACTCTTGAGTACGGAGATCAGGTTATAAGGACTTTGTTTCTGGTTTCTGACAGTGAAAAAAACTGTATTTTTTCAAATGTCTTGATTTATTATCCTGAAACGCAGAAAGCGGCTGTCGTGAACATTCCGTCGAATACGGGAGCAATTTATCAGAGTTTAAACAGAACTGACAGAATTGATTCTGTTTTCCGTGAAAAGGGAATTGAAGTTTTTAAAAGTGAAGTTGAAAAAATTCTTAATTGTATCATTCCTTTCTATATAAATATTGAACTTGAAGATTTTAAACTTCTTACTGATTATCTTGGCGGACTTCGTGTTTTTATTCCGTCGCCTGTGGATGTAACTTGCGATGATGGAAAGCGCTATCTTCTTCCTTCTGGCGCGGTAAATCTTGACGGAGATAAAATAGAATCATATTTAAAATATGTTTTCCCGGAAGAAACTTTCACTGAAGTTCAGGACAGATATCAGAATGTTGCTACGGCATTTTTTACAGCATTGCACGATAAAAAAGCGTCTGTTTTTAAGAGTGAAAAAGTTTTTAAAAAATATTATGACCTTATGAGCATAAATCTTTCGCTTTCAGATTCTTACAGAATGATGTCGCTTTTTTCTGAAATGGACACTGAACTCATAAAAAGACAGACTGTAACCGGAAAGTTAAGGGAAATTGACGGAAAAGAACTTTTGATGCCTACAAGAAACGGAAGCGATATAAGAGAAGCCGTTCAGCAGGTTACTCAGCTTTTAGTTTCAAACAGCGGAGCTATGGTTTCCCGGATTTATGTTCTTGAAATTCAGAATGGAACAACAATTCAGGGGCTTGCGCATAATACGGCAATTTTGTATAAAGGTGCAAGTTACGATGTTCTTGGAACTGTAAATGCAGACAGAAATGATTATGACAAAACTGTAATTATTGACCACATCGGAAACAAAGAAATGGCTGAAATGGTCGGAAAATATATTCATTGTTCAAATATTATAGAAGAAACTGTAGATTTATCAGAATCTGAGGATTCTGCTTCGAATGTCGACTTTACGATTATTCTTGGAAAAGATTTTGACGGACGCTATGTTCATTGATGAATAATTAAATCAAATTGTGAGGTAAAATATGAAAAGTTTAGAAGAAAAAGCAAAGGAAATCGCCGTTTTACTTGAGGACGGAAAAGGAAAAGATGTAAAACTTCTTGATGTTGCAAAGTTGAACAGCTGGACTGATTATTTTGTAATTTGTACGATTTCAAGTTCTGCGCACTGGCAGGGTCTTTATCGTCAGGTGAAAGATTATGTAAAGGAAAATGATTTGCAGATTCATGTTACAAACAGAAAATCCCCGGACGGAGATGACTGGAATTTAATCGATATCGGTTCGATTGTAGTTCACCTTATGTCTGAAACAGCAAGAAATTTTTACGATCTTGAAAAACTTTGGCACGCAGGAACTGTGATAGATTTTCACGCCTGATTTAAAACATTTTTTCGTTTAAAAATCAAAAAGCCCCGTAAAATTGATTTTTAGGGGCTTTTTGATTTGTTCTGATTTATGTGAAAAAAAATATTTTTGAGGTTTTGATGAAAAAATTAGTCTAAATCATCTTCTTCGTCAAAAAAATCATCTTCATCATTTGAAAGTTCTTCGCCGTTGTTTTCATAATAGTCTGAATAGCCGTCTTCCTGTTCGTAATCGTCATAAGGCTCGTCAATATCGTAATCATCTTCGAAGGCATCTTCAAAACTTTCTGAATCTTCGTCGTAGAAGTCTAAATCTTCGTCATTTTCTTCATCGTCGAAGTCGTCATAATCATCATCAAAATTAAAAGATAATGTTCTGTTTAATAAATCGTTGTCTATAGTCATACAGCACCTTTATAAAAATTTGTAGAAACAGTTTTAAGAAACCTTGAAAAAGAAATGCTTCAAGGTAACAATAAAAATATATTTTATACTCATATTTCAGTCAACGGGTTTTCTTATCTCTTTTATAAAAATTTGAATATTTTGTTTTTTTTTGTGTCATTCGTAAGCGATTTTGTCCATAATAGACCTTAAAAAATTAAGGCCTTTTTTCTGAATAAATTCGAATTTGTTATGCGTCAAATGCTGTCATAAGGCGGTATGTATTTCTTACGAATGACAGGCTTCTCCATATCAAAATCCATTCTGTCTGAAATCTTCTTACGGTCTGGAATAATATCCAGTGCAAGAAGCTTGTCGTCATGCATGGCATAAACAGCTTCATTCATCATTGTAATTACAGATACCCTTGTTTTAGGTTTAATAAAAATCTGATTTCCGTAAGAATCAAAAGTTCCGTAATATTTATTGTTCAACCTTATTCCATTTCCACAGTCCACAGTTCTCTTTGCAATTGTAACGAGTGCTGAATCTATCTGCTCCTTTGTAAGTTTTACTTAGACGCTTTTTATTCCTTTGCGGACTGCAAACTGTTCATTAAATTTTTGAATATACTTTTTGAAAATCAAATGGACAAGACCTTCGCTGATTTTTATATTCTCATTTTTCTCAAGCCTTTCGCAGAAGAACGTTATGTTCATGCCGTAATATTTTGTGCAGTAAAGATTCCAAATTAATTCATGGTCAGCCTTATTTGCCATCTCACGACCTCTGTTCTTGTGAACAAGATCTGCATTCGGATTCTCTTTCTGTATCTTCGAATAGTTTTTTCACTTCTCTTAAGTTTTGCAGCTGCCCAGGAAATAGACTTTTCTCCATCAACAATCATCTTCATAACTTCCAGTTTCTTCTCATCCAAAGTAATTCACCTCTTTATTATAAGGGACAAAATCACTTACGAATTAATTTTTAGAATTATAATAAAAGAAAAAAATTGACAATTCAAATAAGTGGGTTATAATTAAAGTATGAAAAGTGAAATTCGTGTTTCGGCCTGTGCAAAAATTAATATTGGTTTACAGGTTTTTCCTCGCCGCAATGACGGTTTTCACGAAATTCAGAGTATTTTTCAGACTGTGAGTTTCCCTTATGGTTTTCGGGATGTTTTAACAGTAGAATACGATACTGATGCAGATTTTTTTTTCAAAGTTCAGTGCGATTCTCTAAAACTTCCTGAAGACAATACTCTTTTCCTTGCTTACAAGGCATTTTGTTCTGTTACAGGCTTAAACCTAAAAGGAATTTCAGTAAATCTTGAAAAAAAAATTCCCAGCGGTGCAGGGCTTGGAGGCGGTTCTTCAGACGGAGCGTCACTTGTAAAAGCATTAGAAAAACTTACGGAAATTCATTTATCTGATTTTCAATTAGATAATATTGCTTCTAAAATCGGAAGTGATGTTTTTTTCTTTATTCATTGCGATTTTAATCAAAGTGAATCCGAAAAAAATCTAATTGAAGGAACTGGCTGTGCTCTTGTTTCTGGGCGTGGTGAAAATGTAAAACTGATTCAAAAACGGAACGATTTGTTTTTTCTTCTTGTTTTTCCAGAAGTATTCAGTTCTACAAAAGAAGCATATAATCTTCTTGATAATCTACTAGATTTAAAAGAAAATATGTGCTATATTAATTTCACTGATTTTGAAACTATGTACAACGGTTTCGTTTCAGAATGGCAGTTTGTTAATACCTTTACTCCTGCTTTGTCAGGTAAATATTTAGAGATTGAAAATTGTTTGAACTGTATTAAAAAAACTGGTGCATTATATGTAGAAATGTCCGGTTCGGGTTCTACATGTTATGGTGTTTTTTCTAGCTTAAAAGACGCTGAAAATGCCCGGGTTCAAATTGCTCAACAAGGATTTAGATGTGCAGTTGTAAAATAATTTGCAAGTGTGTCGACAGTCCCTGAGAATATACTGCTTCTAAATACGGAGGAACAAAATGCAGATTACTGAGTTACGAATTCGTAAAGTTGAGGGCGAAGGTAAACTTCGTGCGTATGTTACAGTTACATTTGACGACTGTTTCGTTGTTCATAATGTAAAAATCATTGAAGGCAAAAACGGTTTGTTTATTGCCATGCCAAGCAGAAAAACTGCTAACGGAGAGTATAAAGATGTTGCTCATCCTATTAGTCCAGATTTCCGCAACAGTTTGCAGGATAAAATTCTGGAAGAATACAACGCTGGTCATATAGAAGAAGGTCCGGCAGATGGCAACGACTAATTTGTGGTAGTTGATTAATTTGGGACGTCGTCAAGCGGTAAGACAACGGCTTTTGGTGCCGTCATTCCACAGGTTCGAATCCTGTCGTCCCAGGTAAAAAGTCTGTAGAGTTTCTGCAGACTTTTTTTTTGCTTTAATAAATTTTGAGTGTAGAATTTAATTTATGAAAATAAAACTGGCTGCAATTTTTTTATGTTTTTTAATTTTTTCAGCATGTAAATCTTCTGACAATTTAAATGTTAATTCTTCTTTTCTTGAATACAGGGGCGCGGATATTTCGTATTTTAAACAACTAGAAGAAAACAATGTTCAGTTTTATAAAAATGGAAAAATCAAATCTTTGTTTGAAATTTTAAAAGATGCAGGAGTAAACTGGATTCGCCTTAGGTTGTGGCATTCTCCCTCGGATTCAACTAATAATCTTGAAAACACTTTATCCGTTGCAAAGCGTGTGAAGGATTTTGGTTTTAAATTTCTTCTTGATATTCATTATTCAGATTCTTGGGCAGATCCTTCAAGTCAAACTATTCCTTCAGAATGGGAGTCTTACGATTTTGAAAAACTTAAAAATGCTGTGTCATCTTATACAAAAGATGTTCTTTCATCTTTTTCAAACGCTGGCTGTGTTCCTGATATGGTTCAGACTGGAAACGAAATTTCAAACGGAATGCTCTGGCCTTATGGAAAGATAAAAGATGGCGGCGATTGTTCTGAGTTTATGGCTCTTCTTTCTTCTGCAGTAAATGAGGTACGAAATTTTGATTCGAAAATTAAAATAATGCTTCATGTTCCTTGTGATAAAGATATTGAAAAGGTTTTGTGGTGGTATTCACAGGCGGAAAAGTATGAAATTGACTATGATGTCATTGGACTTTCATATTATTCGTTTTTTACGGGAAAAGATTTTTCGATTGTTTTTGAAACTGTAAAGACTTTAGTCGATAAATTTGCAAAAGAAGTTTGTATTGCAGAAACTTCTTATCCCTGGACGCTTTCATGGAATGATAATGAAAACAATCTTGTCGGGTGTGAAGAACAGCTTATTTCTGGTTTTCCGGCTACAAAAGAAGGTCAGCAGAATTATTTAAATGAATTGTGCAAAAAAGTTTACGATTCAGGTGGCTTGGGAGTATTCTGGTGGGAACCTGAAGCGGTTTCTGTTTCAGGATTTACTTCTTCTATAGAGAACCTTTCCTGGTTTGATTTTGATAATCAATATATTGGAACAAAATTTTTTAAATAAACAATTGTGAAAAATCAATTAATTTTTATTTATTTGCAAGGCTTTTAGCATTATAGACGGTTTTAACAGGGAATATTTTATAATGCGCAAAGTTCTGCCTGTGCTTGACGGTAAAGGGTATCTTTAATAAAATGGATTGTATGATTAAAAAGGTAAATTGTTTTTTTTATATTTGTCTGTGTTTTTGTGTTAATGCTTTTTCTCAGGGAATTGTTACTGCCAGTGATTATTTTAAATCCGTTTCTGATTATTATGCAACGCTTAAAGATTATGAAGCTTCTGTAGAAATTGTCGCTGACAAGCAGGAAATGATGGGAATTGTTTCTTATAAAAAGCCGGATCTTTTAAAAATCGAATTTTCAAAGCCACAGGATCAGGTAATTGTTTTTAATGGAGAAATGCTTACAATTTATCTTCCAGGCTCTTCTTCGGTGTTGCAGCAGTCTGTTCAGTCTGATAAAGCTAATGCAGCCTCTATTGCAACATCTCAAGGTCTTTCATTATTAAGGCGTTATTATGTAATCGCGTATGAGTTTGGACAGGATCCTTTACCGCTTGAAAACGGCTCAAACGAGCAGGTAGTCAAATTAAAATTGTCGCGCAGAAATACTTCAGAGGCATTTCAGACTATAAAAATTGCAATAAACAGTGAAACAAACCTTATTCGCAGGATTGAAGCGTTCACTCCAAAAGGTGAAACTTACAGCTTTAATTTTTTGGATTATAAAATCAATCAGGATATTACAGACCAGCGTTTTATTTATGATGCGCCGTCTTCTGCAAATAATTACAATAATTTTCTTTTTTCGGAGTAGTTTATGGACAGCTACGGAGAAATTTTGCGCAATGCAAGACAAGTTAAAGGTCTTGATATAGATACTGTCGCTCGGGAAACTTCTATTATCAGTTCTTATATCGAAGGGCTTGAAAACGAAGACAATTCTGCGTTTCCTGGAGAAGCCTATTTAATGGGCTTTTTAAAAAATTATTCAGAATATTTAGGTCTTGATTCATCTCAGGTAATAATTCTTTATAAGAATAAAATGCTTCAGGAATCTCCTGTGCCGCAGGAACTTTTGGCAAAAAAAGAACGAAAGTATCTTGTTCCGCTTATTGCAGGACTTTCAGTTTTTTTTGTTTTGCTTGTAACTGGAATTATTCTTTTCATTTTTAGAAAGAATTTTTTTTCACAAGAAACTGTCGTAAATGCAATTGATTCAACAACAAAAATTTATGAACTTTCTGACAGAGTTTTCAACGGAAGGTTTTACAAAGGCGATCAAATTCTTTTCCCAGAAGAAAAAGGAAACATCGTTCTTACTGTAAATGATACGGTCGGCGCATTCGTTCTTTCAACTCCTGTCGGAAATCTTTTTACAGAATTATCAGAAGAAACCGAACTTGATATAAATGGTGATAAAATTTCAGATTTGGTTGTATATGTTTCAGATCTTTCGATGACAGATTCAAGGCGCGGGGCTGAAGTCAGGCTTATAAAACGAAGCGGAAATGTGAGTTCTCAAGTTTCAATGTCAGATATTCCTTATGTTACGGAAGTTGAAAATTCTGCAAAAAGAATTGTTCTTCTTGAAGATACAAGGGCTTATCCGTTTACGCTAAAAGGAACTTTCCGTGGTTCGTGTGTTCTGCGTTATAAAATTGACAGGCATGAATCAGTTGAATATTTTTACACAAACGGTGAAGTTATTACGATGACTGCAAGCAACGGAATCAGGCTTTGGATGAGTAACGGAAACACTGTAAAATTCTCGATTGTTGCAGATTCATCAAATATTGACCTTGAACTTGGTAAAGCCGGAAAAATTGTTGCAGAAGACATTAAATGGATAAAAGATTCTGACGGAAAATATAAACTGGTGGTGATTGAACTTGACTAAATTTTTTATAGACCAGCATGGATGTGCAAAAAATCAGGTTGATGCTGAATTTTTAATTTCTCACCTTGAAAATCTTGGTCTTGTTCAGACTTTTGAACCTTCAGAAGCTGATATAATAATTATAAATTCGTGCGGTTTTATTCAAAGTGCAAAAGAAGAATCGTTAAATGCTGTCTGTGCGGCAAAAAACGATTATCCGGATGCAAAAATTATTCTTGCAGGTTGTCTTGCAGAGCGTTATGCACAGGAATTAAACGAATCGTTACCGGAAGCAGATGCAATTTTTGGGAACGGAAATCTTGAAAAAATTGATGAAGTTATAAAAAACATTCTCGACGGAAAAAAATCTGTTGTAAAGGCGGAACAAAAAGGAATCTCGTGCACAAATAGAAAAACCTTTCTTTCTTATCGTGGTTCTGCGTATGTAAAAATCACGGAAGGTTGCAATAACTGTTGTTCTTTCTGTGCAATTCCGTTGATTCGTGGTTCTTTAAGAAGCAGAAAGGCATCAGAAATCGTTTCAGAAATAGAAAATCTTGTTTCAAACGGCATCGTAGAAATAAATTTAATCGGTCAGGATTTGGCTGCATACGGAACAGGGCTTTCTGACGATGTTTTTGGAAACGGCAGGGAAAAACTTTTTTTAATAACAGAAGAATCTCAGGAAAAAATGAGCGCTCTTGCGTGCCTTTTACAGAAAATTTCTGAAATTCCTGGAAATTTTAGAATCAGACTTCTTTACATTCATCCTGATCATTTTGATAAAAACATTCTTTCCGTCATGAAAAATGATAATCGCTTTATTCCGTATTTTGACATTCCATTTCAGTCTGGCGATGATAACCTCATAAAAAAAATGAACAGAATCGGCTCAAGCGCTAAGTATTTAAATCTTGTTTCTTCGATAAGAGCTGTTTTCCCAGATGCTGCAATCAGAACTACATTTCTTACAGGTTTTCCAGGCGAAACTGAACAGATGTTTTCAAATACTAAAGCCTTTTTAAAAGAATTAAATGCAAGTTGGGGCGGCTCGTTTTCATACAGTAAAGAAGAGGATACTCCATCATTCTCCATGAAAAATCAGGTTTCAAAAAAAATTGCAAAAGAACGTTCAGAGGAACTTGTTAAACTTCAGGCTGAATGTACACAAAATTATCTGAAGCATTTTGTAGGAACTGTTGTCGATGTTTTAATTGAAGAAGTTTTAGATGGAGAAGATTCGTTTGCAATTGCTCGCGCATGGTTTCAGGCACCGGAAGTTGATGGTTCTGTTGTTGTTCGGTTTAACAAAGAAGATTCTTTATCGCGTCTTGTAAAGCCGGGTCGTTTTGTAAAGGTAAGACTTGATTCTGTGAGTGCTGTCGATTTGAGTGGAATTTTAATTTCAGATTCGCTCTTTAATTCTTCTTCTGATTCAGAATATGTTTTTGCGCCGGAAAAAATTTAAGTTTATACCGGTAAAATTTTGAATCTGTTTTAATGTGACGGTGGTGGTAGGTAAATGGACTTTGATTATCTTGAAGTTTTAAATCCTGAACAGCGTCTTGCTGTAGAACATTCCGGCTCTCCGCTTTTGATTCTTGCGGGCGCTGGTTCTGGAAAAACTCGTGTAATTACAACAAAAATTGCGTACTTGATTCAAAAGAAAAACATAATGCCTTATAATATTCTGGCTGTAACTTTTACAAAAAAAGCGGCAAAAGAAATGAAGGAAAGGGCAATCGCTTTGGAAAGTTCGGCTTCTTTCTGTCAAATCAGGACTTTTCATTCGTTTGGCGCATGGTTTTTGCGAAAATACGCTTTTTATGCAGGACTTGAACCGAATTTTACAGTTTACGATGACGATGATTCCCTTGAAATTTTAAAATCGGCTTTTCCATCGCTTCCCAAAAAAAACTTAAATTATGTAATGCACGATATTTCTCTTGCAAAAGATTATTGTCTTTCGCCAGACGATAAAGAACTTGAGGTTTTTGATTCAACGGGCTATCTTTATCCTGCATATAAGGCATACGAAAAAAAACTTAAATCAACTGGAAATGTCGATTTTGGTGATTTAATCAGGCTTCCTGTAAAAATTATGGAAGAAAACTCAGAAATTCAGCGTCAGATGAACTATCGCTTTAAGGTGATAATGGTCGATGAATATCAGGATTCAAATGTTGCGCAGTTTAAGCTTTTGAAAATGCTTTCTGGTAATCCTGAAGAAACAGGCTGTTATGTCTGTGTTGTGGGGGATGATGACCAGTCGATTTATAAATTTCGCGGTGCAGAAGTAAAAAATATAATTCAGTTTCCCGATGTTTACAAAAATACTCAGATAATCCGCCTTGAAAGAAATTACCGTTCAACCGCAAAAATTTTAAAGACGGCGGATGTTATAATCAGTAAAAATAAAAATAGACTTGGAAAAACTCTTGTCTCTCAGCGCGGTGAAGGCGAAAAACCAAGCCTGACTTTTTTGCGCGACCAGAATGCAGAAGCAATGTATTGTGCTCATCTTATTAAAAACGATGTTTATTCTTCTGACAATGCAAAATTCAGCGACTGGGCAATTTTATACAGGACGAATGCGCAGTCACTTTCCTTTGAAAAAGAATTCATGCATCAGAAAATTCCATATATTGTCGTTGGCGCTTTAAAATTCTTTCAGCGTGAAGAAGTGAAAGATTTGATTTCGTGGCTTGAACTTTTGTCAAATCCGGGAAACGAAGTCGCTTTTAAAAGAATCATAAATAAACCCGCGAGAGCAATCGGTGAAAAAACCGTTTTTAATATTTTAAATGATGCCTCTTCGTATGCGGAAGAAAATTCTTCGAATATGAATTTAATCGAAACTTTAAAAAGACTTTCAGGAACTTTTTCTAAAAAGGCAGAAGAAGGCGTTAAGACTTTTTTAAAGCTTTACGATTCATTTAAAAAAGAATTAAAGATTTCAAAAGAATTAAAAACTTTCTTCGATGAAGAATCATTAGAAAATCAAGGTATTGAAAATACAGAAGATTTTGAAAAACCTCTTTCACATTTAATTTTAAAAATTGCAAACGACTCAGGGCTTTTGGAATATTACACTGAAAAAGATGCCTTAAATTCTTCTGGAAAAGTTGACAACATAAACGAATTTTCAAATTCTGCAAACAAATGTGATTGCTCTGTTTTAGGCTTGATTCAGTTTCTTGACACAATTGAACTTGACCGCGCTGTTTCTGAAAACGATGACGAAAAAAAAGATGCCGTTACGCTCATTACGATGCATAATACAAAAGGTCTTGAGTTTAACAAAGTCGTTATTACCGGAATGGAAGCAGGTATTTTTCCGCGTCAGGATAAAATTGGAGATGAACTTGAAGAAGAGAGAAGGCTTTTTTATGTTGCTTTGACTCGTGCAAAAGATGAACTTTATCTTACATCGTGTAATTTTAGGACTTATTTCGGGAAAACTTCGCAGATGATGGTAAGCCCTTTCCTTTTGGACGAAAAAAATCTTTTTGTTTTAAATGGAGATGTCCCTCCATATTTTCTTAATAAAAGTTCTTCTGATTCTTTAAAAGAAAATTCTCGCTTTCCAGAATTTTCAGAAAAATGGAAAAAAGGTGTCTGTATTTTCCATGACGATTATGGTTACGGTCAGATTGTCGAAACTGATTCTTCTTCGGATGATTATGTAATCCGTGTTCGATTTCAAAATGGTGGAATAAAAACTTTCATGCCGGCCTTTCAGGCAAAGTCGCTTCAGATTGTAAAAGATGAATATGTTTTTTGATGAAGTTTCTTTTAAAAAATTTATTTTGCCGGGAACAAACCGAAAAGATTTTATTCTCTCTGAACTCAAAAGAAACGGAATTGAATGTTATGTAATGCCTGTTGAAAATAAAAATCATATTTATGTAAAATTCCCTCAGTCTTCTTATAATCCGGAATACAGAATTAAAACTGTTATCGCCCATTACGATATCGTTTTAGAAAGTCCTGGCGCAAATGATAACAGTTTTGCCGTTTTTGCACTTATGGAATTTGCAAAATTTTTAAACGAAACGAAATTTCCTCACAATATAAGGCTGATTTTTACAGACGGCGAAGAATTTTCTGGGAGCGTAAAAAATCAGGGGGCGTTTGCACTCGCAGCTCTTTTTAAAAAACTTTCAATTACGAAAGATTATATTTTTGTTTTTGACTGCATGGGGCGTGGAAACATTCCGATTCTTGCAAAGACTGTTTTTTCGCCGAAAGTTTCAAAAAATTTTTACAGGGAATTTTTGACTCTCGAAAACTGTGCAAAATCGATTCTTTCTTCTGCAAATTCAAAGTATCTTGTTCTTCCAGTTCCTTACAGCGATAATGCAGGCTTTATTGCAAACGGACTTTTTTCCTGCGCCATAACGATGCTCCCTGAAAATGAAGCAAATCTTTTTATGTATAATCTTATGAAAAATCCGTTTCTTGAAGATTATGTTTTGAATAACAGAAAGAATTTGTCAAAAGAAGAGTGCGATTTTTTTAAAAAACTTATTCCAAAAACTTGGAATTTTTTTCATACTCAAAACGATGATTTTTCCTTGCTGACTTTAGAAAGTTTTTCCGTAATGATGAGAATTCTTTTTTCGCTTTCTCAGGCTGCTTTTATTTAAAGTCAGAAAGTTTTAAGCACTTTTTTAAAGATTTCAAGTCCTTCATCGATTTCTTTTTTAGAAATTGTAAGCGGCGGAAGAAATCTTACAACATCGTTTCCGGCAGTTGTCGTGCAAAGACCTTCTTCAAGGCATTTTACTTCGATGTCAAAAGGTTTTATTGTCGATTCAATTTGGATTCCAATCATGAGTCCTTTTCCGCGGACATCTTTTACAAATGGAAAATTCCATGCTTTTATGGTGTTTCTGATGTAATCGCCTTTTTCCGTTACATTCTGGAGAAATTTATTTTTGTTTACGGTTTCTAAAACTACTTCTGCGGCCGCACAGACTAAAGGGTTTCCTGCAAATGTTGACTGGTGGTCTCCGGCTTTAAAAACATCTTTTGCTTTTCCCCTGAAAAGACATGCTCCCATTGGAAGTCCACCGGCGATTCCCTTTGCAAGCGTTACGACTTCTGCATTTAGTCCAAGACTGTCGCTATAGAGGAAAGAGCCTGTTCGCCCGATTCCAGTCTGAACTTCGTCAATCATTACGATAGCACCGGCTTTTCTTGCTTTTTCACATGCCGCAAGTGCCCATTCTTTGTCGATTAAATTTACGCCACCTTCGCCCTGGATTGATTCCATAAACAACGCTGCACAGGTGTCGTCAAAGGCGTTTTCAAGGCTTTCAAAATCGTTTGCCTTAATTGTTTTAAATCCTTCTGGATATGGGGCAAAACATTCCGGGTGAAATTTATTCTGCCCGGTTGCAGTAAGAGTTGCAAGAGTTCTTCCGTGGAAAGATGATTCAAGAGTTATGATTGTTTTTCTTTTTGAACCGCCGTTTAATTCTCCGTATTTTCTTGCAAGTTTTATTGCCGCTTCATTTGCTTCTGCGCCTGAATTTCCAAAATATCCGTGGTCAAAGTTTAATTCTTTTAAAAGTTTTTTTGAATATGAAAGCCCCGTGTCGCTGAAATAATAATTTGAAATGTGAATCTGTTTTTTTGCCTGTTTTGAAATTGCCTTTACGAGCGCCTTGTTATTATGACCTAAAGAATTTACTCCGATTCCTGCGATAAAATCTATGTATTTTTTATTTTTTGAATCCCAAAGTGTTGCATTTTTTCCTTTTGTAAATGTGATGTCAAAACTTCCGTAGTTGTTTACAATTAATTTTTCCATAAGACTTTCCTTAAGTAAGATTGAATTCTCTATACTTTACAGCAATCTTTATCTTCTTTCAATCGGATTAAAATTCGTTTAAGTTGATTCCGTTTTGAATTTCTGAAAGAGAGACTGTTTTTGATTTGAGAGAACCGTTTTTGCCTGGAATTGAAATTTTATATTTTTCTTTTATGAATGATTTGTCTCCAGATATTTCGGCTTTCAGGTAAAAGTCTTTTAAGTAGAATACGACTTTTCCGTATTTTCCGTTCTTGTAAAGTTCAGTTTCTCCGTCGTCATCGTACAGAGTAAAAGTGTTTTCGGTTGAGTTTTCAGGGAAAACTAAGAGATTTATGATTTCTGTTTCCTGAAGTGGAATGATTGACGCTGCTTTTACAAAAACAGGAATATTTTCCATTGAAACTTTTACATTGATTTCTTGATTTCCTTCAAATCGTTTATAATTGTAAAAATCAAACCAGATTCCATTTGGAAGGTAAACTGATTTTTCGCTTTGAGATGCAAGCGATGAGATAACTGGAGAAACAAGAAGTGAAGGCCCGAACATGTATTGATAATCGTAAAATTCTTTCGGGCAGTCTGAAGATTCCAAAAACATTCCTTTCATCATAGGTTCTCCATTCATTGTAAGGTACGCTGAAGAATAAATGTATGGAAGAAGTTTTTTTCTTAAATTTATAGAATCAGAAATAAGCTGTTCTTCTTTTTGTGTAAAAATCCATGGTTCCCTTTTTCCTGTTCCGTGAGCGCGGTAAACTGGCGTAAAACATGAAAATTGATGCCAGCGTACAAAAAGTTCGCTTTCAGTTTTTTCCGGGAAAAAACCTCCTGTATCGCAGCCCCAGTATGGAAGCGAAGACATCGATGTGTTTATTCCGAATGAAATTTGATTGAAAAGTGATTTCCATGAAACTGAAATGTCGCCTGACCATACGCTCACAGAATATTTTCCGCTTCCGGTAAATGCTGAGCGGCTTAAAATGAAAAGTCGTTTTTCTGGGTAGAATTTTTTTACACCTTCGTACAGAGCTTTTGTCCAATAAAGGTTGTAATAATTGTGAAAATCAATTTCGTTGAATTTTCCATATTTTACAGTTGAAGGCGCTCTTTCTGGTTCTCCTAAATCGGTCCAGAAACCGTCAATGCCTGAGTCAATCATTCTTGAATATTTTCTTCCCATGAAATCTGATGCATTTTTTGAAAGAGGATTAAAAAGTCCGCCGTTTCTGTCTTTTTTCAGCGTCCACCAGTCACTCCAAAGTGCGGTTTTTCCTTTATTGTCGCGGCACAAAAGGTTTTGTGATTTTAATTCTTCAAAACATTCGCTTGACGGAGTGAAAAAAGGTTCTGTAATAGTGATTAGTTTTATGCCTTTTTCGTGGAGCGTTTCTGTAAATTCTTTTGGTTCTGAAAAAGCCTTTGAAGTCCACCAGATGTCTCCCATTTTATCGAACCAGTAGTGGTCTAAAACAATTGCATCGAGAGGAATCTTTTTATTTATGAATGTGTCCGCAATTTCAAGAGCTTCTTCTTTTGATTTGTATCCGTATTTAGATTGAATGTATCCGTAAGCCCATTTTGGAAGAAGACCTGAAGTTTCAGTTTCAAAGTAGAATTTTTTCACACTTTCTTTTACGCTTTCATCCTGTCGCACAAAACATTCGATTCTTTTGTATTCACTCCGGTACAGCTGACTGTCGTTTCCGTCCTGAAAATAAATTTTGTCTTTTCCGCCTGCGTTGTAATAAACTGCTGTTGCATCGTCTGTAACAAAAAACGGAATGAAAATATAGGCGTGATCTGCGTATTTTGATTCGTTGTAAATCGTGAAAGACTGATTTTTAAGCGAAGTTTTTCTGCTTGCCTGACCGAAACCGAAAAAATCTTTTGCAGTTTTCCATGTTCTCAATTCTTTTAAAAGATTTTTTTCTTCTGAAAAAACTGAAGTATAAAGTTCTTTTTCACCGTAATTGAGGCGGTAGCCGTTTTTTATAATCTGAACTGAATATTGTTCCCAGACATAAAGATTGTCAGCAGTTTTTACAAAATCAGTTTTTGCTTTTGCACGCTTTAATTCAAAATCTTTCACTGGAGAAGATGCTTTTTTACCGGTTGCTTCAAAACGCACGGATGAGTCTTCTAACGCTTCAAAAGAAAGTTTTATGCCGTTTTCGAATTTGATTTTTGTTAAAGAAAACGCATAAATTGAAATGACAGCATAAAAGAAAATCAGGAAAAGTTTTTTCTTGTTCATAATTTGCTCCGAAATATTATTTTTTGCATGAAGTGCAGATAAAGTCGCAGAAAGTGCAGATGTCGTCAGTTTTTCCTTTTAAGGAGTCTGTTTTTTTTATTCTTGAAGAAAGTCCTTCTGTAAAACACAGCGAAATCATTTTGTTTTCTTTTGCATTTTTAAGAATTTTTTCAAAAGAATTGTCTATTGTTCCGATAAAAAGTTCTGAATTTTCGTTTGAAAAGCCGCAGCAGGGAGCAATGTTTCCGTCTGAATGAACATAAAGAATATTTCCAGGACCTTCGCAAAAATCCTCTTTAAACCATTTTCGCGATTTAAAAGATTCTGGATTTTTGCTTTTAAGCGACTGTGGAAAAATGAATACTGGAATTTCAAATGGCGTGCTTTCCGAAAAATTTTCTTTTACGATTTTAAAAAGTGCAGTTGATTTTTTTTGAAAAACAATTTTTTGCGTACACGAAAGAAGTTCGGAAAGTTCTTCTAGAAGCGGAAAAAGGGAAGTTTTTGTGACTTTTTTATTTTTTTCTGAAAATTTTACTACGCTTTGAATTTCAAGAGAATTTTCCCCGAAGATTTTTAAAACGGTTTTTATAAACTGAACGATTTTTTTGGGATTCTGATTGTGAAAATTATCGTAACTTAAACAGATTTTTCCATCGAAGCCTGAATCGTAAAGAAGCGAAAGTTTTTTTAATAATTCATTTTCGTCATTCCACCAGACTCCATTTGTCATGATTCTGTCGAACAGAAAATCTTTTTTTATGGCAAATTCTGTGATTTTTAAGATAAAGTCAAGATTTAAAAAAGGTTCTCCGCCTGTAAAACCGATTTTTTCGATTTGAGAAGTGCAAGTTTCAAGGAATTTCAAGCATTTTTCAGTATCAAGACTGTTTTTTTTCCTTGAAACATAACAGTGACCGCATTTTAGATTGCAATTTTCCGTGACAGAAAAAATTATTTCAGACGGAAAGAAACCTTTTCCTTTTTTCACTTGATGTTATTCTGCGTTTATTGTTGTATGTTTTACGACAACATCGTGTGCACCGCCTTCGCGGATACTTGCAGGAGAAACGAGCGTGATTTTTGCTTTTTCCTGTAATTCCGGGATTGAAACGGCACCGCAGTTGCACATTGTGTGAATTATTTTGCTTGTGGTCAGGTTTACATTGTCGTGAAGGCTTCCTGCATACGGAACATAAGAATCTACACCTTCTTCAAAAGCCATTTTTTTTGCGCCACCTAAATCGTATCGCTGCCAGTTTCTTGCGCGGTTAGAACCTTCGCCCCAATATTCTTTTACATAGTTTCCGTTTACTACGAGTTTGTTTGTAGGTGATTCGTCAAAGCGTGCAAAATAACGGCCGAGCATTACAAAATCTGCTCCCATTGCAAGCGCAAGAGTAATGTGATAATCATGAACGATTCCGCCATCTGAACAGATTGGAACATAAATTCCTGTTTCTTTGTAGTATTCGTCTCTGGCTTTTGCTACTTCAATTGTTGCAGTTGCCTGTCCGCGTCCGATACCTTTTTGTTCTCGTGTAATGCAGATTGAACCGCCACCGATTCCGATTTTTACAAAGTCAGCGCCTGCTTCTGCAAGGAATCTGAAGCCTTCTGCATCTACGACATTTCCGGCTCCAACTTTAGCATTCGGCCATTTTTCATGGATTTCTTTTAACGCTTTTCTCTGCCATTCTGTAAAACCTTCTGAAGAATCGAGTGTCATTACATCGACTCCAGCTTCAAGAAGCTTTGGAACTCTTTCCATGTAATCGCGTGTGTTGATTCCTGCTCCGACTATGTATCGTTTTTGAGAATCAAGAAGTTCGTTTGGATGTTCTTCATGGCTTGCGGCGTCTTTTCGGAATACCAGATACTGAAGGTTTCCGTCTTTGTCTACAACCGGGAGTTGATTTATTTTATTTTTCCAGATGATTTCGTTTGCCTGTTCAAGAGTAATTCCTGCATCTGCCATAACAAGGTCTTTTAAACTTGTCATGTATTCACTTACTTTTGCATCTGGCGCGCAGTGCCCGATTCTGAAGTCGCGTTCTGTGATGATTCCAAGGAGTTTTCCGTTTGCTTCTCCGTTTTCTGTAACGGCAACAGTTGAATGACCTGTCTGGTTTATTTTGGCAACGAGTTCTGTTAAAGTTTGTTCAGGCCGTATGTTTGTATCTGAAGTTACAAAACCTGCTTTATATGCTTTTACTCTGGCAATCATCGCAGCCTGATTTTCTATTGTTTGTGAACCGAATATAAATGAAATTCCGCCTTCTTTTGCAAGGGCAACTGCCAGCGTGTCGTTTGAAACTGACTGCATTACCGCAGAAACCATCGGAATGTTCATTGTTAAAGGACATTTTTCACCGGCCTTTTTGTTGTATCGGACAATTGGTGTCTTTAAGTTTACATTTGCAGGTATACAATCAGGTCCTGTATAACCCGGAACTAAAAGATATTCATCAAAAGTATGAGAAGGTTCATCAAAAAAATAAGCCATTGTTTTACTCCTGTAATTAAATAAGGTTTTAAAGCGAATTTATGAATAAAAATTTTGACACTGTTTCAGACAAAGTTTTTATTACGCGCTTCGATAAAAATTAAATGTAAGAAAATTTCTAAAAATTCATTTTTCAATGATATTTAGTCAATTTATAATTGTTTATTAGTCTGAAATTATAACACACGAGCACTTTTTTTTCAATCTTAGAGAAAAGTTTTTTAAGCAATGTTTTACAGGATTTTTAATTGTTTTCTTTTTTGAAGTTTCCGACTGATTTCCCAAGTTGTCCGCATGCACCGCCGATTTTTCTTCCGCGCCGCTTTCTTAGAGTTACATTTAAAGAGTGTTTTTCTAAAATAGAAATAAAGTTTTCGCATTCTGCTTTTGACGGTTCTTTAAATGGAAGCGTTTCTACGGGATTCCACGGAATTAAATTTATGTTTACATCAGAGTCTTTTGCAAATTCTATCATTTTTTGTGCGCTTTCTTTTTTTGTATTTTCACCTGAAAGGAGCGCTGCTTCTAAAGTTACGCGTTTTCCTGTTTTTTCGGCGTAATATTTTACGGCTTTTTTTAGTTCGGAAAGAGGATTTGTGTTTGTACACGGCATAAGGCGTTTTCTAAGTTCTTCATCTGCTGTTGTAAGTGAAACTGCAAGCCTTATTTTAGGTCCGTTATCTGCCAGATCGTAAATTCCTTTTATAATTCCTGAAGTTGAAATAGTTATTCTTTTTTTTGAAAGTTCCCTTCCGTCTTTTGATGAAAGAATTGCGATTGCTTTTCTGATTGCTTCAAGATTAAGCATCGGTTCTCCCATTCCCATGAATACGATGTTGTCTAAAGGTCCGGCTTCTTTTTCAAGGAATAAAAACTGTTCGACGATTTCTGCACATGTAAGGTTTCTTGCAAATCCTATTTTTCCAGTCTGGCAGAATGCGCAGTTCATTGGACAGCCTACCTGACAGCTTACACAGGCAGTTTTTCTGTTTTTTGAGTCTGTAAGGAGAACAGTTTCAACTGCAAAGTCGTCTTCTAAAAGAATCTGAAGTTTTATTGTTCCGTCAGGGTCTTTTAAGACTGTTCCGATTTTTGAAGAAAAAATTTCTGCTTTTTGAGATAATTCTTCTCTTAGCGCAGAACTTAAGTTTGTCATCTGCGAAAAATCTGAAACGCCTTTTGAAATCCATTTAAAAATCTGTTTTCCACGGAATTGTTGAGAAATGTTCAGTTTTTCGCATATTTCTTCAGGAAAAAGCCCCGAAAGGATGATTTTTTTCATGAATTATTTTTTTAACGCTTCGAGTAATTCTGAAACAGCAGAACTTTTGATTCCAAATGTCTGAAAGCGTTCAAGCGCAAGAATTGCATTCTGCTTATTGTTCATTTTTATGAAGCAGTCTGCAAGATCGATATAAAGCCTGTAATTTTTTTGGTCGTTTTTGATTAAATTTTCAAGGCGTTCGCAGGCTTCTTTGTAACGCTTTTGTTCTTTACAGATGAGTGCAAGTCCTAAAGCGGCGTAAGTGTCGAAGTCGATGTTTAGCGCTCTGTTATAGTATTCTGTTGCCTTGTCAAAATCTTTTAAATTTCTGTGGGCGTCACCGATTCTTGTTAAAATTACTTTATTGTTTGGATCTATGTCTAAAATTTTATTCCAGTATTCTATTGAATTTTCCTGCTGATTGAGTCCGCGGTAGCAGTCTGCCATTCCGAACAAGGCATAAAAATTTTTTGGTTCCATTTCAAGGGCTTTAGAAAAAAAGAAAATTCCTTTTTCAAACGATTTGAGTTTTCTGTGGCAGTTTCCGATTGATGTTAAAACTCTTATGTCAAGATGCTCCTGATTGATTTCATACATTTTTGTCCAATAGTGGAGGGCATTTTTGTATTCTTTAAAATCGTAATGAAGATGCCCGAGCCCGATTAATGCGTAAGGATTGTTTTCTTCTATTTTGAGGACTTTTGTATAGATTTCTTTTGAGCGTTTAAAATCGTGAATTTTTCTGTAAGCATCTGCAATTCTTGTCAAAACAGTGATGTTCTTGTCATCGTGAGAAAGGTATTGTTCCCAAATTTTGATGGCTTTTTGATACTGATTTAAAGATTTGTAGCAGTCTGCAAGTCCGAAAAGTGCATAACTGTTTTCCGGGTAGAATTTAAGGCATTCTGAATAATATTTGATTGCTTCTGTAAAATGATTTTGTTTTCGTTCTGAATCTCCAAGACCTACGAGTGCGTAATTGTTGTTTTCTTCAAGTTTGAGAATTTCTGAAAAAGACTTTACGGCTTCCTGAATGTTATCTTCCTTTAAAAAGAAATAACCTTTTTTTGAGAGTTCAGAAATCTGGTCGCTATTTTCTGGTGTTTCTTCAAGTTTGTTGAGAAGATTTTCTCCTGGAAACAATTCTTCGTTTAATTCTGCCCGAGGTTTTTCAGTTTGATCCATTTTACGATTCTCCTGCTTTGCAATCATTGATTTTTATGAGTTCTGAGATTACAGAAGCAATTTTTTCATATAATTCTTCACATTTAGCCTTGTTGTGAGCAAGATAGTATAGTTTTAATGCTTTTAACGGCTGTTTTTGTTCTTTATAAATATCACCGACTCGAATCAGTCCGTCAGAATAACCTGTCGTAATGTAAATTCTTCTTGCTCCTTCGATGTTTCCTTCGTTGAAAAGAACATTTGCTTTTCTGTTTAGGATTACTTTTTGTTTAGGTGTGAGAGTTTTTACAGGAGAATCGGTTACTTTTATAAATCCTTCTTGATTTTGTTTTTGAGTAATTTGTTCTGAAAGTTGTTCGTATTTTGAAGGATTCATAAAAACTAAAACCACCCTTAAATGAGTTTCCTATAGAAACTGATTTTATAATAATATACATCTATGAAGTAAATGTCAAATTTATAAATAAAAAAATGTTTCTTCTTTTTTTTGAAAAGTCATTGGTAGAAATGATTTTAAAATTTAAAAAAAACTGATTTTTAAGAATCCTTGTATTTATAAAAATCAACGACTGAGCGACCGTAAATTCTTTGGTCTGTTCTTGTTAAATTTCCGATTTTTTCAGGCATAAAATGTTCTTCTGGGCGGTGAACTAAAATCGTTCCGCCTTGTTTTAAGATTTTTTTTTCATCTGCCTGCAGAATCAGCTGTTCATGGAATTTGTATGGAAACGGAGGATCAAAAAAAATGTAGTCAAAATTCCTGCGGCATCGTTTTATAAAATATTCTACGGGCATAAAATGGCATTTTATTTTTACTGAACATTCATCTTCTGTTATGGAAACATTTTCCAGTACCGTTTTTGTTTTTATTCTGTCTTTTTCGCAAAGTTCAACATCTTTTGAACCGCGGCTTACAGCTTCGATTGCAATTGTTCCTGAGCCGCTGAAGAGATCGAGAAAACTTTTTTCTGATAAGTCGCCTAAAATTGCAAAAACAGATTCCCTCATTCTGTCCATTGCCGGGCGAATGATTCCGTCAGGGCATTTTATAATTCTTCCTTTTAGGGTTCCGCCTGTAATTCTCATTTTATCTGCCTGTATTCAGCGACCAGTATGTTTCGTCGTGAACTAAATTTTTATTTTCAGCTGCAAAATCGAATGCAGTTTTGTTTGTTTGAGTTCTGATTGTGGTGATTGCACCGCTGTCGAGGAGGAGTTTTATGATTTCTGTTGATTTTGCATAAAGGCATGCGTACATCAACGGTGTTTTGCCTTCGTAAATTCGGTTTACGGGAACATTTTTCTTTAAAAAGACATTTAATTTTTCTTTTTGAGAAATGATGCTCGTGTTTTCTGAAGTTATGCAGAGAATGAAAGATTTGAAAATTTCTTTGTCGCCTGGAAAATATGAGTTTAAAACTCTGTTTAGAATTTCAGGATTTTCTGACCACATAGAAGCCATCGAAAGCGTACTTGTTAAATAGTTGTTTTTATCGTTTAAAAGCGCACCGTTTTTTGCAAGAATATCGATTACTTCAAGCGTGTTCTGGTATCTTATTGCGTACATCATAGAAGTCCAGCCTTCATTGTCTCTTTTTTTGACATCTGCGCCGGATTTTATAAGCGATTTTAAAAGCCATAGATTTCCAGATTTTGCCGCGTTCATAAGGGGCGTTCGTCCGTTTTCGTCAGTTTCATTTGCCTCTGGAATGAATACAGTTGTGTCTTCGCTTTCTTTTTTGATTTCTGTAACAGGTTCTGTAAGAAAATCGTATAAATAAACAGGTTCATCGTTTTTGATTCCCGGAAGGCTTATGCGCTTTGTGTTTTCCTGTGAAATGGATTTTATTTCGTTTTTGAGATTTGATTCGGTTTTTATTGTTTGACTTTGAGTTTTCTTAGGATTTTTCTTGATTTCCTGTTGAATCTCAGTTTGAACTTCTTTCGATTCAAGATGTTCAGTTTTTACTTCTGGAATATTTTGTTTTGTCAAGGTGTCAGGCTGTTCTTTTTCAGGTTCAGTTTGAATTTGTTTTTCTTGTGAAATTTGTTCGGTTTGCTGAATTTCTTTTTTTTCTGATTCCGTTTTAATAGTTTGTTTGTTTTGGAATAAATTTTCTTCTTTTTGAGCTTCTGTTTTTTCTATTATAAGAGGTTTTTCAGATGCTTGAATTTGAGGCGGAATTTGAGATGGTTCAGGTGAATTTGGAGAGTTTTCGTTAGAAGATTCCTGCTCTGATGAATTATTTGAAGTTTCCGAAACAGATGAATGCGCTGGATTTTTTGGAAGGTACGGCGTGATTAATTTTAATGAAACAGGATTTTCCTGTGCGTATTCCCAGACGAATTTTTGAGTTTTGTCTTTGTACAGCAGTTTTTCTGAAATCTGTGATTTGTTTCCTGATTTTTTTAAAATCAATTTAATGACTTTTTCGTTTGTGCTGTATTTCAAGGCGTAAGTCAGACTGTCCTGATTGTAGCGGTTTTGCCATGAAATGCTGCAGCCTGATTTTAAAATCAAATTTATGATGTCGTAGCCTCTGTCGTATTTTAAGGCGGTCATTAAAATTGTGTCTAAATCGTTGTTTACTCTGACTTTGTATAAATCTTTGCTTTTGTAAAATTCCTGTTTGATTTCTGTGAGTGTTCCTGATTCAAAAAGAATTTCAAATTTTGTCTTTTTGCTTTGAGAATTCAAGCAGAATAGTGAGGAAAAAAGCGCTGTCATTAAGATTATTTTTTTTAACTGTTTCAAAATCGTTTTCATTATATATTCCTAAAAAAATCGGGTCAACTTATTTTTCGGAAAGTATTGACCTGAACTGAAATTTTTTGATATTATTTGAGAACCCCCTTGAAGCTTGTATGAGCTTCCATTCGTCCATAAGGAGTAAAAAATGAGAAAATATGAACTTATGACTATTTTTCCTCTCGATGAAGAAAAGTCAAAAAAAGCTTTGGAAGATGTTCGCAAAGTGCTCACAGATTTCGGCGCAGAAATTGAAAAAGAAGAGCCTTTCGGCGACAGAGACCTCACTTACGAAGTAAAAAAATGTACCCGCGGTCGTTTCGTTCTGTTTACGCTTAAACTCAATCCAGATAAAATTCAGGAAATTGACAAATCATTTAAGATTACTGCAAATCTTCTTAAATATTTGTTTGTAAAACTTGAAGAAAAATAAACTTCAATAAACAGGCAGGAATCCACATGACAGACATAAATCATGTAATTTTAGTTGGTCGGCTCACAAAAGATCTTGATTCTTCAGATTCAAGAAGTTTCGGGTATGTTGGAAACGGCATGGCACGCGCAAATGTAAGCATTGCTGTAAACCGCAGCCGTAAAAACGGTGAGCAGTGGGTTGATGAAACAAGTTTCTTCGATGTTGTAATTTGGGGAAAAACTGCAGAAAATCTCAAGCCTTATCTTACAAAAGGTAAACAGATTGCTGTAGACGGTTATTTAAAGCAGGATAGATGGGAAAAAGACGGAAAGACTTCTTCCCGCGTTGTAATTCATGCAAATTCTGTTCAGCTTATGGGCTCTTCAAAATCTGACGGCAATTCGGAAACGAATGGGGGTGCCTCAAGATTCCAGCCTAGAAACGATGTTCCTCAGATGCAGAATTCGGGAATGCCAGATTACGGAAGCAATTCTTATTCAGATCCATTGAGTGATATTGGAGACGATATTCCGTTTTAATTAAAAGTACGGTGAAAGATTACTTTTGTAATTTTCACAGGTTTGCGTTGCAAACTTTCTTTGGGTTAAACCTAAAAGGCAAAGTTAAAGGTGTAAAAACTTTTGCTTAAATATCAGCGTTTCCTGTTTTTAAGGAGCGCATAAAAAGTCCGTCTTGAAAAATTATTTCTATCGGCTTTTTATTGGAGTGTAAAAATGTCTGACGAAAACAAAGATATGAACTATGAAGAAAAAGAAGTAATGCAGAATGATGCTGTAATGCCTGAAAACGAAGGTCGTGATGATGCAGGTGCAAGAGGAAAGGCAAAAACATTCTTCCGCAAAAAAGTATGCCGTTTTTGTGCAAACAAAGCAAAAATCGACTACAAAGATGCTGACGGTTTAAAAAGATTTACTACAGAACGCGGTAAAATTCTTCCTCGCAGAATCACTGGAACATGCGCAAAACATCAGAGAGAACTTTCTGGTGCAATTAAAAGAGCACGCTGTATCTGTTTGCTTCCGTTTGTTGCAGACTAAAAAAAATTAATATAAAAAGATATGCGATCCAACTCCTGGTGACGCAGTCTTAAAATTAAAGAGGAGCTTGTAAAATGAAAGTCATTCTTAATGAAGATGTAAAATACCTTGGTGAAGAAGGTGATGTAAAAAATGTTGCTAACGGTTATGCAAGAAACTTCCTTCTTCCACGCGGACTTGTAGTTCCGTACAACGATGCTACAGTTGCAATTTTTGAAGCACGAAAAGCAGATATCGAAGCAAGAAAAGAAGTTAAAAGACAGAATGCAAGAAGTCTTAAAGAAAAACTTGAATCTGCTTCATTTGAAATTGTTATGCCTGCTGGCAATAACGGAAAACTTTATGGTGCTGTTACTACAACTGTAATTGCAGATCTTCTTGAAAAACAGGGCTTTGAAATCGAAAAGAAAAGAATCGATATTCCTGGTCTTGCAATTAAATCTGTGGGAAATTACCATGCAACTATTAAACTTTACGAATCACAGACTGCAGAAATCAAATTCGTTGTAAAAGCACAGGAAACAGAAGAAAAAGTTTCTGGCAAAAAATCAGAAAAAAAAGCTGAAGTAGAACCAGAAAAAACAGAAGAAAAAACTGAATAGTTAAAAATACTTTAAAAATTTTTAAAGTGTAAGAAATCAGTTTTTTTTGAAGGGCTGTCAAAAAAGTGAAATATGCTTTAAGACCATTTTGGATTGATGCATCGTTTTTCTTTTTGGCGGCCTTTTTCATTTTGAGTTTTTATTTACGGGGCAAAAATGACAGATTCAACATTAAAAGATAAAATTCCTCCTCACAATCTTGAGGCAGAACAGGCGGCTTTAGGAGCGGTTTTGCTTGACCCTGCATGTATGGCAGAGGTTGCAACAAAGATAAAGCCTGACAGTTTTTATTCTTTTCAAAATCAAGTCATTTACGAGGCAATGCTTTCTCTTTACAAGCAGAATATTCCTGTAGATATCCTTTCCCTGATAAATGAACTTACAAAAATGGGAAAACTCGAACAGGCTGGTGGCGCTGCTGTAATTTCTGAGCTTACAAGTCTTGTTCCGACGAGTAAAAATGTAGGATATTATGTTTCTATAATTCTTGAAAAGGCAACCCGCCGTGATTTAATAAAATTCAGTTCAGAAGTAAAGTCTTTAGCATTCGATGAAACTCATAAAGCTCAAGAACTTCTAGGCATTGCAGAGCAGAAAATTTTTAATCTTGCAGAACATCGGGAAACCTCGTCTGTTTATGCAATGTCTGATATTGTAAGCGCAACTATTGATTTAATCGACAAGCATTATCAGAATTCAGGAGGGCTTTCAGGAATTCCAACTGGTTTTGCAAAACTCGATACGATGACAAACGGATTTCAAAATTCTGAACTTATAATCATCGGTGCGCGTCCTTCAATCGGAAAAACGGCTTTTGCACTTTCTATGATGGAATATATCGCAATCGAAAAGAAAATTCCGTGCGGTTTTTTCTCTTTGGAAATGGCGTATCAGGCTATCGGACAGAGGCTTTTGACTCAAGTTTCACGAATTCCAAGTAATAAAGTTCGTTCAGGCTGGCTTAGCCTTTCAGATTTTAAAAAACTTCAGGATTCTGCAAGTTTGTGCTACAATTCTCCGCTTTACATAGTCGACACGCCGAATATGCAGCTTCTGGAATTAAGATCAATGGCTCGCAGAATGAAAGTTGAATACGATGTTAAGATTATTTTTATAGACTATATCGGTTTGATTTCAACTGAAAATAAAAATGCTCCCGTATATGAAACTGTTTCAGAAATTTCAAAATCTTTAAAAGCACTTGCAAGAGAACTTGATATTCCGATTGTTGCGTTGTGTCAGGTTTCCCGTGAGGCAGAAGGAAATGAACCGACTCTTGCGCAGTTAAGGGGTTCAGGTTCTATTGAGCAGGATGCAGATGTCGTAATGTTTTTGCACCGTGATAGAAAAGTAATGGATGAAAAGTCTCCTGTTCAAGAGGCAAAATGTATCGTTGCAAAACAGCGAAACGGTTCAATCGGACCTGTAAATTTGATGTTCTTCCCGGAATTTACAAAATTTGAAAATCAAGCAGATGATGACAGTTAATAATTTTAACAATAAGAGGAGTATTAAGGTTCTCTTAAGGAAATAAATTTTAAAACAGGATAAAAAATGAAAGTAAATGCTTTAAAAGGAATGAAAGATATTCTTCCAAACGAACAGAAAATCCGTGATTATGTTCAGTCGAAAATTCTTGAAACTTACAGGTCATCTGGTTTTGAGAGAATTTCTACGCCGATTCTTGAGGATTCTGAAAATCTTGATAAATCGGATGGTGGTGATAATTTAAATTTGATTTTCAAAGTGTTAAAACGCGGTGAAAAATTTTCTTCGGCTATCGAAAATAAAGATTTTTCTTCGCTTTCTGACATGGGACTTCGATATGATTTAACTCTTCCGCTTTCAAGATTTTATGCAGCAAATAAAACTTCTCTTCAATTTCCGTTTAAGGTAATTCAGACTGACAGAGTTTTCCGTGCAGAACGCCCTCAAAAAGGAAGACTTCGTGAATTTGTTCAGTGCGATATTGATATTTTAGGCGATTCAAGTTGTAATGCAGAAGTTGAATTAATCGATATAACGGCAAGAGCAATGCTAAATATTGGATTTTCTGATTTTACGATTAACATTAACGATAGACGAGTTTTGAAAGATATGCTTGAAAATATGGGTTTCCAAAAGGAATGTATCGATTCAGTCTGCATTACTTTCGATAAACTTGATAAAATCGGTGTTGACGGCGTAAAAAAAGAACTTCTTGAAAAACAGTTTGCTTCTTCTGCTGTTGAAAATCTTGTAGGATTTATTTCAGGTGGAATTACGCTCGATTCTGTTTCAAAAAAATGTTCTGATTCTTCTGTTGCAGACGATTTAAAATATGTAATTTCCACTGCAGAAAAAGTAAGTGAAGGTAAATATAAAATTTCTTATGCGCCAAATCTTGTTCGCGGTCAAGGGTATTATACGGGAATGGTTTTTGAAATTTCTTGTCCAGATTTTTCCGGGGCTATAGGCGGCGGTGGGCGTTATGACAATATGATTGGAAAATTTTCTGGTGAAAAAGTTCCTGCAGTCGGTTTTAGCATTGGTTTTGAAAGAATTTGCTCAATTTTGCTTGAAAGAAATTATAAAATTCCATCTCAAAAAGAAAAATGCGCTCTTTTATATGAAGAAAATATTTCTTTCCCGGAAGTTTTAAAAATTGCAGAAACTTTGCGCGAAAAATATATTGTTTCTGTTCTGAAAAAGGCAAAAAAAGCCGGTCCGCAGTTTGCAATGCTTGAAAATCAGGGGTATACGCAGTTTGCACAAATAAAAGAAGGAAACCTTGTTTTAAAACATTCCTAAATTCTTTCTATTGACACAGTAATAAAATAAAAGTTATAATCAATAACTACTATTATTTTGTATTTTAAATATAAGGAGCATACAATGTCAGGACATAGTAAATGGGCCACTATCAAACATGCAAAAGGTATTGCAGATGCTAAACGTGGTAAAATTTTTACTAAATTCATTAAAGAAATTTCTATTGCTGCAAGAATGGGCGGTGGAGATCCAAATTCAAACCCACGCCTTCGTACAGTTATAATTAAAGCGCGTGCCGCTAATATGCCTAAAGATAATATCGAAAGAGCTATTAAAAAAGGTACAGGTGAAGACGGTGGCGCAGCATACGAAGAACTTCTTTATGAAGGATACGCTGCTGGCGGTGTTGCTGTAATGGTTGAAGTTCTTACAGATAACAAAAACCGTGCTGCTGCTGATGTTCGTAACATTTTTACAAAAAACGGCGGAAATCTTGGTACTTCAGGTTCTGTTTCCAGAATGTTCCAGAGAAAAGGTACAATCGAATTTGATGCAGAAAAAGTTTCAGAAGATGAAGTTATGGAAGTTGCTCTTGAAGCCGGTGCTGATGATATCGTAAACGAAGACGGAATCATCACTGTTACAACTACACCAGATGCTTTCTCTGCTGTTGCTGATGCTTTAAATGAAAAAGGTTTTGAGTCACTTTCTGCTGATGTAGGAATGGTTCCGGATATGTATTCACCTGTAGATGCAGATACTGCTGTAAAAGTTGCAAAACTCTTGAACAAACTCGAAGACAACGATGATGTTCAGAATGTTTATTCAAATGTTGAATATCCAGAAGGATTTGATCCGGATTCAGAATAGTTTAAAATCTATGGGCATAAAATTTTGAATGCCTTTAAATTTTAGTTTAAGCCCGCCTTAATTTCGGCGGGTTTTTAATTTATGGACGGCGAAGTACAATTTTTTTTAGAAAAATCAAATCTTTCTTTCTCGCAAAAAAAAATTAAGCGAATTCTTGGCCTTGATCCAGGACTTGCAAATACAGGTTTTGGTGTGATAGATTGCGTAAAAGGTTCTTGCCATCTTGTAAGTTACGGCACAATCGAAACAAAACCTGATTTTTCGCATCAAAATCGGCTTTTAATAATTTTTAAGAAACTTCAGGAAATTATAAAAGAATTTAAGCCGGATTCTGCTTCAATGGAATCTCTTTTTTTTGCACGAAATGTTTCAAGCGCACTTAATGTTGCAGAAGCTAAGGGAGTTGTTTCTTTGTGTCTTGCGCTGAATAAAATTCCTGTTACAGAGTATAAACCGAATCAAATTAAACAGGCCGTAACTGGAGAAGTAAAAGCAGATAAAAAACTCGTTCAGAAATACACGCAGATGCTTTTAAAACTTGATAATCCTGTAAAACCTGACCATGCATCTGATGCTTTAGCTTGTGCCATAACGCACAGTCATTTTTCAGATTTTAATTTGGGTGTGAAGATTTAGAAAATTTGAGAATTTAAAATCCTTTTGTGCCGGCACTTTATTCTTTTTGAATTTTAGATTAGAATAATTTTTATGTTTAACAGTCTTACTGGAACGGTTACCGGGAAATTTCCTAAAAAATTATTTGTTCAGACTCAGGCGCTTGAATGGGATATTTGCGTTCCGGATTCTGCATTAGATGATTTTGCACCTGTCGGGAAAGAGACAAAAGTTTTCCTTTATTTAAATCATTATGAAAACGGCATGGATTTGTATGGTTTTCCTTCAGAAGAAGAAAGAAGTCTTTTTTTTGATTTGCTGAAGGTCGATGGAATCGGGCCTAAAGGCGCAATAAAAATTTTAAGCAGCGTAAAATATCTGGAACTTGTTTCTGTTTTGGAAAGCGGAGAACTTGATGTCCTTGAAAAAATTCCTGGAGTCGGGAAAAAAACTGCTGCAAAAATGCTTTTAGCGCTCAAGGGAAAACTTTCTGTTTCTCAAAATGTAGGCAAGCGCATTTGTGAGAAAAGTAATAATTCTGATTATGCTGATGTCATAACTTCTTTGACAGAAATGGGATATGAACGCGTAAAAATTGAAGGACAAATTGCTTCTATTTTGGAAGAATTAAAATCTGACGAAGAATTTTTAAGAAAATCTCAAACTCAAAAAGAAGATTTTATTTTTAAGAAAGCTCTGATGGATATGTCGCGATGAAAGAAAACGGTTTTTCAGCTTTAAATGATGATTCTTTACACATTGTCCGCTCCGAATCAAAAATTGACGGTTTTGATGATGATCTTGAAAAAGGAATAAATTTACGCCCTCAGTATCTTTCAGAGTTTATCGGGCAGGAAAATGTCAAAAAGAATTTAAAAGTTTTTATAGACGCTGCAAAAGAAAGAAAAGAGCCGCTTGATCATCTTTTTTTAATGGGACCTCCAGGTTTAGGAAAAACGACTTTAGCTCAGATTGCTTCCCGTGAACTCGGCTCAGATTTTAAAGTAACTAGTGCACCAGCTTTGGAAAAACCTAAAGATTTGGCGGGAATTCTTTCTACAATTACAGAAGGAACCGTATTTTTCATAGACGAGATTCATCGGCTTAAGCATACAATCGAAGAAATGCTTTATATCGCAATGGAAGATTTTGAACTTGACTGGATTATCGGGCAGGGAGCATCCGCAAGAACTGTTCGAATTCCTCTTCCGCCTTTTACGCTTGTCGGAGCGACTACAAAAGCGGGCTCTGTTTCAAGTCCATTGAGAAGTCGTTTTGGAATTATTCAGCGTTTTGAATATTATTCAAAAGAAGAACTTGCAAAAGTCATTTTCCGTTCTGCAAAACTTCTTGGAATTTCTGTAGAAAAAGATGCCGCTCTTTTAATGGGACAATGTTCAAGGGGAACTCCGCGTGTTGCAAACAGGGTTTTGCGCCGTATGAGGGATTTTGCAATTTATCTTGGAAAATCTGTCATTTCTCTTGATGTTGTTTATGAAGGATTAAAGGCACTTGAAATTGATGAACTTGGTCTTGAAAAATATGACCGTGAAATTCTTTATAAAATTATCGAAAATTTTTCAGGCGGACCTGTCGGAGCAGAAACTCTTGCAATCTGCCTTGGAGAATCTTTAGACACTCTTGAAGATTATTACGAGCCTTATCTTATTCAGTGCGGACTTTTACAAAGAACTCCACGCGGACGAATTGTAACTGAAAAAGCTTTCAGGCATTTAGGTCTTCCTTTAGAATCTGATAAACGCGGCGTTTTCGACTGCCAAAAAACTTTATTTGAAAATGAACAGTAAATACTGTCGTTTTATTTTTAAGGATTTATATGAAACTTACTGATTTCGATTTTGATTTACCTCAGGATTTGATTGCCCAAAAGCCAAGCGGAAAGCGCGGGGATGACAGGCTTATGCTTTTAGACAGGAAAAACGGTTCTGTTTTTCATCATCAGATGAATGACCTTCCTGACTTGATTATGCCAGGAACTTTGATGATTTTTAACAATTCAAAAGTTCGAAGAGCCAGATGTTACGGAATAAAAGAAACAACTGGTCGCAATCAGGAATTTATGTTTTTAAATCAGCTTGATAAAGAAGGTTTTCTGTGGAATACAATGGTAAAATCTGCAAAAAAACAAAAGAATGGAATGCGCTATCAATTTCCTGATGGAACTGTTGCACAAATTGTAGATTTTCCTGGAAACGAAAAAACTGAATTCCGTGCATTAAAATTTGATTTTCCGCTCGATGAAAAATGGTTTGAAAAAAACGGACATATTCCGCTTCCTCCTTACATAAAACGAGAAGATACAGAAGAAGATTCAGAACGCTATCAGAATGTTTACGCAAAAGAAACTGGTTCTGCTGCCTGCCCGACTGCCGGTCTTCATTTTACAGAAGAAATGCTTTCATGTCTTGCAGAAAAAAATATCGAACGCGATTTTGTAACTCTTCATGTGGGTCTTGGCACTTTTCTTCCTGTAAGGGAAAGCATAATCGAAAATCATAAAATGCATGAAGAAGTTTATACAATTTCTGAATCTACAGCAGAAAAAATAAACAAAGCAAAAAGAGAAGGGCGTCCAATTCTTGCAGTTGGAACTACTTCTGTAAGAACTTTGGAATCAAGTGCAGATGAAAAAGGTTTTGTAAAAAGCGGAACTTCTTCTACAAGAATTTTTATGTATCCCGGATATAAATTTAAAGTCGTAGACCAGATGTTTACAAATTTTCATACGCCTGAGTCTACTTTGATTATGCTTGTAAGTGCGTTTGCCGGTCGTGAAAATATTTTAAATGCATATAAGGACGCCGTGGAAAACCGTTACAGATTTTTTTCTTACGGAGATGCGATGTTTATCCGTTGATTTTATTTTAAATGTTCAAGAGAATATTTTAAAAGATTTAAAAACTGACTTTCCAAAACTGCTTTGATTTTTCTGTCTTTTTTTTCTTTTGTAAAATAGAATTCCGCGTCTTCCATTATTGAAGCGATGTTTTTGTCGTTTAATGGAAGTTTCAGTCCGATTAGTTTTGATTCAAATTCAAGATTTCTGAAGGCAAAAGGTCCTGCAAAGGCAATTCGTATGCTTGTGATTATATTTTTTTCTGAAAGCGCAAGAAAAGAAAAAGATGCTGATTCTTCTGTAATTTTTGACTCTGGACCTGTCCTCATAAAAAATTCAATGTCCCAGTCTGAAAGCGGAAGTCTTATATTCGAAATAATCTGATTTTCTTTTAAGCCCGTAAAATTTACGAGCGATTTATATGTAGTTTCATTTTCAGTTTTAAGTTCAAGCCGGGCATCGAGTGCAAGAAGCGGTGCGTAAAGCGTGTGATACCAAAAATCTCCCATTATGTTTCCGCCGATTGTTGCAATGTTTCTTACAAAAGGATTTGCAATTGTAGAAAGCGCGTCAAAAAGAATTTTTGGAATGTGCCTTTCTCCAAGATTTAAAATCTGTGAAAGCGAAGTTGCCGGTCCAAATTCAATATAGCGTTCGTGTTTAGAGATTTTTTTTAATTCAGGGATATTTATTATGCTGAGCGATTTTTCAGGAAGCGTTTCAAGTCCTGTCGCTCCACCGATGAGTTTTAAATTCTTTATGTTTTTTAAACTGTAAAAAATTTCCTGGAGATTTTTTGCATAGAAAATATTTTTTTCGAGGTTATTCATTGCTTTTTCCGTTGTTTTTAAGATTTAAATCACAGGCGTAAATTATTCCTTCTGCGAGTGTTTTTGTGTCCGTGCAGCATAGACTTAGATTTTTTATGTGTTCATAGATGAATTGTTTTACAGGTTTTTTCCCGGAAGTGATGATAGAATACGCTGCAAAAATTTTCCCGGCATTGCAGTAACCGCACATTTTGATTCCGGCTTTTGAAAAACCTTTTATGATGTTTGAATAGATTTCTGTCTGCTTGAAATATTCTAAAGTCGTTACAGTCTGGTCTTTTACGATTGCTACAGGAATTTTGCAAGACGGAACAGGTTTCCCGTTTAGAAGAATCGTGCAGTTTCCGCAAATTCCTTGAGCGCATCCTGTTTTTGTGTCAAAAAGTTTCATGCTTCTTAAAACTGAAAGAAGACTTTTGTCGGGTTGAGATTCGATTACTGTTTTTGTGTTGTTTATGATTATTGGGATTTTCATTTTTCATCCTTAAGCTGGTTGTTTTCTGAATTTTTGCTTTCGTTTAGAAGGTGCTTGATTGCTTCTTCATCGGCTTTTGAAAGTTTTTGCGCTTTTTCTTCTTGTTCTTCGATTTTATCTGTTTCTTCTAGTTTGTTTTCTTCAATTTCGTTTATTATGCTTTTGATAGGTTCTTGCATTTCAAGAATTGTCTGTTCAAGTCTGTCTTGAATTTTTTCTTCCTGAAGCGTTTTGTTTTTTTCTTCCTCGAGGAAGATTTTTTCTGCGGTTTTTAAATCTTCAAAAATCTGTTCCTGCGAGATTGGAAGATTTTTTATTTGCGTTGAAGTAATCTGGGAAAGTGCATTTATGAACGCGCTTGGAATTAAACTGTGAACGATTTCTCCGATTTGGCTTGGATTTGTTTTTGATTCGATGAAATTTATGTTTATTTCTTCGCAGAAAAGATTGTGGTCTTTTAGTAAAAATAAAAGTTCTTTTTGAACCGAAAGTCTTACGGCGTTTTCAGCAGCCTTGATTGAAAGAATTTCTCCGCAGTCGATTACAATCCATATTTTTGAAATTTGAAGCGAAAGTGTAAGAGGATTCATTTCGATTTCCATGATTGCGCCACCGAAAGATGTCGTGTGAAACGGCTGACCGATAAATTTTTCTGCGTTCCAGTTTCTTTTCATTGCAGAAGAAATTGATTTTTCAGTGTGAAGCGGAAGAGGCATTTTAAATCTTTTTTTTTGAATGTCGAGGCAGCATTTTCTTAAAAGTTGTGTCATTACGCTGATGTTGCTGTAGATGTTTTCAGGCAAATCAGGAATTTCGTCGTCCGGGAATTCGTTGATAATTTTTATGTTTTCGCTGTCGATTTCAAGAATTTCTGAAGCAGTTTTTTTCCAGATTTCTGAAACAGTCGGACTTGGAAGGTGAGAATGAATTGAAAAAATTCCGTCGATTGAAAGAGTTGTTTCCATTGTTTGTTTTGATTCAAGTTTTGAAGAACCGTAATAGCCTGAACCGTCTGGTGAAAAAGAAAGACCGATTCCGCGTCGTGTCAAAAAACTGAAAGTATTTTCTTTATTTAAAATGAGATACTTTGAATCAGATGAAAAAGAAGCATATTTGCGTTTAAAATTGCTTTTAGAAAGAATCGGTTCAAGAATTTCAAGTTTATCATGAATTTTGTAATTGAACGGCGAGAAAATTTTAGATTTAAAATCCTGAATATTTAATTTTCTGATTTCATCGGGAAGAAGTGAAGTTTTTTCTGCAATTTTCTGAATGTGGTTTTCCATTGCAATATATCCTGCTGAATCGACTGTTTCAGGGTAGATTGAAGTTGGCGGGTTTTGCGATGTGAAAACTTTTGCGCTCACAAAAATATTTTCTATGTTGTAAAGTGAAACGCTGGAGATTGTAAGCCTGTCGATAAATTCTTTTGCGTACGGATTTTCAAGCCCTGCATCTGCTGAAATATCAATTTTTGTTGAAAGAATTTTATTTTCTTTTGAAATTTTGCTTTCGTGGGCGATTTTTATTTTGATTTTATTTTCAACGAATTCTTTTTGCTCCTGTTTTGAAAGGATGAGTTTTACAGGTTTTCCGGTTTTAAAAGAAGCAAGCGCAGTTTGAATTGCAAGCGAAGAAATTCTCCATGTTCCGTTTAAATTTGAATTTTGAATCTGTGTTTTTTTGATGATTATATTTTCTTCTGAAAGATTTAAAACGCTGCATAAATTTTGTTTTAAATGATAAGGCCATTTTGTAGGCGACATTACAGTTAAACTCTGACCTTCATAAAAACAGAACGCCCCAGATGTTTCGTTCCATGGGTAAAAATTTTCTTCGTATTCGAATTCTGATGAAACTGAAATAAAATCGTCTTCGGTTTTGGTTATGTCTTTTGTTTTTTCGTTTGAATCTTCTGTTTGGTTTTCGAAAAATCCTGTTTTAATATTGCGTTCTGCAAGAATTTCGCTTTTAAAAGAATCCTGAAGTTCGTCTGATTCAGGCTGAATAAAAGAATCTGAAAGTTTTTCCGCAAAATATTCGACGGTTTCTCTGTCTTCTCCTGCAAGAATTCCGATTGGCTCGCCTTTGTAGGAAATTATTCCGTCTGCAAAAATTTTTGATTTTGTTTCAAGCGTTTCAAGAACATTTTTTCCCGGAATATCGCGGCTTGTGAAAAAATAATAATTTTCAGGAAGAATGCTTAAGTTGAAAGTGGAAATTCTTATGTTTTTTTGCGGGCTTCTTACGATTTTTGCATAAAGCATATTCTGGCGAGTCAAATCTGAAACAAATTCTTTTGAAAGAAAAACTTTGTGTGACTGTTCTTTTTTTGTTTTTCCGTTATTTCTAGACATGAAATTTTTCTCCAGTTTCTTTTACGGCTTGAATTACTGCGTCTATCATTTTTTCTGTCATGCAAGGCCAGAGCGGAAGTGAAAGAGTTTGTTTTCCTTTTTTATCTGCTTCTGGAAAATTTTCCGGCGTGAAATCAGGGTATAAATTTTTCCAGTATGTAAAATTGAAAAGCGGGATAAAATGCATTGAAATTCCGATTCCAGAATCTTGCAGTTGTTTTCCAAAATCGTTTCGTGAAATTTTTAATTTTTCAAGGTTCAGGTTTAAAAGGTATAAGTGCATTGAGTTTCCTTTTGAATCAGGTGGAAGAGAGATGAAATCAAGGTTTTTAAATGCTTCGTTGTATTTTTGAAAGATTTTTTTTCGTTTTTCAAGAAGAATATTTGCTTTTTTTAACTGAACGCAGCCGATTGCAGAAAGTATGTCGGGAAGATTGAATTTATAGCCGGGCGCAATTATATCGTATTCCCAGCTTGCTTTGTCTGAAGTGTATCTGTCCCATGTTGTTCTGTCCATCCCGTGCAGGCGCATTGTTTCCATTCGTTTTAAAAGATTTTCATCCCTTGTGCAGACCATGCCGCCTTCTGCCGTTGTGATAGTTTTTGTAGCATAAAAAGAAAAAACTCCGACATCGCCTATTGTGCCTGCATAGCCTTCTTCTGTAAGCGATGGAAAAGAATGCGCTGCATCTTCAATGACTTTGACGCTGTATTTTTTTGCAATTTCACAGATTTTTTTCATATTGCAGACATTTCCTGCGATGTGAACTGGAACAACGGCTTTGATTTTTTTTTCTGAATCGTTTTTTAAGATTTCTTCGATTTTTTGAGGCGAAATGTTGTAAGAATCTTTTTCGATGTCTGCAAAAATTACTTCTGCGCCAAGATGTCTGGCACAAGTTGCGGTTGATACAAAAGTGTAAGGAGTCGTTATTATTGCATTTCCTTTTTTGACGCCGCAGGCTTCCATTGCAAGAATCATTCCGCTCGTGTTTGAATTTACGGCAAGAGATTTTACATCATCGTTTGAAAGTGAAAGATTTTTTCTGTTCTGGAAAATCTCTTTTTTTTGTTCGTCTGAAATTGAAGGATTTATAAAATTCATGAAATCTGAAAATTCTTTTTCAAATTTTAAAGTGTATTTTCCTGTTGTAAGCCAGCCTGACCTCATGACTTTGAGGACTTCTTTTTCTTCGGCTTTAGAAATTGAAGGTTTACTGAACGGAACTTTTATTCTGTTTTTTTTCATTTTTATGCTTCCTTTTGG
The DNA here is from genome assembly GCA_016293005.1 of Treponema sp. Lineage (GTDB taxonomy): Bacteria > Spirochaetota > Spirochaetia > Treponematales > Treponemataceae > Treponema_D. The sequence continues at coordinate 66,235 of JAEDFA010000002.1, forward strand.
AATTCTTAAAAATTTATTTCTGTAGATTTTTCAGATGTTTCCTGTTGATAAAATTCTTTTAGTGAGTTGACATCTTCGCAGAGAATTTTAAGAAGAATTTTTGTGTTTCTGAAATAATTTTCGTTTTCTTTTGAGAGAAAGCAGACTTGTTTTAAATTTTGAAGGAGTTTTTTAAGCCTTTCTCTATCGTACGGAGAATTTTTTAATTTCAGTATTTTTGGGAATTCAGTTTTTTCAGGTTTTTCTGATTTGTCCCACAAAGGTTCATTTTCTCTCTCTCCTTTTCGTTTTCCGATGATTTTTATGTCGATGTCTTTGTAAGGTTCAAGTCCGCTGAATTTGATAATTTGTTCGGCGAGGTCTTTGATTTTGATTGATTCGCCCATGTCAAGAAGGTATGATTCGCCGTTTTTGCCCATTCCGCCTGTCTGTAAGACTAGAGAACACGCTTCTGGAATTGTCATAAAATATCTGCTCATATTTTCTGTTGTAACAGTGACAGGTCCTCCGTTTTTTATTTGTTCCATAAAAAGAGGAAGAATTGAACCGCGCGAGCCTAAGACATTTGCAAAACGCACAAACATGAATTTTTGATTTTTGTCTGCTTTTTGCGCTGCATCTAGAATGAGCTTTTCGCAGTACATTTTTGACACGCCGTAAACGCTTACAGGCGAAACAGCTTTGTCTGTGGATATTAAGACGAAACGCTGAACTTTGTTTTTTATTGATGCGTCTAAAAGATTTTTTGTTCCGAATACATTGTTGTGTATTGCGGCGACAGGATTTTCTTCCATTAAAGGAACATGTTTGTAGGCAGCGCAGTGGAATATTACATTGCATTTTGTGTTTTTTATTATGTAATCTGTGTAGTCCTTGTCGGTCATATCACCGATTATTGGAATAATTGTTGCCTTTTCGCCGACACCTTCCTGCTGGAGAAGTTTTAGTTCCCGGTTGATTTGATATATTGAATTTTCACCGTGCCCGAATAGATAAAGTCGTTCTGCTCCGCCTGAAAGAAGCTGACGGGCAAGTTCTGAACCGATTGAGCCTCCAGCTCCGGTAATTAAAACTCGTTTCCCGCGAAGGTATGAAAGGCTTTCTTTTAAACTGATTGTAACAGGCGTTCTTCCAAGAATATCAAGCGGATCGATATCGCGAGTTTGAACAAGGTGCGCGCTTCCGTTTATGACTTGTGAAATTCCTGGTAGAATTTTTATGTGAATGAAACCTGCTGATTTTAAGACTTCGTAAATGCGTTTTATGCGTTCTACAGGTGCGCTCGGAATTGCAATTATTGCTTCGTCGTTACGGCTTGAACGCAAAAAAGAAGCGGTTTCTTCGATTGGTCCGATTACAGGAATTCCGTCGATTTTTGTACCGATAAGATTTTTGTCATCGTCTAAAAACGCCTGAACTTTACCGAATACTTTTTTTCGTTTTATGTCATCTGCGATAGTTTGTCCTGCAAAGCCTGAGCCGATTATATATAATTTTTTTTCACTGGAATTGTTCATTTTTTTTACCGGTTACTAAATGATACCACGAAAATCGTAATATGTGAACCTGGAAAAACTTCACTTTTTAAACTTAAAAAAAATTGTAAGAACTTAAAATTTTGTTCTAAACCATAACTGTTTTTTTTCCGAAAAAGAATTAAGGAATGGGAATCTTTTAAACGGAAGCGTTTTAAGGTTTTCAAAATGTAAGGTTTAAAAATTTTTATCTTGGGGAGCGGTAACTTACATAAAAAATGCTGATTTTTTTGAGGAAACAGATGAAGAAAAATGTTTTACTTTTTTTAATATTTGTCTTTAATTTTTCAGTTTTTGCAGAAAATTTTTCGTTTCAGATTTTTCAACATTCAAAAGGCATTTCTTCTGTTTTTGAAGAAGTTTTTGAATTTGAAGATGAACTTTTAAACTGTTTTTTCAGTTCCGGGGATATTGTTTCAAATGAACCTGCTGTTATTTCAGTTTCAGAGAAAAAAGATTCTTCTGTAATTTCAAAAAGCATAAACAGTGCCTTTGAAGGCGGACTTGATAATTTTTGTGAAATTCATATTTATTTTGATATTTCAAAAGATTTTTCAAAAGAAAATGTATTTGCTTTTTTAGATAAAATCGTATTAAAAATTTCTTCTGCAATAAATCCAAAAAAAGCAGAGGAAAAAAATATATCAGTTAATAAACCTTTTAGTTCGGATCAAGAAGCGTTTTTAAAAGACCTTGTATTTGAAGTTGCATCTGGTCTTCAAAAATCTTTAAAATCAAGAGCATAGTGGGAAGGGGATTTGCTATGAAGAAAAAAATCTGGTTTGTATTGGCGTTAACTTTAAGTGGTTTTCTGTTTATGTCTTTCAGTCCGTCTTTAGATGGAAGGGCTGTTGTCGCAGATGAAGGCGTTCTTCCACAGGGAATTTTTGCGAAAACAGTCGGCTATCTTCCGGGCGACAGTATAAGCGTTACAAATCTTGTCGATAAGACTACAGTTGACATCCTTGTAATCGGTGCGCTTGACCCGTCAGAAGGCGTTGCAATTCTTTTAAGTCCTGAAGCGGCAAAACTTCTTGGAATTGAAAAAAAATCGAATAATGTTGTAAAAATTACAAAGAGGTCAGGTCAGTTAGATGAAATTGTTGCTGGAACTGCATTAATCGGACAGTCTCAAGCTCCACAGGAAGAAGAAAAATCTGATAACGCTAATGAAGAAGAACCTTTAGTTCCTCCTGCAGAAGAGATTGAAGAATCAAAAGAAGTTGAAAATCCTTCAGAAGTTACTGAAAGCACAGAAGAAACTCTTCCTGTTTCAGAAGAAGAAAATACGATTACAGAAACAGAAGATATAGTTATAGAAGAAAAACCGCTTAGTGTTCCGCTTGAAGAAAGTTCAGAAGATGCTGAATCTGAAAAAATTGATGAAGAACTTCCGGTTTCTGAAGAGCCTTTAACTGAAGAAGTGACCGAAGAATCTGTAGAAAATCCTTTGGAAAAAGAAGTTTCTGAAGAAGCTGTTTCTGAAAACATTCAGATTGAAACACCTGAAACAGAAGAAAATATTCCGTCTGAAAAAATCGAAGAAAAAAATGTTTCAGAGTTTAATGACTCAGATTTGAGTGAAGCCGTAAATGAAGAAGAACTTTCTGAAAACAATGAGTCTCTTGAAAAACTCGATACAGAAGAACTTTCTCCATTAAATGAAGAGAGTTTGGAAAGTGAAAAAGTTTCTGAAATTCTTTCAGAACCAGTTTCAAGCGAAAATAGTGAAGAAAAATCTGATTCAACTGAATTGGCTGAAGAAAAAGTTTCTGAGGATTTGAACCAGGACGAAAATCTTGAGATTAATATAGAAGAAACAGAAGAAAATGTTCCTGTTTCAGGCGAGATTGAAAAAATTGTCGAAGAAAAAGAAGAAGAAATCTCTTCTGATTCTGAAAAAATAACAGACGAACTTGATTTTTCAAATACTCACATCGATACTTTGAAAGCGGAAAAAGTTGAAGAAGAAATTCCGTTGCCGCAGGAAGAAATCAGGAGCGAAAAAATTAGTGATGACGGAGAACTTTATTCAGAAAAAGAAAAAAATGTTTCAGAACCTGAAGAAGAAAAAATTCTTGCAAATGGTGACACGCTCATTGAAAGCGAAGCAAAAAGAAAAGCAGAAGAACCTGTTGCTTCAGAAAGAATTTATCCTGAAGTAATCGATGAGAAATATCTTGAAGGTCCTGAAAAAGATGTGAGCACAGTTCCGTTTGTAGAAGATGAAGTTCCTCAGAATTATGATAAATATCTTGAAGAATTGAAAAAGCAGAAGGATAAGGAAGAAATTTTTGTTTCTGAAAATAATCCTGTTGAAGAGAAAATTCCTGTTTTTGAACCTGAAAAAGAAGCTGTTCGTTCTGAAAGTGAAAATATTCCTTCTGAAGAAAGTGAAAATCTTCTGGCAGAAAACACAGAATTAAATTCTTCTGTAAAAGAAAGTCCAGAAACAGAGTCAGAATCAGAAGAAAATCCAGAATCTGAATATTCTTCTGAGGAAAGTTATGAAGCAATCGTTTTAGTTCCTGCTGAAAATAATCCGCCTTCAGAAGAAAAAGAAGAGTTATCAAATAATGTTCTTTCAGGCGAAAATAATATTGTTGAGAATGCAAAGACTGAAACTGTTTCTGATAAAACTGCTGAAGTAAAGATGTCAGAAGTAAAAGAAAGTGAAATTGAAGTTAAATCTGAAGCACAAAAAGCTCCTTATGATTTTAGTTCGTTTACTTTAGAAAGTTTAAAATCGCTTGAAAGCGGAAAATACTACATTCAGATTGCAGTTCTCTCAGATGAGAACAACATTAAGTCGATTTTTGACAAATATTATGGAAAATATCCGATTGTTTTAGTTCCTCTGAAATCTGGAGCGGCAAAACAAGTTTTAATCGGACCTTTGTCAGTAGACGAATACGGAACTGTTTTACAGCGATTTAAAAGTTACGGTTACAAAGATGCTTTCCTTAGAAAAATAAAATAAATTTTAAAATTTTCTGACTAAAAATCCCGGAGAAAAATCTTCGGGATTTTTTTTGAAATATAAGGAAGATCTGCAATAAGAAAATTGTTACCTTGAATATAATTTTCAATAATGATAAAATCGTGTTAATTCTGCCGCTAAAACTGCGACATTTGTGAGGTTTGATATGGCAAAAAAAGATTTAGACTGGTCAAATTTACCTTTCGGTTATATGAAAACAGACAAACGGTTTGTTTCATATTTTAAAGATGGTGCCTGGGATGAAGGCAATCTTATTTCTGATGAAAATATCGTCATCAACGAATGTGCAGGTGTCCTTCAGTACGCGCAGACTTGTTTTGAAGGGTTAAAGGCATATACAACAAAAGATGGAAAAATCGTCTGTTTCCGTCCCGATTTAAACGCTGACAGAATGTCTGATTCCTGCAAGAGACTTGAAATGCCGGTTTTTCCAAAAGACAGATTTGTTCAGGCTGTAAAAGATGTTGTAAAGGCTAATATCGACTGGGTTCCGCCTTTCGGTTCTGGTGCAACTTTATATATTCGTCCTTATATGTTCGGGTCAAATGCTGTAATTGGTGTAAAACCTGCCGATGAGTATCAATTTAGAATTCTTGTAACGCCTGTAGGACCTTATTTTAAAGGCGGCGTAAAACCTATAAAAGTAAGAATTTCAGATTTAGACAGGGCTGCTCCTCATGGAACAGGAGATATAAAAGCCGGGTTAAATTATGCAATGAGCCTTCATAACATCGTAGATGCCCATAAGTGCGGTTTTGCAGAAAATATGTACACTGACCCTGCAACTCACACATATATAGAAGAAACTGGTGGCGCAAATATTCTTTTTGTAACAAAGGACGGACATCTTGTTACTCCAAAATCAAATTCAATTCTTCCGTCAATAACTCGACGCTCGCTTGTTCAGGTTGCAAAAGATTATCTTGGTATTGAAGTAGAAGAACGCAAAGTTCATAAAAACGAATTAAAAGATTTTGTTGAAGTAGGACTCTGCGGAACTGCGGCTGTAATTTCTCCAATTGGTCAGATTACGGATCACGAAGAAGTTATAAATGTTCCTTCAGGTATGCAGGAAATCGGTCCTGTTCTTGGAAAACTCCGCGAAACTTTAACCGGAATTCAGATGGGTGAAATAGATGCTCCTTCCGGCTGGGTTTGTGAAATTGCTTAAAAATTAAAGACTGCCTTTTGATTTTTTTAGGCAGTCTTCTTTGTTTGAACTGATGAAAATTTTTTACTGGCAGGAAATTCTTTCTGGAAAATTTGCTGATTTTTTTGAAAACGGCTGTGCCTTGACAGTCGGAAGTTTTGACGGTCCTCACAACGGGCATAAAATTCTTTTTTCCGATGTAATTTCTTTTGCAAATTCGCACAATATTTTAAAAGGAATCATTACTTTTTCTCAGTCTATAAGCAAAATAAAACATCGTGATGAATTTCCGGGAAATATTACAACTTTGCATCAAAGGCTTTCTTTTTTTGAAAAAAAATCTTTTGATTTTGTTGTGATTATTGACTTTACGGAAAATTTCAGTAAAATTAGTGGTGCTGATTTTTTTACAATTCTTTCTGAAAAAATGAATTTAAAATTCATCGCAGAAGGTCTTGATTTTAAATGCGGTTTTAAAGGTAATTTTACTTCGCAGGAAATAAATGCAATTTCAAAAACGCTTGGCTTTTCCTGTAAATTTGAGGCTCTCGTTCACGGAAAAGAAAATACTAGAATCAGTTCTTCTTTGATAAGAGATAATATTCTGCATGCAGATTTTAAAAAAGCCGAACAAATGCTCGGAAATCATTTTGTCCTTGATTTGTACGGTTCTAAAATCGAAAACTGCGGAAAAATATACAAAATTTCAGGGTTTACGCAAGTTCTGCCCTGTGACGGTGTATATAATGTAATTGTAAATACTTTTCGGGCTTTACGGTCTTGTCTTGAGGTTAAGTCTAAAGAAATCCTTGTTGACTTATCTTTCAATGAGATTTCGCGAATCCGAAGTATAATTTTTATAAACAAGGAGTAGGTCATGGCACTTACAAAAGAAACAACATCATCTTTAGTTTCAAAATACGGCGCAAATGAAGGCGACACTGGAAATGTAAAAGTTCAGATTGCTCTTCTTACAGAACGCGTAAAACAACTTACAGCACACACAAAAGCTTTTCCAAAAGATACTGGTGCAAAACGAGCTTTGCTTAAAGTTGTAGGTCAGAGACGCAAAATGCTTAAATATTTTGAAAGAACAAATCTTGAAGGATACCGAGCATTTATCAAAGAACTTGGATTACGAAAATAAATTTGTTCTATAAGTAAATTATTTTAGAAGATGTTTAAAAACCTGTTCATTTAGAGCAGGTTTTTTTGTCGGCTTTTAGGTTGATTATAATTCAAAATTTTTATAAAATTAGAAAATCTCTAAAAATTTTAATTTTAGGGATGATTTTAAAAATGCGTGATTTAAGTCGCGTTATTCTTTTGTCAAAATTATTCAAGGATTTTTTTGACAGGTTGCAGATTTTTTTTAATGCACGGGTGCACATAAATATGTACTTTTTGCTTAACTTTTAAAGTTAAAAAGAAGGGGTAGCGTAAAAGATAAGTTTCTAATCCCTATGCTTCTTTAGTGACTTATCTTTGAAGCGAGGGGAAGGCTTTCCCCCTTTAAAAAGTATTTATTTGTGTGAATCTGTGTAAAATCTGTTACTTTTTAAGGTTTGCGTTGCAAATTTTTTATTTTTTTATTGGAGAAAACAATGTCTGTAACTAGATTAACTTACAAACTTGGTGATGCCGATCTTATTCTCGAAACTGGAAAAATCGGTAAACAGGCTAATGGTTGTGTTTATGCACAATGGGGTGGAGCTGCTGTTATTGCTACAATATGTGCTTCAAGCTCTGTAACTGAAGGTCAGGATTTTGTTCCTGTAACAGTTGAATATAACGAAAAATTTTATGCTGCAGGAAAAATTCCTGGTGGTTTTGTAAAACGCGAAGGT
>JAEDFA010000090.1 GCA_016293005.1 Treponema sp.
AACAGTACAATGTTTCAGGTTTGGAAAACGACTGTGAATACGATTTTATTTTTTCTGCTTCCGGGAGCGACGGAAAAATTTATGAAAAAAGCCTGAAACAAACGCCTTCTTCTTTCGACTTTAAATATTTTTATGATACTGCCCTTATTGCTGGCGGAAAGACTTACATAAGTTTTGCACTTGAAGGAAACACTCAGGAAATTACAGATTTTCATGTTTACCGCGATAGAGACCAAAAGGAAATCGGCGATTATACTGTAAAAAAAGATATTCTTGCTTATGAAGAGATTGATAAAGAGCAGGCATATACTGATCAAACGAAAACTTTTGAAAAATATTATTCAATTTTAATCGAAGATGAAACTGCGTATTCTGAAATGACTTATCTTATCCGTGCCGTAAATGCAAAGAATCAGGAAAGCAAAGAACATTCCATAAAAAGCCAAAAGTTAAAGCTCCCTAGTGTGAGTGTAAATCTTGGGCTTTCAGAAGCAAATTTTGAGGCTTTTAAGAAAAAAGAAAAAATCAATGCAACTTTATCTGTATTTTCAAAAGATAATCCTTTAGCGGATGCATCTCTTACAATAAAAGGCCGCGGAAATTCAAGCTGGTTTAACGCTCCAAAAAAATCTTACACGATAAAATTTGAAAAAAAGCAGGAATTTTTAGGTTTTGATTCTAATAAATCTTTTGCCTTGATTGCAAATTATTTTGATAAAACTCTTTTGCGAAATATTACGGCATATAGCCTTGCAAAAAATGTTTTTACAAAAATGTCGTGGGCGCCATCGGCAAAAACTGTTCATCTTTTTATTGACGGAGTTTATCAGGGACTTTATTCTGCGGTTGAAACAGTAAAAATTGCAAAAAACCGGGTAAACATTCCTGATATTTCTGATTTTGTATCTTCTCAAGAAACAACAAATTTTGAGGATTACGGTTTTATTCTTGAAGTAAACGACCGAATGGACGAAGATTTTAATTTTGAGTCAGTTAAAGGCGTTCCGTTTTCATTAAAAGAACCTGACGGCAAAGATTTAAATAAAGATATTTGTAACAAAATTGAAGAAAAAACAAAATTAGTAGAAGAAAAACTTTATCAAGGAGATTTTTCAGATATCGACCTTTATTCTTTTGCAGACTGGTGGATTGTAGAAGAACTTGCAAAAAACACCGATTCCCAGTTTTATTCAAGCTGTTATATGTATTTTGACCCTGCTGACAAAAAATTTCACATGGGACCTGTCTGGGATTTTGACCTTGGCTTTGGAAATAATGGTGTTGATGTAAAAACAGAAGGCTTTCAGGCAGACGAGGCTCAAAACGGTGCAAACTGGATTTTAGAGTTAAGAAAATCAGAAGAGTTTAAGAATATCGTAAAAGAAAGATGGAATACATGTAAACCATTAATAGAATCATATTTTTCAGGCGAATATGAAGAAAATCTTTCAAATATTAAAAAAGATGTTGATGTTAATTTTATCCGCTGGCCGATTTTAGGAAAATCTGTCTGGAAAGCACCGAATGATTGTGAGGAAAGAAAAGATTATGATTCTGAAGTTGAATATTTTAAAACCTGGAAAGATAATCGTATAAACTGGCTTTCTTCACAATTTAAATAATCTTTTCAATAAGGTTTTACAATTTTTTGTTTTGAGAAATTATTATTCTTGCTCCAAGAATTTCGTTTTGTTTTCCAAGTGCGTTTTCTGCAGTCAAAGAAAGGTTTAATACTGTGCTTACGGCTTTTGCGATTGAAAGACCTAAGCCGCAGCCGCCTGCACTTCTTTGGTGGGCATCGTCTCCGCGGTAAAACCTTTCAAAAATGTGGGAAATTACTTCTTCTGAAAATCCCGGACCGTCGTCTTCGATGATAATTTTTTTCTCGTTTTGATTTTCTTTGTAGATGAGTTTTATAAGTGTATTTCCTTTTGAAAATTTTATGCTGTTTGAAACTGCACTGACGATAATCTGGTGGAGAAGGCTTTCATCGGTGAAAAAAGTTTCGTCATTTGCGTAAATGTAAAATTTTTGATTCGGGTAGAGCGAAGAAAATTCGTTCTGGATTTTTTGAAAAAGCGCTTTCACGGAAAATTCTTTTTTATCTGGTTTTATGATTCCCGATTCCAGTTTTGTAAGCTGAAGAAGATTTTTTGTAATTTCTTCCATAAATGTACCTTCTTCGATTATCGTGTCGATTGATTCTTCCAGCTGTTTTTTCTCGTTTTTGCCCCAGCGTTTAATGAGTTTTGCTTCTCCAAGAATTATTGCAATCGGCGTTTTTAATTCGTGGCTGACATTTCCCGTAAAATCTTTTTCTCTTTGAAAATCCGCCTTTAATTTTTTGAAAAGCGCGTTGAAAGTTTCTGCAAGATTGTCGAGTTCGGTGTTTTTTTTGCTGACAGGAAGGTATTCGCTTGAGTTTTCGTGGAAAATTCTTTTTGCTGAATCTGTCATTTTTTCAACCGGTTTTATTGTCTGCCTTGTAATTAAAAAGCACAGAAAAAACGAAATTAAAAGAAGCGGAATCAGAATAAAAATGATGATTTTTGGAAGATGCAAAAAAAATTGCAAATTCGGGTCGCGCTCTAAATCCATGGAAAGCTGAATAATGTACGGTTTTCCTGAATATTCGATTTCTTTTGAAAAGTAGAAAATGTTTAAATTCTGGTCGATGTAAAAATCTTTTTCAAAATAGTGACGGGATTTTTTTTCTGTAAGCGGTAAAAGCGGAATGAAAGGGTCGTTCGTAGAAGTTTCAGTTCCTGTTTCTTTGTCGAAAATTCCATAAGAAATGTGGTAGGGAAGGTCTAAAAGTTCGTTTTCAATTCCGAACGCTTGTATTTTTGCACACGATTCTTCTGTAAAACGTAAAAGTTCCCTGTTTTTTTCTGAACGCGAAAATCTGTGGAGCAGGAAAATTATTGAAAGCGAGAGAAAAATCGTCGCCGCAGAAATAATCAGCATAAATCTTAAGGAAAGACTTATTGAAATCGAATGTTTTTTCATTTTATTCCTCGAAAATATAGCCGCTTCCGCGAACGGTTTTTATGTATTCAGTGTCATCGAATTCTTTGATTTTTGTGCGCAAAAAACGAATGTAGACATCAACCGCACCAGCATCGATAAAATGTTCTTTTCCCCAGACTGAATCGATTATAGTATTTCGGTCTAAAACTTTTCCTTTGTTTTCGATGAGGAATTTTAAAAGAAAAAACTCTGTTTTGGAAAAATTGAGGGAAGTGCCGGAAACTGAAACCTGCATTTTTTCTGGATTAATTTCTATGTTTCCTGCTTTTAAAATGTGCGAAGAATTTTTTGTTTTTTCACAGCGCCTTAAAACTGAATGAATTCGTGCAATTAATTCTTCGATGTCAAACGGTTTTGAAATGTAATCATCGGCACCTGTGTTAAGCCCGTTTATTTTGTCAAATGTTTCATCGCGGGCGGTTTCAAGAATTACAGGAACATCAGATTCTTTTCGGATTTTTCTTAAAACTTCGATTCCATTTAGTTCAGGAAGCATTATGTCAAGCAGAATTAAATCCGGTTTTTCTTCGTGGAATTTTTTAATTCCTTCGCGGCCGTTTTCTGCAAGGACTGTCTTAAAGCCTTCGTGTTCAAGTTCAGTTATAAGGAGGCGCGCCATATTTTTGTCGTCTTCTGTAATTAGAATTTTTGCCATTGCCTGTTCCTTTTGTCGAATCTGTATTTTTCTGAGAAATTTATTCCGCTGACTGAAAAATCTTTCATTTTTTCGCCGCTGTACGATTTTATGTTTTTTAATTTAATGGAAAAATCTTTTTCTTTTTTGAATTTTACGCCGGAAATGAGAAAGGACATTTTGCATCCGTCTTTGCTGAATCTTGATGGACCTGTTACTCTTTTATCGTTCAGGTAAAGCACTGCATTTTTTATAGATTCCGGGTCAACAGGTGAGTTCATTCGGAAAAGAATTTTTATGGATTTGTCATCGTTTTTTTCAAGGTGGAAAGCAATTACTTGAAAGTCTTGAGATTCCTGATTTAAAATTTTTCCGTGGTATATTGTGGCATTTTCTTTTTCAAACTGATTTTTTTTCAATCGATTTTCTTCGTCTGGAAAAAAATTAAAAGTCAGAGAGAAAATAAAAAAAATCAAAAGTCCTTTTTTCATTGATTATTACTATAATAGAAAGAATAAGAAAAAAAAATAAAAAAATCTGAAATTTTAGATTAAAAAACTTTAAGAATTCTTTAG
>JAEDFA010000030.1 GCA_016293005.1 Treponema sp.
AAAAGCTCCATGGACTTAGAGCAAGCAAAGAAGAAGAACTTATCGGTCTTGATAAACTTGAACACGGCATTGATTCTTCTTATTCAGGATTTGTTATGACACCACAAGTTTTAACTGGTTCTGTTTCAAGCGAACCTAGCGCTTCAATTGACAGTGCAATTCCTGTAACAAAAGCCTCAAGCAAGCCTGATGCTAAGTTTAATAAAGTTGTAATAATTGCACGACAGAGTAAGTTCGACGAATTAAAGCAGGCTTTGAACGATATCGGTGTAACAGGTATGACAGTTACAAATGTAATGGGTTGTGGAACTCAGCATGGAAAGACTGAAAAATATCGTGGCGTTCCGCTTGATATGACACTCTTACCAAAGATTAAAGTTGAAACTGTAGTTTCAGAAGTTCCTGTTGAAAAAGTAATTGAAACTGCAAAAAAATCGCTTTATACAGGTCATATTGGAGATGGAAAGATTTTCATCTATCCTGTAGAAAATGTAATCAAAGTTAGAACTGGTGAACAGGGATACGAAGCATTACAGGATTAGAAAAATTGATTATTAAGAATTAATAATTTTACTCTTTAAAGCCTCTATGGAACTAAAATTTCATGGAGGCTTTTTCATATTATTGACATTCAATTCATTTTTCCATAAACTAAAACACATGAGCAATGGCGTTCATTCAAATTACTAAAAATTGGTATTTTGTGTGAACGCCTTTTCATTTATTTTTGGAGGAAGAATGTACTCAATTCAGGAAGTTTTAGATTATGTTCAGGAAGAAGATGTAAAATTCGTTCGTCTTGCTTTTTTTGATTTATTTGGAAAACAAAAAAATGTTTCTATAATGTCAAGTCAGCTTGAAAGGGCGTTTACGACAGGAATTTCTTTTGATGCTTCTGCTGTAAGCGGCTTTGAGACTCCAGAAAAATCTGATTTATTTCTTTTCCCGGATCCGCAAACTCTTTCTGTTTTGCCGTGGAGACCGAATACTGGAAAAGTTGTAAGGATGTTCTGCACGATTCAAACTCCAGACGGTGAAATTTACAAAAATGACTGCCGTTCAATTTTAAAGAAAGCCGTTAAGACATTAAAATCTGAATGTAATATCGAGTTGAGTTTCGGTTCTGAGGTTGAATTTTATCTTTTTAAATTAGATGAAAATGGAAACCCTTCAAAAATTCCGTTTGATAATGCAGGTTATATGGATATTGCTCCAGAAGACCACGGTGAAAATATTCGCCGCGATATTTGTTTTACACTTGAGCAGATGGGAATTACGCCAGAATCAAGTCACCACGAGGAAGGCCCTGGTCAGAATGAAATCGATTTCCATTATTCCGATGCTGTAACCGCCGCTGATGATGCCCAGACTTTTAAATGGGTCGTAAGAACAAAAGCGTATGCGTCTGGGCTTTATGCAGATTTTTCTCCAAAACCGTTAAAGGATAAGGCCGGAAGCGGAATGCATATTAATATTTCATGTTCCGATGAGTCAAAAATGAAAAATGTTCTTGCCGGAATTTTAAAACATATAGAAGAAATCACATATTTTTTAAATCCAGTTGAGAATTCTTATGACAGGCTGGGGGAATGTAAGGCTCCAAAATATATCTGCTGGGGTGAAGAAAATCGTTCTGCATTAATCCGCCTTCCTGCTTCAAAACTTGGAAAACGGCTTGAAATTCGTTCAAGTGACCCGGAATGTAATCCGTATATCGCATATTCTTTGATAATTTATGCTGCATTAGATGGAATTAAAAATAATCTTCTTCCACCGCCACCTGTAGAAGAAAATCTTTTTGATGACGAATCTGCTGTTTTAAAAAATTTAAAGACGCTTCCAGACACTCTTGATTCTGCAAAAAATCTTGCATTTGAAAGTGAATTTGTAAAGAAAATTCTCAGTCTCTAATTTTACGGGTGATTTTATGAATTCCGATGTGCACAGTGTCCTTGCGGTCACAAAAGATCAGAAAATTTCCTCATTGATAAGCCTTCTTTTAGTTCAGCCGGTTTTTGATTTAAAAATCGTACAGAATATAAATGAAGCGCGTTTGTGTTCCAGTGAAAAATTTTACAGTATAATAATAATTGATTCTTCTGATATTGAAGCGTCAGATTTTGCCATTGATATTTCAAATTCTTCGAGCGTGGTTATGGTTTTAGTTCCGTCTGAAAATTTTGATCAAATCAGTTACAGAATGGAACCTTATGGAATTTTAACGATGAGTGTCCCGTTTGATCAGTTTTATTTTTATAACATGATGAAAGCGGCGATTGCTGTAAGTTATAAAATCAGGTTTTTCACAAATCAGACTATAAAATTAAAAGAAAAAATGGAAGAAATCCGGCTTATTAATCGAGCAAAAATGCTTTTGATGCAGAATCTTTCAATGACAGAAGAAAACGCCCACAAATATATTGAAAAAGAGGCGATGAATCGTTGCGTAAAAAAAATTGCGATTGCTGAAGAAGTTATAAAATCTTACGGATAAATTTTTTTATAAAATGTCTGGTTTTTGTTTTTCCATGAGAATTTTTGAATTTTATCACTGGAATTTTTGTTGATTTGTAAATTTGAAAAAGATTTTTTTGCGCATCGAAGCGTGATTTTATTTGCTTAAATGGAATTTTATCTCTTTTTTTTGCGCGAATGAGCCTTAAAACTGGGTTTGCTTCTACGAAAATTATTTTTGAGCAAAGATTTAAGAGTTCCGGGATTTTGTATAAAACTGTTGCATTTAAAATTATGTTTTTTTGGGGATTTTTCAGGATAAATTCTTTTGTACGCAGGATAAGTTCGGGGTAAATTATGCTTTCTTGTTTTTTAAGAAATTTTTTGTCGCTGAATAAAAGTCGTCCAAGTTCCTTTCTGTTGAGGCTTCCGTCTGCGTTTTGAATTTTTAATGGTGAATTTTTGAATTTTGTTTTATTTAAACTTTCTGCAACAGGAAGAAATTCTTTTAAAATTGTTTCAGTTTTGTCGCTGATGATTGAATGAACGCATTTGTCGGCATCGATTGAAACAAAACCGTTTTCTTCTAAAACTGAGCAAAAAAAATTTTTCCCGGAAGCCATTTTCCCAGTTACGCACAAAATCAATGGAATGCTCCCCAATTTGTTCCGAATTCTACGGAAACTTTTAGCGGAACTGAAAGTTTTACGGCATTTTCCATTTTTTCTTGAATGATTTTGATTGTTTCATCGATTACAGATTTTTCATCCGGGCATTCAAAAATCAATTCGTCATGAACCTGAAGCAAAAGCCTTGAGCCGTTGTTTTTTTGAATTAATGCTGAAGAAACATCGACCATTGCTTTTTTTACGATGTCGGCGGCACTGCCTTGAACCGGCGTGTTTACTGCAATTCGTTCTGCCTGAGATTTTTCGAGTTTGTTTTTGCTGTTGATATTTAAAATTTCTCGTTTTCGTCCGAAAATTGTTGAAACATAGCCGTTTTTCTCTGCACCGGAAATTGTTTCGCTAATGAAGGCGTTTATTTTTGAGTAAAATTTAAAATAATTGTCGATGAACTGTTTTGCTTCTGTTCGTGAAATGGCAAGATCTTTTGCAAGTCTGAAGGCGCTCATTCCGTATATTACTCCGAAATTAATTGTTTTCGCAGTTCTTCGCATTTGCGGGGTAACTTGTTCAGGTGCAACACCGAAAATTAATGATGCTGTTGAACGGTGAACATCTGTTCCTTCTTTGAACGCCCGGCACATATTTTCATCGCCTGAAAGATGCGCTAAAACAACGAGTTCGATTTGCGAATAATCTGCTGAAATGAGAATTTTTCCTTTTGTTGAAGTAAACGCAGTTCTGATTTTTCTTCCGGCTTCGTTTCTGACTGGAATATTTTGAAGGTTTGGTTCGCGTGAAGAAAGCCGTCCAGTTGCAGTTCCAGTTTGAACAAAATCCGTGTGAATTCTGTCGTTAGTGTCTGTCATTTCCGGGAGCGTTTCCACATAAGTTGAAAGAAGTTTTGCAAGTTCCCTGTATTCCAAAATCATTTTTGGTACGATGTCGAATTCTGAAAGTTCTTCAAGAACAGAAGTGTCTGTCGAATAACCGGTTTTCGTTTTTTTGCCTGTAGGAAGTTTTCGTTCTTCGAATAAAACTGTCTGGAGTTGCTTTGGAGAAGCGATATTGAACGGATGTTTTACCTCGGAATAAATTTTTTCTTCGGTTTCTTGAATTTTTGCCTGAAGTTCGGTTTTGTAATCGTAAAGTGCTTGTTTTTCAAGGTGAAGACCCGTCAATTCCATTTGCGCAAGAATCAGTAGAACTTGGATTTCAAGACTGTACAAGTTTGATTCTGTAATATTTTTGATTATTGAAAAAAGTTGAAAAGTAAAATCTGCATCTTCTGCTGCGTAAGAAATTGCCTTGTCAATCGGAACACTTTTGAAAGTTTCTCCTTTTTTGACAATTTCAGAGAATTCTATTCCTTTGAGACCTAAAAAAGTTTCTGCAAGATATTCAAGACCGAGAGATTTTCCATTTTTTTCAGGATTTTCAAGCCAGAAAGCAATCATCGTGTCGTGAATTTTGCATTTTATAATAGAAGAAAGCGTTTGTGCGGAAGTTTCGTTTGAAAGCGAAAGTAAATCTTTTCCGAAAAGTCCGTTTTTTGCAAGAACTTTGAGGTCGAATTTTGCGTTGTGAAAAATTAAATTTACGCTTTCGTCGAGAAAAAGCCTTTTTAATTGAATAAATGCATCTTGTTTTGAAATTCCGTCTGAATCAAAAAGCGATTCTCCTTGAAAAATCGGAACATAAACTGCATTTTTTTCTTTAAAACACAGACTGAACCCCAAAATTTGTGCGCATTGAGTATCTAAAGAATCTGTTTCAAGGTCTAAAGCGACAGTTTTATTTTCTATTGCTGAATTTATGAATTTTTCAAGTTCGGAAGAATTAAAAATTCCTTTGTAATTCCCGGAATTTTTTACAGGCTGTTGAAAAGTTTTTTTGTTTTCAAGAAGAGAAGAATCTGTGCTTTGAATTGTTGAGTTTTCTGCTTGATTTGAAGAATTGTTTTCTTGTGCGTTTGAAACTTTTTCACCGTTTTCAAGGGCAAGTTCTGAAAAGGCTTTTGCAACTTGAAATGCGCCGTAATTTTTTAAAAGTTCTCCGGCGTTTGCAAAAGAAAAATTGTATTCTTCGTGGTTTAATGCTTCATCGATTTTTGGACAAGGAACATCGTAACAAAGTTCGATTAAATCACGCGATTTGAAGGCATTTTCTTTTCCGTCGATGAGTTTTTTTTGAACCGAACCTGAAATTTCCTGAATGTTTTGGTAAATTCCGTCAAGAGTTTTGTAATCTGAAAGAAGTTTTCCAGCAGTTTTTACACCGATTCCTTTTACGCCCGGAATGTTGTCGGCTGTATCTCCGTAAAGGCTTAGAAGGTCTTTTAATTGTTCAGGATAAACGCCCCATTCAGCAAAAACGCCTTCAGAATTTGTAATTTTCCAGACACCGCTTGATTCTGGTTTTAAAATCTGCGTGTTTTCGTTTACAAGCTGCATTAAATCTTTGTCGCCGCTTAAAATTTTACATTCCCGACCTTCTTTTGCGCATTTTTTTGCAACTGTTGCGATAATGTCATCGGCTTCGTAACCATCGCATTGTAAAACTGGAATTTGTGCCGCTTTAAGAATTTCCTGAATCCATGGAATCTGGGCGTGAAGATCGTCTGGAGTTTTATTGCGAGTTGCCTTATATTCAGGATATTTTTCGTGGCGGAAAGTTTTTGTTGTAGAGTCCATCGCTGCGAAAATGTATTTTGGTTTGTAATGTTTGAAAATATAGTGAAGATTTCTGAAAAATCCAAAAAGTGCACTGATGTTTTTTCCTTCTGAATTTGTGAGTGGTCGTGAAATGAAAGCAAAATAACATCTGTAAATTAATCCGTAAGAATCTAAAATGTAAACGGTTTTGTTTGAATCAGCCATAAAAATATTATAGTAGAATTTTGTTCTTTAGGAAACATAAAAAAGTTATCTTCATTATAAGAAAAAATTGTGGTATATTTTATAAAGTGAATAAAATCTTTCACACGCTTTTAATTTTTTTAATTTTTTTAATTTTGAGGTTTATTATGGAAAAAAAAGGAACTTTAGAATTTGATGAATCAACTGGCAAATTCGTAATTGCAAATGAAGAAGAAAATACAATCGTAAAATCGCTTGAATTTGGTGATTCTTTCGAAGTGCTTGTTGATGACAAGTGGGTTGAAACTTCTTTACTAATCGATTCAAATGAAAAAGGTGAAATGATTTTTTCGCTGAAAAACACACCTTATAAAGAATTTATTACAGGAATTCCTGCAAAATAAATTGAATCAAATTTTGCCTTAAAAGTTTAATTTGAGATAGAATTTAGTTCTGTTTTAAATTAATTATACGCTGGTTTTCTGAACCACGAAACTGAAGCATAATGTTTTTTTTCTCTTCGATGAATGGTCCGTCTACGAGCGTATCAATATTTTCAAGCATTTTTTTTGTAAATTTGCAGTGCTTTTGACCGTTTTCTGGAAGAATGTCTTCGTCGTAAACATAGCCTGTGTAGCACCAGATTGTTTTATTTGGATAAGCGTTTTTTACTTTTGCAAGAAATTCTGAAAGAACTTCTTGATTTTCCTGTTCAAACGGCTCTCCGCCTAAAACTGTAAGACCTGCGATGTAGGACGGTTCTAAGGCTGAAAGAATTTCTTCTTCTGTTTTGTCTGTAAATGGAGTTCCGTAGCAGAAATCCCATGTCTGGCTGTTGAAACATCCTTTGCAATGTCTTCTGCAGCCGCTTACAAAAAGAGAAACTCTTACGCCGTCGCCGTTTGCTATATCAGTTTTTTTTATTGTTCCGTAGTACATTTTAAAGGTGTAAAACACGCTCCCTGATTTCTTGAGTTCGTCCCTGATTCCAATATTGAGTTCCGATGTAACCGCAAGTTCTGCGTGCAACATTCATTTTTGCCTGGTCGCGGTTTTTGCAGTTTGGACATTCCCATACGAGTTTTCCGTCGGAATCTTCGACAGTCATAATTTCGCCTGTGTAACCGCATACCTGACAGCAATCGCTTTTTGTGTTTAATTCTGCGTACATTATGTTTTCGTAGATGTGTTTCAAAAGTGTCATTACAGCCGGAATATTATTTTCGAGATTTGGAACTTCTACATAACTTACAGCGCCTCCTGGACTTAATTCCTGGAACTGGCTTTCAAATGTGAGTTTTTTGAAAGCATCGATTGGTTCTGTAACATGAACATGGTAGCTGTTTGTGATGTAATTTTTATCTGTAACGCCCGGAATTTCACCGAAACGTCTTTTTAAGCATTTTGCAAATTTATAGGTAGTGCTTTCAAGCGGAGTTCCGTAAAGACTGAATGCGATGCTTGTTTTTGCACGCCATTTTGCACATGCATCGTTTAAATGCTGCATAATTTGCAATGCGAAAGGAGTTGCTTCTGGATCTGTGTGAGGTTTTCCTGTCATGTAGCGCACGCATTCACAAAGTCCTGCGTATCCTAAAGAAATTGTAGAATAGCCGTTGTAAAGAAGTTTGTCGATTACTTCGCCTTTTTCAAGTCTTGCAAGTGCTCCGTTCTGCCAGAGAATTGGTGCAACATCTGAAGGAGTTCCTTTTAATCTGTTGTGGCGTGTCATGAGTGCCCTGTAGCACAAATCGAGCCTTTCATCGAAAATTTTCCAGAATGAATCGAGATTTTTTCCGCTTGAACAGGCGATATCAACGAGGTTTATCGTTACAACACCTTGATTGAATCTTCCGTAGAATTTAGGCTTTTTGTTCTCATCGTAGTAAACTGTGAGAAATGAACGGCAGCCCATACACGGATAGCAGTGGTGTTCTTTTAGTTCGAACATCTTTTTTTCTGAAATGTAGTCAGGAACAAGGCGTCTTGCCGTGCATTTTGCTGCAAGTTCTGTTAAATAGTAGAATCTTGAGCCTGGTTCGATGTTGTCTGGTTCGAGAACATAAATGAGTTTTGGAAATGCTGGAGTTACCCAAAGTCCTTTTTCATTTTTTACGCCTTGATGACGCTGTTTTAAAACTTCTTCGATTATTAATGCTAAGTCGTGCTTTTCCTGTTCGTTTTTAGCTTCGTTTAAGTACATGAAAATTGTTACGAACGGACTTTGACCATTTGTTGTCATCAAAGTTACAACCTGATACTGAATTGTCTGAACGCCGCGCTTGATTTCTTCTAAAAGTCTTCTGTTTAAAATGTAATCGTATTGTTCTTTTGTATATTGAAGACCTGTTTCTTCTTGAGTTTCTTTAAGTTCTTTTGCGATTCTTTTGCGGCTTACATCAACAAACGGTGCTAAATGTGTAAGTGAAATGCTCTGTCCGCCGTATTGAGAAGATGCAACTTGAGCGATAATCTGAGTTGCGATATTGCAGGCTGTAGAAAAGGAATGTGGTTTGTCGATTTTTGTTCCGCTGATTACGGTTCCGTTTTGGAGCATATCTTCAAGGTTTACAAGATCGCAGTTGTGCATGTGCTGAGCAAAATAGTCTGCATCGTGGAAGTGAATGATTCCTTCTTGATGTGCTTTTGCAATATCTTCATCGAGTAAAAGGCGTCTTGTGATGTCTTTTGAAACTTCACCTGCCATATAATCGCGCTGAACGCTTACGACTGTTGAATTTTTATTTGAATTTTCCTGTTTTACTTCTTCGTTGCAACATTCGAGAAGTGAAAGAATCTGTTTGTCTGTTGAATTTGCTTTTCGCATTAATTCGTGCTGGTATCTGTATGTGATGTAGAGTTTTGCGATTGCAAAGTGTCCTGTTTTCATGATGCCTTTTTCTACGAGATCCTGAATTGACTCTACATTCATTTCTGTTTTTGAATTTTCACAGTAAGTTGTAATTTCGTTTGCGATGTCTGAAATCTGCTTTTCAGTTAATTTTTCGGAGGCAGGAACTTCATTGTTTGCTTTTGAAATTGCAGTTATGATTTTTGATATATCGAATACAGCTTCTTCACCGTTGCGCTTGATAATTTTCATGATGCTACCCACCTTTTGTTATTTTATTTTGACACATTTGTATATAGTGTCATTTATTTAAAAAAAAACAAACTTATACACTATATATAGCGTACAGTTTAGGTTATAATACTATTAGACAAGATTGAATGTCAATAGGAAATTTCTAAAAACTTTAGTTTTTAGAGGTAACTTTGAATGAAAAGTTTGGGACGCTTTGAAGAAAATTTTATTCGTTTTTCTGGCAGTGAAGATTCTGGCACTGGGCACATGAAGAACCTGACTGAAACATTTCTTTCATTGTTCGCCAGCCTAGAACTGCGCATTTTACTCTTGCAGGCATTTTGCTGATGTCGCTTAAAGCGGCTGCTTCATCGAGTTGTTCGATTTCTGTTTCTGAGGCAGAACCTTTTATCATGTTCATAAAGATTTCGTTTAAGCGTTCTGCTTCCGATTGAGATTTTCCGATTATGAGGTCTAGCATCATGTCGCAGCTTGCCTGACTTACAGCGCAACCTTGTCCAGTGAAAGAACCGTCTGTTATGATTCCGTCTTTTATTTTTAAATTTAATGTAATGTTGTCGCCACAAGACGGGTTTACACCGTTTAAACTCATTGTTGCGTCCTGCATAGGTGCTTTGTGAGATGGATTTAAATTGTGTTCGTTTAATATTTCTCTGTAAAGTTCTTTTGTATCCATAAAATGCTCCAGAATGAATTGAATTTGTAAAATTCTAAAAATTAATAAAGGAAAGTGTATTAAATTTTCTTTTATTCTTTAAAACCTGCCCATTTTCTTACCTGACTTAATGCTTTTACAAATTTTTCGATTTCTTCTTCGTCGTTGTAAAAATAAAGGCTTGCCCTTGCAGATGCCGGAATATTTAAAAATTCTCCGAGCGGCTGAGCACAGTGGTGACCTGCGCGAATACAGATTTTTTCAGTGTCGAGAATACTTGCAATGTCGTGTGGATGAACTCCTTCTATTGTAAAAGTTATGATTCCGCAGTGTTTTTCCGGGTTTTCGTTTCCGAGAATTTTGACATACGGAATTTCTTTCATTTTTTGCATTAAAATCGTTGAAAGATTGTTGTCGTGTTTTTGGATGTTTTCCATTCCGATTTGAGAAATGTACTCGATTGCTTTTGCAAGACCGATTGCTCCGCTTGCGTTTACAGTTCCGCCTTCGAATTTATGAGGAAGTTCAGCCCATGTTGCGTTTTCTCTTGTAACATATTCAATCATTTCACCGCCGCGCATGAAAGGTTTTGTTTTTTCGAGGAGAGATTTTTTTCCGTACAGAACGCCGAGCCCCATTGGGCCTGTAAGTTTATGCGCACTGAATGCGTAAAAATCTGCATCGATTTCTTTTACATCGACATTAAAATGCGGAACTGCCTGAGCGCCGTCTACAACGCAGATTGCCCCGACTTTATGAGCTTTTTCGGCAATTTTTTTTACAGGATTTGTAATTCCGATTACATTTGACACATGACCGATTGCAACTATTTTTGTTTTTTCTGTAATTTTGTTTAATTCTTCGTCTGAAAATTCGAAAGTCGTTTTGTTTGGTTCAAGAAATACGAGTTTTGCACCTTTTTCTTTACAAAGCATTTGCCACGGAAGAATGTTTGAGTGATGTTCCATTATGGAAACGACAATTTCGTCGCCTTCTGAAATGTTTTCAAAACCGTAAGTGTAAGCGACTAAATTCAGGCTTTCTGTAGCGTTTCGTGTAAAAATTATTTCGCAGTCGTTGGCATTTATGAATTTTGCAGTCGTGTGGCGTGCATTTTCGTAGGCTTCTGTTGCCCGTTCGCTTAAAGAATAAAGCCCTCGAAGCGGGTTTGCGTTGTCTTTTTTATAATAATCTGAAATTGAATCGATTACGGTTTTTGGTCTTTGAGTTGTTGCTGCATTGTCGAAATAAATGATTCCATCATTTTCTGGTGATAAAAAAATTGGAAAATCTTTTTTATATTGATTCATTTTCGCCTCCAAAAATTTTGTTCAGGAAGTCTTCTGAAAGTTTTAAAACCTTTTCATCTTGAGGAATTTTTGAAAGGACTGCGTTGATAATTGCGCGTGCGATGATTTTTTCTGCGGATTTTGCGTCGATTCCGCGGCTTTCCATGTAGAAAAGAATTTCGTTGCTGAGTCTTCCGATTGAACAGCCGTGTTCTCCCTGAACATCTTCTTCGTCGCACAAAATTACAGGAATTGAATTGTTTGTTGTTTCTTTGCTCAAAACAAGAACTTTTTCCTGTTCATCTCCAGTTGAACCTTTGCAGCCGTTTTTAAAATCGATTGTTCCGCGGTAAGTTTTTTTTGCAGAATCTTTTAAGGCTCCGTTTATGTACATTTTGCAGTCGGTTTTTTGTGCAATCTGGTGGCAGACATGGTTAAAATCGTAATTCTGGTTTTCTTTGCAGAAGTATGCAGTATCTGAATAGAATTTTGATTTATATCCGTTTAAATTTGCGTGCACGGAAGAAAAAATTTCTTTTGCGCCAAGTTGAACAAGAAAAAGACTTGCTGAAGAATTGTCGCTGCAGAAAAAGGTCGTGTCATCGATTTGAGAAAAATTTGAAGAAAGAATTTGAATCTTTGCAATTTTTACATTTGAATTTTGTTCAGCAAAAACTTCTGTGGAAATAACGCTCGCACCGGAAGATGCATTTTTTGAAGTGCTGACAAAAATTATTTCTGCGCTTACATTTTCTTTTACTATAATTTTTTGAACTGAAGAAGAAAATTCTTTTTCGGTATAGTCTAAAAAAATTAAAACCGGATTTTTTGTATCTTTTGAAATTGTAATTACATTCTGCGTTTTTGAAGAAGATTTTATGAGGTCTTCAAGTGAAGAATCTTTTAGAGTCTGATTTGTGTTTTTGTTATTTTGAAAACTTAATTCTTCTGTGTGAAATGCTACGGCTTTTTCAAGATTTTGCACGGAGATTTCTTTTTGTGAAAAATTTGAAGGAATTTGAAACTGACTTGAATTTAGTTTTAGCCAGCTCCATGTTTTAGAAGGAAGTTCGTTTATTTTTATTGAATTTAATTTTTCCATAAGTCACCTTTTTACATAGAACCTTTCATTTCAAGTCTGATTAGGTTGTTCATTTCTACGGCGTATTCAAGCGGAAGTTCTTTGCTTACAGGATTTGCAAACCCTGATACAATCATGCTCCGCGCTTCTTCTTCGCTGATTCCTCGTGTCATAAGGTAGAAAATTGCATCATTGCTGATTCGACCGATTTTTGCTTCGTGACCGATGTCGCTTGAATCATTTAAAACTACATTTGCAGGAATTGTGTCGCTTCTTGAAAGGCTGTCGAGCATCAAACTCTGGCAGGAAACGCTTGCTTTTGAATTTTCTGCATTTTTTGCGATGTAAACTGCGCTTCTGTAAGTTGATTTTCCGCCGCTTTTGGAAATTGATTTTGTTGTTATGACGCTGGTTGTTTCTGGTGCAAGGTGAACCATTTTTGCACCCGTGTCTAAGTCCTGACCTTTTCCTGCGAATGTAACGCCTGTAAATTCTGCGCGGGCACCTTTTCCGACTAAATCGCTTTCAGGGTAAAGGCATCCTGTGTGGCTTCCGAAACTTCCTGAAATCCATTCGATTGTTCCGCCTTCTTCGACTTTTGCACGCTTTGTATTAAGATTGTACATATTTTTTGACCAGTTTTCGATTGTGGAATATCTTAAATGAGCGCCTTTTTTTACGAAAAGTTCAACAGCACCTGCGTGAAGGTTTGCAACATTGTATTTTGGGGCAGAACAGCCTTCGATAAAGTGAAGATCTGCGCCTTCATCGACAATGATTAATGTGTGTTCAAACTGACCGGCTCCTTTTGCATTTAATCTAAAGTAAGACTGAAGCGGGAAAGAAAGTTTTACATTTTTTGGAACATAAACGAAAGAACCGCCTGACCAGACCGCACCGTGAAGGGCTGCAAATTTGTGGTCTTTCGGTGTGATGAGCGTCATAAAATATTCTTTTACCATTGGTCCCCATTCAGGACTTTTTAAAGCGCTTTCAAAATCAAGGTAAATTACTCCTTGTTTTTTTACTTCTTCCTGAATGTTGTGATAAACTAATTCTGAATCGTATTGTGCTCCAACACCGGCAAGACTTTTTCGTTCAGCTTCCGGAATTCCGAGTTTTTCAAAAGTATCTTTTATGTCTTCCGGAACATCTTCCCAACTGCCGCTCATTTTTGTTTTTGGACGGACATAAGTTGCAATATCTTCTATGTGAAGACCTGAAATATCCGGCATCCAGTCTGTGGAAACTTTCATTTTATTGTATTGTTCAAGGCTTTTTAAACGAAAATCACGCATCCAGAGAGGATCGCCTTTTTCTTCGCTGAGTTTTTTTACGATTTCTTCTGTTAAACCTGCTTCGATTCTGTAAAAATCTTTTTCTGATTCTTCATAACGAAAATCGTAAAATTCTCTGTTTATATCGTTTATAATTGTTTTTTCGTCACTCATAAAAATCCTAGTGTTATTTTATAGAAGAAATTCTAAAAGAAAATAAAATCAACGGCTGGAGTTTTATTTTTCCATGTAGTTTAAGTATTTGTCAAATCCGTTTTCGTTGATTTCCTGAACTAAAGAAGCGTCTCCTGTGTGAACGATGCTTCCTTTTACGATTATATGCGCTTTATCAACATGAAGGCTTTCAAGAATTCTTGTTGAGTGCGTGATGATTAAAAGCGCTCCGTTTTGCGTTTTTTGATATTCTTCGATTCCTTTGGAAACTGTGCGGACTGCATCGACATCCAGACCTGAATCTGTTTCGTCGAGGATTGCAAATTTTGGTTTAAGCATTAGAAGCTGAAGAATTTCTGATTTTTTGCGTTCTCCGCCTGAAAAACCGACATTTAAATCTCTTGAAGCATAAGAACTGTCCATATTTAAAAGATTCATGCAGGCTTTTAATTCTTTCTGGAACTGGAAAAGTTTTACCCGTTCGCCAGTTCTTTGCTGAATGCTGGAGCGGATAAATGTTTCAAGGCTGATTCCGGGAACTTCAAGCGGATTTTGAAAAGACATAAACATTCCCTCTTTTGCGCGGACATCTGTTTTTTCTGAAGTTAAATCCTTGCTGTTGAAAATTATTTTTCCGTCCTGGATTGAATAAACTGGATTTCCCATGAGGGCGTTTCCGAGAGTTGATTTTCCGGCTCCGTTTGGCCCCATAAGAACATGAGTTTCGCCCGGATTTATATTTATTGATAAATTTTTTAAAACCTGTTTGCCTTCTATTGATACACAAAGGTTTTGAACATCAAGTAATGACATGCGTTTTCCTTATTTTGAATAACTTCTAAAAGTCTGAAAGAGAATTTTAGAGTTTTTCTTTATCTAGTTATTTAGTAGGTAAGTCTAACAATGAACAGAACAATTTTACAATAAATAAGGACTTTGTACAATACAGACATTTTTTGATTTTTTTTAGTTATGCTGTTTTATTTTCTTGATAATATGCAAATTCAAAATTATAATAGAAGAATATCAGATAAAAGGGTGATTTTAAAACCTTAAATTGATTTTTTATGGAGTGTAAAATGAAAAAAATTATTTTATCTTGCATTGCTCTTTCTATGATGGCAATGTCTTTCTTTGGATGTAAAAATTCTAATGTAATTAAAATCGGTGTCATTCAGCTTGTAGAACATTCTGCTCTTGATGCAAATTACAAGGGATTTGTTGACGGTTTAAAAGAAGCCGGTTATGTAGATGGTGAAAACATTAAAATCGATTACCATAATGCTCAGGGAGAACAGGCAAACTGTGTTACAATTGCAGAAAAACTTATCAACGACCGCGATGATTTGATTTTTGCAATCGCAACTCCTGCAGCACAGGCCGTTGCAAATCTTACAAAAGATATTCCAATTCTTGTTTCTTCTGTTACAGATCCTGCTTCTGCAATGCTTGTAAATTCAAATGAAGCGCCAGGCGGAAATGTCAGCGGAACTTCAGATTTAACTCCTTGCGCAATTCAGATGGAACTCCTTAAAAAACTTGTTCCTTCTGCAAAAACTGTCGGAATGCTTTTCTGCTCAAGTGAACAGAATTCTTACTTTCAGATTGCACTTGCAGAAAAAGCCTGCGATGACCTTGGTTTAAAATATATCGAAGCAACTGTTTCAAATTCAAACGAAATCTATCAGGTTGTTCAAAACCTTTGTTCAAAAGTTGATGTAATTTATTCTCCTACAGATAATATGATTGCAAGCGGAATGTCGCTCGTTGCCCAAATTGCAAACGAAAAGAAAATTCCTGTAATCTGCGGTGAAGAAGGCATGGTAAACGCAGGTGGACTTGCAACTTACGGAATCAATTACTACGAACTTGGAAAACAGACTGCAAAAATGGCTGTAAGAATTTTAAAAGATGGCGCAAAACCTTCAGATATGCCAATCGAATATCTTGAAAAATGCGATTTAAAAATCAATCAGGAAACTGCTGATATTCTTGGAATTACAATTCCAGAGGACTTATAATTTTTACTCTAATTTGAAGGAAGTTAAAATTCCTTCTTTATTGATACTACTTTTTTGGAGCAGGTGATGGCTTTTTTAAATGCAATTGAAGGAGCAGTTGCTCAGGGAATTCTCTGGGGACTGATGACGCTCGGTGTTTATCTTACATTCAGAATTTTGAATGTTGCAGATATGACAGTCGATGGAAGTTTTGCAGCAGGTGGTGCTGTTTCTGCGGTTTTAATCGTAAATGGTTTTAATCCGGTTCTTTCGCTTTTTGTATCGTTTGTACTTGGAACTGTATGCGGACTTTGCACCGGCTTTATGAATACAAAATTAAAAATCAATATTCTTCTTGCAAGTATTTTAAGCCAGCTCGCCCTTTATTCAGTCAATATAAGAATAATGGGAAAACCGAATACGCCGCTTTTGGGTTCTTCAACTATGATGAAAGATTTGATTTGGTTATTTAAAGAAAAACTTAATATAAATCTTTCATCTACGGTTTCATCGCTTATAATCGGAATTATCGTGATTCTTGTTGTAGTAGCAATTCTTTACTGGTTTTTGGGAACAGAATACGGAAGTGCAATTCGTGCAACTGGAAGCAACGAAAATATGGTTAGGGCAATGGGCGTAAACACTGATACAACAAAAATTATCGGACTTATGATTTCAAATGGAATGGTTGCAATGTCCGGGGCATTAGTTGCTCAAAGTCAGGGATTTGCTGATGTTCAGATGGGAACTGGCGCGATTGTAATCGGTCTTGCTTCAATTATTATCGGTGAAGTAATTTTTGGTTCGCATTTTGGATTTTGGTATACGCTTGTTTCAGTCGTTTTAGGTTCAGTTATCTACAGAATTGTAATCGCTGTGGTTCTTCAGTTAGGCTTAAAATCTTCCGATTTAAAACTTTTTACCGCGCTGATAGTTGCCGTTTCGCTTTCTGTTCCTGTATTAAAGCATGGAATCGACAAACGCAGAAACGCATATAAAGGTCCTTACAACGAAAAAAATACGCGTCGTTCTGATGACAAATTTAAACACGGAATAGAAGGTTAGTTATGCTGAAACTTACAAATATCACAAAAACTTTTAATCCCGGAACGATTACAGAAAAAAAAGCGCTTCGGGGAATCGATTTAACGCTTGAAGACGGAGATTTTGTAACTGTTATCGGTGGAAATGGTGCCGGAAAATCTACTCTTTTAAATTTAATTGCCGGTGTTCACTATACAGATACAGGTTCAATCGAATTAGATGGAATGAATCTTACTCATAAGCCTGAATATTACCGTGCGCGATTTCTTGGACGCGTTTTTCAAGACCCGATGATGGGAACTGCCGCAAATATGGGAATCGAAGAAAATCTTGCGATGGCATACAGGCGGGGAAAAAGACGCGGTTTAAAGTGGCATATTAAATCTTCTGAAAAAGATATTTATAAAAATCAGTTAAAACTTCTTGATTTGGGGCTTGAAAACAGAATGACGGCAAAAGTCGGGCTTCTTTCAGGCGGTCAACGGCAGGCACTTACGCTTTTGATGTCATGTCTTCAAAAACCAAGACTTCTTCTTCTTGATGAACACACAGCAGCTTTGGATCCTAAAACTGCTGCAAAAGTTCTTGAACTTACGGAAGAATTCGTAAATCGCGATCACCTTACAACTTTTATGGTAACGCATAATATGAAAGACGCAATCCGCTACGGAAACCGTCTTATCATGATGATGGATGGAAAAATCGTTTTTGATGTGCGCGGAGAAGAAAAAAAGAATCTTACGGTGGAAGATTTGCTTGAAAAATTCAGTACAAGCGGAGTTGTAAGCGATAAACTTTTAAGTTAGTTTTTTTTGATTTTGATTAAAAAAGGACTTTAAAGAATGTGCATATTCTAAAAAGTCCTTTTTTGTTTTTAAAGTGTTGAAAGTTTTTGATTGATAAGCTTTGTGGCTTCGCCAGGATTTGCTTTTCCTTGTGATGCTTTCATAACTTGTCCCATAAGCCAGCCGACAACATTTGTTTTTCCTTTTTTGAAATCTTCAATAGCTTTAGGATTATTCTGGATTACTTCGTCAACGATTTTTTCGATTGCACCAGAATCGCTTACAACTTCAAAGCCTTTTTCTTTTATGATTTCAGATGGAAGAGCGTTTGTTTCAAGCATTTGCGCAAAAATTTCTTTTCCTTGTTTTGAAGTGATTCTTTTTTCTTCAAGGGCATCTGAAAGTTCTGCAATGTGTTTTGGCGTAATTGAAATGTCGTTTATAGTCTGTTTTTTTTCATTTAGAACGGCAAGAAGTTCTGCGATTATGAGATTTGCAGTTCTTTTAGGATTTTTTGATTGTTCTGCAGCTTCTTCGTACCAAAGGGAAAGTTCACGCGTTCCTGTCAAAACTTCTGAGTCGAATTGAGTGAGTTTGTATTCTTCTTGAAATCGGACGCGTTTTTGTTCTGGAAGTTCACCGACTTTTTCTGCGGCTTTTTCAACGAGCTCTGCGCTTACTGTAAAAGGTTTGATGTCTGGTTCAACGACAAATCTGTAATCTACGAAAGAATTTTTTGTTCGCTGAATTACAGTTTGACCTTCAGCCTCGTTCCAGCCCATTGTATTTTTAAAACCTGGATTGAATTCTTTTCGGTCTTCCTGGAATTCTTTTAATTGGCGTTTTGCTTCGTATGTGCAGGCATCTTTTATCGCTTTAAAAGAGTTTAAGTTTTTGATTTCGGAAATTGGAGTGTGATAGAGTTTTCCGTCTTCCCAGACATTTAAGTTGATATTTGCATCGCATCTCATGTTTCCTTCTTCGAGATTTCCTTTTGTTACTTTTACATAACGAAGAATTTCCTGAACTGTTTGCATAAAAAGCGCTGCTTCTTCCGGACTTGTCATGTCGGGTTTTGTTACGATTTCGATTAAAGGAGTGCCTGAACGGTTGTAATCGATGTAAGAATGTTTTCCTTCCAGATGGAGAGATTTTCCTACATCTTCTTCAAGGTGAATTCGTTCGATTCTGATGCGGCGGTATTTGTTGTCGATGATACAGTTTTCACCTGCAAAATTTTCTGTGCGGCAATTTTTTTCGCCTGGCTGTTCTTCTTTTGGATAGTGAACGAGCGGTAAATCTACAAAACCGTCTGTGCAAAGCGGAAGATCGTATTGCGTAATTTGATAGCCTTTTGCAAGGTCTGGATAGAAATAATGCTTTCTGTCGAATTTTGTGTATGAAGCGATGTCACAATTTAAGGCGAGCCCGGCAACTGCTCCAAGTTCTACATAACCTTTTGAAACGCGCGGCATAGCTCCTGGAAGCCCAAGACAAACTGGACAAACGCGTGTGTCCGGCATTCCTCCGTAGCGGTTTTCACAGGCGCAGAATGCTTTTGTTTTAGTTAAAAGCTGTGTATGGATTTCGCATCCGATTACGATTTCGTATTTATCTATCATATTTAGCCTCTGTAAAATTGTATGTAATCTTTTGAAGCGTTACGCCTCGTTTTGTTTTAACGGTATTCCGCAGCCCGGATGCTCGTCTTCCCACGCCTGCGCAATCTGAAGAAGTTTTGCCTCGCTGAACATAGGACCTGCAAATTGAATTCCGACTGGCATATTGTCTGTGGAAGCGGCTTTTCCTGCCGGGATGCTTATAGAAGGAATTCTTGCAAGGTTTACAAAAACTGTGTACATATCGCTTAAATACATTTCAAGCGGGTCGTCGATTTTTTGACCGAGTTTGAAAGCCGGAGTAGGGCAGGTTGGAACTAAAATCATGTCGTAATTTTCAAAAAGAGATGCGATTTCCTTTTGAATTCTTGCGCGAACTGTCATTCCTTTTTTATAAGTGTCACCTGAAAACTGTTCAGAAAGAACATAATTTCCGATTACGATTCGTCTTTTTACTTCAGGACCAAAACCTGATGAGCGAGTATCTACAAAAAGATCGTCGTAGCCAGTACCGTTATCGATTCTGTTTCCGTATCTGATTCCGTCGAATCGGCTTAAATTTGAAGCGGCTTCTGAAAGAGCGATTACATAATAAGAAGCGATTGATGCGTCGAGAACTGGAAGATTTACTTCGTCAATTTGCGCTCCTTTTGATTTGAACCAGGCGATTGTTTCGTCAAAAATTATTTTTACATCAGAATCAAGACCTTTTGTTTGAAGGAACTGTTTTGGGATTGCAATTTTTAATGAAGAAAGTTTACTGTAAGGCGTTAAATTTTTAAGTTCTTCTTTGTTTGGAAGGTCATACGAAGTGTCGTCGTAAAAATCTTCTCCAGACATGCAGAAAAGCGGAAGTGCGATATCTTTTGGAGTTCTGCCTAAAATTCCTACTTGATCGAGAGAAGAACCGTAAGCGACAACGCCCCAGCGTGAAAGAACTCCGTAAGTTGGTTTTAATCCGTAAATTCCGCAGTAACTTGCAGGAAGACGAACTGAGCCACCAGTTTCTGTTCCGATTCCGAAGAGTGCCTGATTTGAACTTACAGCAGCCGCAGAACCTCCTGAAGAACCGCCTGAAACATATTCGCGGTTGACTGGATTTCTTGTAGCACCGTAAGAAGAATATTCTGTTGAAGAACCCATTGCAAATTCGTCTTGATTACAGCGGCCTAGAACAATTGCTCCGGCGTTTTCAAGGCGATTTATAACGGTTGCGTTGTACGGTGCTGTGTATCCTTCAAGAATTTTTGAGCCGCATGTTAATTTGTGTCCTTTTGAAGAAATATTGTCTTTGTTTGCAAATGGAAGTCCTAAAAGCGGTTTTTCTGAAAAAAGTTTGTCGAGTGAGCCGTCTTTTCTTGCCTGTAAAATTAATTTGTCTGCTTCTTCGGCTTTTGAAAGCGCATCAGGATAAATTTCTAGGAAAGCGTTGAGCGGAGTTTTAGATTCTTTGTCTTTTTCGAAAGTTTCTATTGAGGATTTTACTAAAGAAACGCTTGTGATTTCGCCGCTTTTTAAAGCGCTGATTGTTTCGTCGATTGTGTATGTCATAATTTTTTCCTGTAAAATTCAATTTTTAAAATAAAATATGGCAGATTTCTTTTAAGATTCAAGAACTTTTGGAACTTGAAAGTAGCCGTCCATGAAATTTTTTGAAATGTTTTTTACATCCGGGATATTAAGCCCTTCAACACATGAATCTTCTCTAAGTTTTTCTGCCTGAGTAGATGGATATGCGTCGTAAGGATTTTCGCTGTCGTCGTATTTTGAAAGAATGTCGAAATAACCGATGATTTCGTCAACCTGTTTTTTTAATGTTTCGATATTTGTGCTTTCCGGTGAAAGTCTTGAAAGATACAGAAGATTGTTTAAAACTTCTTCGTCGATTTTTTTGTGAGTACTCATGATGAAAATTATAGAAGAATTTAGATTTTTGTACAATTACTAAAAGAGGCATTAAAAAAAATCAGTTTTTTTGAGAGGGTTTTGTAAATTTCCAGAATTTCGGGGCTTTGTAATCGATTTTCCATGTTCCTGTGTAAAAACCGTTTTCATTTGCTTCGGGGTAGACAAAAATTACTTTAAGCGGATTTTCTGTGCTGTAGGAAAAAATATTTGATTCCCATTGATTTTTGTTCGGGATTGTGGAATAAAACTGTTCTTCTTTTGGAGTGTAAACGCTGAAGTTGTATTTTCCGGGTTTTAAATTCAAATGAATTGCCATTCCGCCTGAAAGATAAATTTTATTTTTGAAATAATATGCTTTTCCAGGAATTGAAACCCATTCGTAACAGATTTTAACTTTTTCGCTTTTTGTGATGTCGTTTCCGTTTTCATCCTGAATTTTTAAAAAGCATCTGATTTGATTTAAATCTTCTGAATTTTCCGGGCGGTAAATTATGAGTTCCCAGGGATTGAATTTGAGGCTGGTTTTTTCAGGAAATACTTGAATTGTGAAAAAAAATAAAAGATAAATCAGAAAGATTTTTTTCATAGAACAATTTTATATCATAAAGAAGAATTTTTACAGTAAGAAATCAAGATGAGAAAAAATTGATGACATTTTTTTAGAAAAGTTGTATACCATTTTTAATGCTTTCTGATTTGCTTTTTTCGATAAATGCTGTTTTTCCTATAATTCTTGTTGCATCCTTTGGTTTTATTGCACGAAAACTTAATATTATTGACGATGCGTTTGTAAAATCCGGGAACAAATTCTGTTTTCGCTTTGGATTTTTTGCGATGATGTTCGTGAATATTTATAAAATAGAAAGTCTTGATAAAATCAGATGGAATGTCGTGCTTTTTGCTGTAATTTCTGTTCTTGCGCTTTTTTTTATAGGACTTTTTTGGATTGTTTTTTTTGAAAAAGATCCGCGTCAAAAAGGAGTAATCCATCAGGCGTTTTACCGTTCAAATTATGCAACAATCGGAATTCCGCTTGCATTTAACATTGTTGGTGAAGAAGGACTTTTGCTTGCATCCCTCATTTCAGCGTTTTCAGTTCCGGCTTTCAACATTCTTGCAGTAATTTCTCTTTCGGCATTTAACAGAACTGAATCAAACGGAAAAAAAACAAACCTTTTCATTCACATTTTAAAAGAAATCGTAAGAAATCCGCTCATTCAGGGTGTTGCGCTTGGAATGTTTTGCGTTATCATAAGGCCTTTTTTTGGTGGCTGGAGGTTTTCAACAGGAAATCTTAAGTTTATTTTTAAGGCCTTTGAAGCGCTTGGAAGCATTGCTCCGTGGTTTTCTCTTATAATTTTAGGCGGGCAGTTTAAATTTTCTTCTGTAAAAAGACTTTTGCCTCAGATTTCTGTGAGCGTTTTTGCCCGTTTGATTTTGGCGCCAGCGGTTGGAATGTTGATTTGCATTTTTCTTCCGCCGATTTTTGGTTTTCCTTCGTTTTCTTCAGCAGAGTACGCATCGTTGTTCGGGCTTTTTGCAACTTCAGAAGCAGTCGCAAGCATTTCAATGGCAGATCAGATGAACGGCGACAGCGAACTTGCAGGACAAATTCTTGTGTGGACTACAGTTTTTTCAAGTCTTACGCTGTTTTTGTTCGTGGCATTTTTCAGACACATCGGAATTTTTTAATTTATTTTTTGAAAACAAAACTCTTATTTTAGAAAAATTTTAGAATTCTGACTGATAATAAAGTTAGAATTGAAGATTTTT
>JAEDFA010000091.1 GCA_016293005.1 Treponema sp.
TTAATTATGAAGAAGATAATGATGAATAATATCACATAACATAATTTTCAAAGCCTGTGCGGTTTAAAATATTGTTGCAAAGAGAAAATTAAAAATACTTAACAGTTGATTAAAGCGTTTTAGCGTGTTCCGCTGGAAAATTCTACAAAGCCGTGTTCAAGTTTTTCGGAAAGCTTTTGGAAAATTTCTTCGCTTTGAATATTAAATTCTGCAAGAGCATCTTGTTGAATCTGGTCAAACTGAATTGATTTTTCTGCATAATGAATCATTGCGTCAGAAAGATATACAAGGTAGCAGAGTTTTCGGGTTTCTATTGGAGCGAGTTCCGGCGAATGATGATAATGAATTACATCGACAATTGTGCTAGGGAAATTCCATTTTTGGGCAATTTTTGCTCCGATTTCACCGTGATTTGCACCGGCTAAAACTTTTTCAAAAACTTCGACAGGAACATTTTTTTGTACGCAGATGTCTTTTATTTTTTCAAGGAAATCCGGGTGCGTTGTTTCGAAAATGAGTTTTCCCATATCGTGAAGAAGCCCGCAGGTGAAAGCATCGTCGATTATGTTTCTTTCTTGAGAACAGAGATTTTTTGCAAGGTTAAAACTGAAGAACGCTGCTTTGTATGCGTGATTCCAGAGACTTAAGTTTTTTTTGTTCATGCTGGCGAAAATTCTCATAGAACCGATTGAATATAGAATGTTTTGAATTCCGCGGGTTCCGATGAATTTTACGGCATCCTGAATATTTTTAACTGTATTTTTTAAACCGTAAGCCGCTGAATTTACGATTTTTAAAAGTTCCGCTGAAATGGCAACATCGCTCATAATCTGATTGCAGATGTCCTGCATTGTTGCTTCCGGGTCTGAAAGAAGTCTGCTGAGTTTTGTAATGTTTTCTGGGAATTGCGGAAGGTCTTCTATTACGGTTGAAAATTCTTCTGAAATGATTTCGAAATTGTTCTGTAAATCTTTATTAATAGGAAGAATAATTCTTGTGATTGTTTCGTTGTTTTCGCATACAGACTGAAAACTGTCTACCGTCATTCCGATTTTTTCTAGCATGAGAATGATTATTACAAGCCCAAGCCCTGCCCCTTCTGTGTCGTCTAAAACTGTTGAAAGCGCGTCTTCTATTGAATTGAATTTTTGTGCCTGTTCGATTTTATTTTGAATTCGTTCTGTTTCAAATTGAGTAAGTTTTGCGTTGTTGCGGACTTCGATTTTGATTGTGTTGTTTTTTGCCTGAAGAATTAATTTTACGAAAAGTCCGGCGTCTTTTTGTTTTTTTAGATAATAATTTATGTTTTCAAGCGTGTCGTTCTTGAAAGTCTGCATTCCAAGTTCGTATTGTTCTTTGTTGAATAAATCAAG
Organism: Treponema sp.; assembly: GCA_016293005.1. Classification (GTDB taxonomy): domain Bacteria; phylum Spirochaetota; class Spirochaetia; order Treponematales; family Treponemataceae; genus Treponema_D. Next base: position 1,374 of record JAEDFA010000091.1, read on the forward strand.
ATTTTTTTCTGAAAAATATACGCGTTTTGTGTTTGCTTTTTTTGCGTTTACGACGAGTTCGTTTAGACAGTAAGTGAGATACTGAGTGATTCCGTCCTGATGAAGTTGAGTTAAAAAAGCATGAAGGACTTCTGACATGAAAAGTTCCATCTCATGTGGAAGTGTGTAAGTGGTGATTGAAATTGGCAGTTCCTGAGAAATTGCTTCTTGTATTTTTGCTGTGTCGACAGTTGGTCTTGGTTTTAACATTATACTTCCCAAAATATAAGTTTACTCAATTGATGTTTCTATTATATCACAGATTTTACATAAAAAAAGAAAAAAATTATTTTTTTTAGAAATAAAATAATATATTTAAATAAAAGGTTGAAATTGAACCTGAAAGTTTATTCTATATAAATTGCATAATAAATCGAATAAAATTGTAAACTTGAAAAAACGAAAAATCTGTATTATGCTGAAAAAAATGGCAGGAGGTTTTATGACACGACAGGATGAAATTGCTTTAAAAGCGGTAAGAGCTTCAACTTTAAAATCCATTAACGAAAAACGAAAATCCAGAATCAGGCAAATAAAAGAAGAGGCTGAACGCAAAATTCAGGAAGTAAATATTCAGTATTCTGAAGACCCGGAACGATTGCGTGCAAAATACGCGGCAGATGAGTACGCCCGCTCTGAAAAAGCTCGAAAACGCGCAGAAAAAAATATCGCCCGTGAAAAAGCCTTAATCGAAAAGAAAAAACAAATCAGGCAATTCACTCTTGCAGAAGAAATTTTCAGTTCTATCGTGCAGGGGCTTGGAGCGTGCCTTTTTATCGCCGGAACTGCAATTCTCGATGTTCTTGCTTACGATAAAATTAAAGCAGAACCATATTCAGGGCTTTATCTTTTGTTTTATTCGCTTTTCGGCGGAACTATGATTTTAATGTACATTATGTCAACTCTGAATCACGCGCTTAGGCCAGAAGGAGCAAAAGAAGTTTTCAATCGCCTTTCGCACATCTTCACATATTTTGTAATCGGTTTTGCATTTTCTTCGTTTACATTTCGAACTCTTTCTACAAACTGGAACATTCTTGGAATCGTAATTTTTGGAATCGTGTGGGTTTTATGTATAACTGGTGTAATTATGTACGCCATCGCCGGAAGCAGAATCGAACTCGTGAATGTCATATTCTGTCTTGTAATGGGCTGGATAAGTTTAATCATCATTAAACAGCTTTACACTATTCTTTCAACAAGAAGTTTTTCTATGCTCATAATTTCAGGCATCGTTTACACTCTTGGACTTGTGTTCTACCGTCTGCGAAAAATTAAATTCATGCGTGCAATCGGCGACATTATTTTTCTGTTTGGCGGAGTGCTTTTGTTCTTCTCGCTTTTCTTCATAAACGATTTAAAACTTCTTGCATAAAAATTTACCGCATCTCTAAAAATCAACAGTTTCAAGAGATGCCTTATTTTACACAGAATTTAAGTTCAAAGTAAAATAATGCTTGAAAATTTGAAAGAATGCATATATATTACTATTAATTAGTTGTACTGATTTCTTTTTCTATTATTTCATTAGAAAAGAAAAATTTAATTCAGTATAAAGAGAGGTATACAAATGAAAATTATGAAAAAAATTGCGGTTGCAGTTTTTGCAGGTGCTATGGTTTTTGGTCTTGCTAGTTGTGCTGGTGGTGATGATCCAGAGAATGCAATTAAAGGCAGTGGTTCAAAATACTCAATTGATTATACAAATGAAGATACTAAAGTTTATCGAGCATATAAAGATACTGCTTTTAAACATGCTGGTGCTTGTGTACAGATTGATTTCTTAAATGTTACTGACGAAACAAAAAAAGCTGGTGTTATGGGTCTTATTTTTGACTTGGTTGAAGAAGATGGCAAAAAAAGTTTTAATGTAATTGGTTTAAGAACAGCTGATGCAAGTGGTGGTCTTCAATATTATGTTTCACGCTTTGAAAATGTTACAGACATTCAGGCTCAAAACTTTGGTGCTCCAGAACCTGGTTATGAAGGAAACGGTGCAAAAGAAACACAAATAGTAAAGACTTGGGGAGTAGCAAACGGTAACTTTGATAGTGAAAGTAAAACAGTAACTGTTTATCCTTATGCAATTTTGAAAGAAGTTAGTGAGGGTAAATTTCAGTATGAATGTTATCTTTTGCAAAATAAAATTAAAAAACTTGATTCAGACGGAACTCCTATTGATGAAGATGATAAAAAGGTTATTTTGGATAGTAACAAAGCTGTAAAAATTGACACAGATTATACAAAACTTACACAGACAAATTTTGCAGTTTATGCAAATGTATATGCAAAAAGTGATAAAGCAGGAGAAGAACGCTGTGGAACTCTCCAGGGTACATGGACATATCGTGGAGACTACAAAGAAGTTGGTGTTGATGAAGACTAATTTCTGCTAGGTTAGATTTTATAAAAGGCTGTCTTTTGAAGGCAGTCTTTTTTATTTTTAAAGAACGTTAAAATTACTCTGACAGTCGTAAAAGATTGTTCAAAAAATACATCTGATTAATTTCCACAAAACAAACAAAATTCCGTAGATTTTTATAATCCGGGTGGCTTTTTGCTTGCTTCGACTTCGCTCAAGCAATCAAAAACCAGGCTTTCCAGGGTTACGCTTTCGCTCCATTCCTACGCTTTCGCTTCGGAACTGTCTTACGCCAGCCCTTCCAATCCTTGCCACAAACAAAAAAAATTCAACTTTTTTAAATTTTTTTCTCGTTTTTTTGCCGAAAGTGCCACTTTAACGCATATATATATTATGAAGAAAAAA